>NZ_JBHVJC010000022.1:0-158527 GCF_042799315.1 Streptomyces sp. NPDC057702 | reverse complement strand
AACGTCGCGTACACCGCCACCACCGGATGCACCCCACCCAACGCCAACCCCGCCGCCGACGTCACCGCATGCTGCTCCGCGATCCCCACATCAAAAACCCGATCCGGAAACGCCCTCGCGAACGCCTCCAACCCCACAGGCTGCAACATGGCCGCCGTAATACCCACCACGTCCTCACGCTCACGCCCCAACCGCACCATCTCGTCGGAGAAGACGGAGGTCCACGACGGGCCCGTCACCTGCCCCTCCGACGGTGGCTCGGCGGTGCCCGCCTCGGCGCGGTCGGGGTCCGGGTCGGCGCGGACGACGCTGTGCACGATGGCCGGTCCGCCGAGCGCCTTGGCCCGACGTAAGGCCACCTCTAACGCCACCGCGTCGTGGCCGTCCACCGGCCCGAAGTAGCCGAAGCCCAGATCGTCGAAGAGGCCGCGGGGGGCCAGGCGGCTCGTCTCCGGGCGCTCGGCGGGCCGGGTCCGCCTGGGCAGGGCCTGGACGAGGGTGCCGCCGGCTCGGCCGCCGTGGTCGCACGGCGGGGTCGCGGCGAGCGGGCCGCCGGGGTGGCCGGGCCCGGGGTGGCGCAGCGTCACCCGGTGGTCGGCCGGGGGCTCGCCGGCGGGGGCGTGCGCCGGCGTCCGGTCGTGGACGACGACCACCAGGGGCAGGCCACGGCTGGCCCCCAGGTCGCGGAGCGCCTCCCAGGCCCGGCCGCAGAACAGCGCCTCCCGTTCGATGACGGCGACGGCGTGCCGGTCGTGCAGGCCACGCAGCCGGTGCGCCTTGGCGAAGCCGTCGGCGTAGGAGAGGGCGGTGGCGGTGCGCGCGTTCTCCACGGCCCCGTGCCGGGTGGCGTACCAGGTGGGCTCGGTGCGCTGGCGGCGCCTGGTGAAGTCGCGCCGACCGGTGAGGAGTTCGTGGGCGTACGCCTGGCGGCCGGTGTCCCAGACGAGGCGGTCGCGTGGAGCGTCGAAGACGCGGTGGAGGGCGAGCGTGAGCTCGACCACTCCCAGATCGGGCCCGAGGTGCCCGGCCTGCCGCGGCACCGCCCGCTCCATGAACTCCCTGATCTCCGCGGCCAGCCCGGGGAGCCGGGACGCGGGGACGGCCCGCAGCGTGTCGGGGCCGGAGAGGGTGTCGAGCAGTGGTGCCGCGGCCGGACGCGGCCCGTCAGGGCGCAGGGTCAAAGCGCACCTCCATCTCGGGCGCCAGCCCGAGGTCCGGACCGGCGGCCGTCTTGTCGGTGTTGATCAGGATGTTGTAGTGGTTCGGGTAGTGGCACGCGTCGAAGCCGAGGACGGTGCCGACCAGGTGGCCGTTGATGCGCACCTCGTCGCCCCGGTCGATGACGCCGCCCCGGGCCAGCTCCACGAAGCCCAGGAAGCCGACGCGGTCGATGACGGCGCCGGTGCTGGGGTCGTCGTGGTCGGTGGTGATCAGCTCGTGGATCTCCTCGCGGCGTACGCAGCGGCTGGCGAACTCGGTCAGCTCCATGCCCCGGTCCTCCCGCTTGTGCGTGAGGATCTTGACCAGTTCGCCGGTCACCGAGCGCTTGGGGCCGTCCTCGTCGGGGTTCACCGGGCGCCTCCCTCGGCGTGCGTGGCGGTGCTCGCGCCGGCCTCCTCGGCCTCGCGGCGGTAGACCTCGGCCACCAGTTCCAGGGCGGCGAGGCCGCCCTCGCCACGGTCCTCGGCCGCGCGCACGGCGCCGGCGAAGTCCCGCAGCACGCCCACGTACTCGTGCCACAGCGAGGTCTTGAACCCGTCGTGGCCGCCGAGCATGTCGGCGGTGAGCACGGTGCCGTCGGCCAGGGTCAGCTCGACGTCCTTGGTCTCGCCCGGGTAGGCCCAGTCGAGCAGCACCCGGGCGGTGGGGCCGGTGGTGGCGCGCAGTTCGACGCTGGCCTGCCGGTCGGTGCCCTGGGCGTCGCGGACGACCTTGGAGTCGGTGACGGTGACGTCGCCGACGATCTGGCGGACGGTGTCGAACGCGTTGGGCCCGTTGTCGGCCACGCAGCCGCCGCCGCAGCGCTCGGGGTCCAGGTACCAGTGGTCGTCGCCGGCGTGCTCCTCGATCATCTCCAGGTAGCGCACGGTCACGTGGCGGATGCCGACGCCGGCCGGGACGCGCTCGATGAGGTCCAGGACGTTGTCGTTGTAGCGGCGGTGGAAGGAGGTGAACAGCACCACGCCCTTCTCGCGGGCCGCGCGGACCAGTTCGCGCCCGTCCTCGACGCGGGTGGCCAGCGGCTTCTCCACGCACACCGCGAGCCCGGCGGCCACCAGGTCGCCGCAGACCTGGGCGTGCACGTCGTTGGGCACGTTGACCACGACGGCGTCCAGGCCGCCGGCGCCGATCATGTCCCGGTAGTCGGCGAAGGTGGGCACCGTGCCCTCGAACGGGGCCAGCGCGTCGGCGCGCAGGTCGCACACCGCGGCCAGCTCGACCTCCGGCAGCTCCTCGAACGCCTTGACGTAGAAGCGCGAGATGACGCCGAGACCGACGATTCCCACGCGCAGCGGTGTGCTCATGCGTCCACTCCAACCGGGACCTCAAGGCCCCATCGCTCGGCCACCTCGCGCAGCTCCCCGTAGAGCGCGGGCGTGATCGGTACGCCGTCGGCGCGGGCCGCGGCGGCGGTGGCGGCCTCACGGGCCCCGGGGTAGCTCACCGGCGCGGCCGGGTCGATCGGCGGGCTGTCGACCAGGGCCTGGAAGAGCCCGCCGGCCTGCGAGAGGAACCCCTCCACCGGGCGCAGCGCGCCCGGCGCGACGACGATGGCCAGGATGCCGATGTCGTCGTCCCGCCCGGAGGGGCCGCCGGTGCCCGCGTACGCCTCGGGCGAGGGGCCCAGTCCGGCGCCGGGCACCAGGGCGGCCAGCACCTCGACGAGCAGGGCGAGCCCGTACCCCTTGTACGCGCCGGTCTCCGGGCGTCCCCCGAGCCAGGTCGGGAAGCCGTCGCCCCGGTCGAGCGCGTGCGGGTCGGTGACCGGCTGTCCCTGCGCGTCGGTGAGCCAGCCCTCGGGTATGTCCTGGCCGGCGCGGGCCGCCTGGCGGATCTTGCCGGTGGGCACGGCCGTGGTGGACATGTCCAGGCAGTACGGGGCCAGGTCGGGGCCGGCGGGCGAGGCGATGCTCATGGGGTTGGTGCCGAGCATGGCGACCTTGCCGCCCGGCGGCCGGGCGATGCGCTGCCCGCCGCAGTTGGAGGCCAGGATGCCGATCATGTCGCGCTGGGCGGCGCGCAGCGTGTGGTGGCCGGCGCAGCCGAAGTGGGTGGCGTCGCGCACCGAGACCAGGCCGATGCCGTACTCCGCGGCCCGCTCGGCGGCCAGGTCGATCGCCTCGCTGGCCAGCCACAGGCCAAGGCCCTTGGCGCCGTCCAGGAGCACCGAGGCGCCCTTGTCGGCGAGCACCCGGGGCTGGGCGTCGGGCTCGACGCGCTTGTCGTCGAAGAGCGGCAGGTAGAGCCGGGTCAGGTTGGTGAGGCCGTGCGAGCGCATCCCGGCCAGGTCGCCGTAGACCAGGGCTTCGGCGGCGGTGCGGGCGCGTTCGCCCGGCACGCCACGGGCGGCGAAGACCTCGGTGGCGAAGCCGACGAGGTGCTCGTACGGGATGCGCGCGGCCGTTTCCTCGGCTGCTGGGGGCGACGCAGGTGTCATGACCTTCCGTTCCTGACTAGGCGGTGCGGCTGGTGGCGGGGGCGGTGCCCGTGGGCCGCTCGGGGGCGGCGCGCGGGGCGGGCGCGCCCGTGGCCGCCGGGTCGGGGAGTTCGCCGGCCTGGCTGGCCCGGGTGAACGCGGTGAGCAGCGCGCGCACGCCGGTGGCGAAGGACTCCAGGTCCACGAGGTCGGCGTGCTCGCCCTCGGCGTGCGCGCCGTTGGCGTCGAGGTCGCCGGGGCCGTAGACGACGGTGTACGCGCCGGGGGCGTCGTGCATCCAGATGGCGTCGCAGGTGAACGCGTCGGCGTCGGCGGGCGCGTAGCGCAGCCCGGCACCCTCGGTGAGCAGGCGTTCGGCCCACGGGTCGGCGCTGGCCAGGGCGGGCAGCCCGCGCTTTTGCCAGCTCAGGCTGGTGACGCGGGCGGCCTCGCGGGCGGTGAGCGCGAAGTCGGGCAGCGGGGCGAAGCGCTCGGCGAAGTCGGCGAGGCCGGACTCCAGTTCCTCGGTCAGGGCCCGGCCGAGCGCCTGGCCGGCCTCGGTGGTGGGGTAGGCGAGGTTGAGCAGCAGGTGGCCGGTGCCGTACACCTTGTTGTGCAGGGTGCCGGTGTGCAGGCCGGCGACGCAGACCCGGCCGCCGGCCGCGCGCTCGGGCAGCCGCCTGGCCAGGTGCTGGGCGAGGTGGC
This sequence comes from Streptomyces sp. NPDC057702, assembly GCF_042799315.1. Lineage (NCBI taxonomy): Bacteria > Bacillati > Actinomycetota > Actinomycetes > Kitasatosporales > Streptomycetaceae > Streptomyces > Streptomyces sp. NPDC057702. The sequence continues at coordinate 154,185 of NZ_JBHVJC010000022.1, read as the reverse complement.
CCAGCAGGACGGTGGCGTTGTGCCCGCCGCCGGGCCGGTCGTCGATGGAGTCCTGGCCCTCGACGCTGATCCGGGCGGTGGCCGCGGCGGTGGAGCGCGGTACCAGGAGCGAGCGGGTGGGCTCGCAGAAGATGTTGAGGCGGCCGGTGTGGCCGGCCTCCACCAGCGGGCGGGTGCCGAAGACGCCCATGGCGCCGCCCTCCTCGCCGGCGACGAGCTGGATGAGGACGCCGACGTCCGTGCCGAGCGCGGGCAGCGCGCGGCGCGCCGCGCGCAACCCGGCCAGCAGGGCGACGGCCGGGCCCTTGGCGTCGATGGCGCCCCGGCCGTGGAAGCGGCCGTCGGCGTAGCGGGGCGGTTCGAGGCCCGCGACGGTGTCCAGGTGGACGTTGAACATCACGGTGCGCTCGGCCGGCAGTTCGGGGCCCAGCCGCAGCACCATGCTGGGCTGGCACTCCAGGAAGTCGGGCATCTCGGCCGCCGCCGCGCGCACGGTGACGGGCACGTCCGCGCGCTCCAGGATCGTGGCCTGGGGCGCCGCGTGGTGGACGACGGTGAAGCCGAGGTCGGCGGCGGCCTCGGCGTACGCCCGCTGGGCCTCCCACAGCCGGGGGCGCTCGCCGTCCGTGCCGACCTCCAGCGGGCCGGCGGTGGGCAGGCCGATCAGATGCAGCAGCAGTTCGCGCTCGGCCACGGAGAGGGTGACCCCGGCGGCGCGCGCGGGGTGCGCGCCCCGCGCCAGGGCGCCGCTCACCCGCGCTCCTCGGCGAGCCTGTCGACCATGCGCTCCAGGGCCCGGCCGTAGTCGACGAAGGCGTCCACGCCGTCCTTGCCCTCGGTGGCCAGCGACTCGTGCGGGCGCACGTTGATGTGCGGCTCGATGGACCACACGCCGGTGTAGCCCTGGTCCAGCAGGTAGCGCAGCGAGTCCTCGACCCGGCAGCGGCCGTCGCCGGGCAGCAGGTAGCGGGCGTCGTCCGGGGTGCCGAGGGCGTCCTTGATGTGCACGTGCTCGACGTACGGGGCGATGTGCGGCAGCAGGTCGTAGGCCTCGTAGTCGTAGGCCACGCCGTTGCCGACGTCGAAGAGCAGCCGCAGCGCGGGGCTGTCGACGGTGTCCAGGAGTTCGCGCATGCGGGCGGCCTCGGTGCCGGCCCAGCCGGCGCAGTTCTCGTGCAGCAGGACCAGGCCCGCCTCCTGCGCGCGGGCGGCGAGCTTGCCCATCCGCGCCAGGACCTCGGCCCGCCAGTCGGCCTCGCTGAGGCCGTCGTTGGGGTAGGACATGACGCGCACGTAGCGGGTGCCCAGGCGGCGGCAGCGCTCGCCGAGGGCGTCGAGTTCGCGCAGGTCCTCGTCGAAGTCGGCGGTGATGGGCCGGCCCCAGTTGGCGATCCGGGAGTCCACGCAGGTCACGGTCAGACCGGCGGTGGCCAGCCGGTCCACGAGCGTGTCGAAGGCAGCGTCGTCCAGGTCGGCGACGGCCGTGCCGTCCACGTTGCGCAGCTCGATGTGTCCCCAGCCGAGCGTGGTGAGCGCGCTGATCTGCTCGTCGAGCGAGGCGCCCGCCTCGTCGCCGATCCCGCACAGCGCGATGCCCGGCAGGGACGTGGTCCCCGCGCTGGTCCCGGTGGCGTCAGCCGACATGGATGCTCCCGTTCCGCTCGGTCGTGGGCTGGTCCCCGGCTGCCGCCGGGCGCTGGTGGGCCGGCGCGGGGCCGGCCTGGGTGGGCGCGGCGCCCGGCCCGGTGCCCCGCTCGGCCTCGGTGGCCCGCCGCTTGGCGCTCTCCAGGACGCGGACGACCTGGGCCTGGAGCTCGAAGTCGGCGGTGAGGTCGGTGTGCTCGACGAATCCCCGGTAGGTGGCCAGAAGGCAGGCGTCCAGCGCGTCCTCGGGAAAGAGCTCGTAGGTCTCGGGTCGGCCGGTGGGGCGTACGCGCAGGTGGGCGTAGTTGTCCTCGCCGCTGAGCGGGTAGTGGCCCTCGACCTGGCCCGCGTCGAAGTCGAGCGTGATGCTGCGTTCGCGCACCGGGGAGGTCAGGTCGGAGACGATGCGCGTGGTGGTGCCCGCGTCGTGGACCAGGGTCAGTTCGGCCGAGCCCATCCGGGGCACGACGCGGTCGCCGGCGACGGCGTCGCTCCAGGCGGCCTCGGTGACCTGGCCGGCGCCGGCCAGCCGCAGGGCCACGCCCACCGAGTGCGGCAGCTCCACGTCGAAGGCCGTGGGGTGGCTGGGGGTGCTCAGTGTGCGGCGCAGCCGGGGCTTGTGCTGGTGCACGGTGATCCGGCGCAGCGCGCCCAGGTCCCCGGAGCGCACGAGGGTGTGCAGCCGCGCGGTGAGCGTGCTGTGCAGCCAGGGCGCGACGACGGCCAGGCGCAGCCCGTACGCGTCGCGCACGGCGCGGATGTCGCCGACGACCTCGCTGTCCACCCCGATGGGCTTTTCCACCAGGAACTGGACGAAGCCCAGTTCGGCCAGGTCGCGCAGGACCTGGGCGCGGTGGTCGGGCGGCGTGCACACGTGCACGACGGTGGTGCTGGGGTCGAGCTGGGCGCGCGCCTGGCTCAGCGAGGAGACGGTGGTCAGGCCGGGGACGGGCGCGTCGTCCGGCCGGGCCGTCAGGTCGTAGCCGACGGGCACGTCGGCGGCGAAGACGCTGTCGGCCGGCGCGTGGCCGTCGCCGACACCGGCGTCCTGTCGCAGCCGGCGGAGGACCGGCAGATGCAGCTCTCGTCCTGAGCGTCCCAGCCCGACGAGCAGGGTGTGCAACACCGTGAACTCCTCAGATGCGCGTAGCGGGGCGCCCACGGTACGCGAGGTGTGACCTGCGGGTCCTTAGCAGATAACTGCCTGGAATAGCGCCAACCGCACACTCTCTTGCCATGGCAGGGTCTTGCCCGGCTTTCTAGCCTGAGCCCCACACAGGCTGGGCGTGGGCGGCAGCGACACGAGGTCCACGGAGGATACGAGGTCCACGGAGGGCGAAGAACGATATGAGCGTGACCGACCAGGAGCCCAAGGAGTACGTCTTCGATCCCACCTGGGACCAGGAGACGGAGCGGCTGCGCGCCAACGAGGCCATCTGGGACCCGGGCACCGTCGAGCGCCTGGAGCGGCTCGGGGTGGGCGCCGGATGGCACGCGCTGGAGGTGGGCGCGGGCTCGGGCTCCATCGCGAGCTGGCTGGGCGAGCGGGTCGGGCCCACCGGCCGGGTGCTGGCGGCCGACCTGGAGACGGGCCGGCTGGAGTCGCTGCGGGCGCCGCACGTCGAGGTGGCCCGGCTGGACCTGCGCACCGAGGAACTGCCCGCCGAGTCCTTCGACGTCGTGCACTCGCGCATGGTGGTGCAGCACCTGGAGGACCGGCCGGCCGCGGTGGCCAACATGGTCCGCGCGCTCAAGCCGGGCGGCTGGCTCTTCCTTGAGGACACCGACTCGCTGCCGCTGTTCCGCAGCGCCACCTCGGAGGACTTCCTCCAGGACGTGCGGGCCGCCGGGTACGCGCTGATGCGCCGCTCGGGCCACGAGCCGCGCGGCGGCCACTTCGACCTCCAGGCGATGCTGGGCACCGAGCTGGAGGAGGTCACGGCCGAGGGGCGGGCCGTCATGGTCCAGGGCGGTTCCTTCCAGGCCCGGCACTACCAGTTGTGGCTGGAGTTCATGAAGCCGCGCATCGTCGCCGAGGGCGAGGTGTCGGCGGCCCGGGTGGACGAGGCGCTGGCGCAGATGGGCGACCCGGCCCACCACTGGCTGACCCAGGTGCTCATCTCCACCTACGGCCGCAAGCCCCGCTAGTCCCCCGGGCCGCTGACGGGGTCGGCACGGTCCGGCCGGGTGGCGTACGACCGGCGTACGCCGTCGGCGCGGGCGAAGCGGCGAGCCCACCCCGTGCGGTGCGCGGCCCGGCCCCGTACCCGCCGGCCGCACGGGGAGCCCGCGGCCACCGGCGCCCACCACGGAGCCCGCCGCGCGCCACACCACGGCGCACGCCGCCACCCGCGCCCGCACTACGGGGTACGCCCCAGCGCGTCCCCCGTACGGGTTCCTTCCGGCGCGCGCGACTCGGCAAGACTCCACTCCACAGCGACCGGCCGACGCCGCCCGACCACCCGCACCCAACCCCGCCCACCCCGGCCCCCGTTCCCGCCGGCGTGCCCCGCACGCTCCGAGCACACCGGGAAGACACACCCACCAAGCGCGAAGAAACCATCACAGAAGGCAGCATCAGTATGTCGCTGAACATCGCCGCGTCCCCGGTCTCCAGAGACCGCCTGAGCGCGTACGTCAAGCTCGGCAAGCTCTCGTTCTACGACTACTACCTGAGCGCCTTCATCGTGTGGGCCGCGCTGCCCGGCGCGCTGACGTGGGACGGCACGACCTTCGCCGTGATCCTGCTCTACATAGCCGGCTACGTCGGCGTGGTCGCGGCCACCGTCGCGCTGGACGACGTCACCGGCATCCGGGACGGCAGCGACGCGCGCAACTACTCGCCCGAGTCCGGCGCGCTGCGCGACCTGACCCGCAAGCCGCTGCTGAGCGGCGCGCTGACGGTACGCCAGGCGGAACGGTTCGGCTGGGGCGCGATGGCCTGGGGCGCGGTGATGTGGTCCCTGGTCTTCGTCATCGCCCCGGAGAACTCGCTGTGGGTCGGGCTACTGATGGTGGCCGTGCTGGTCTCCAACGTGCAGTACTCCTACGGCCTGAAGATCAGCTACAACTTCGGCCAGGAACTCATCCTGGTCAGCCCCGGCCTGGCCATCCTCATCCCGTACGCCCTGCTCACCGGCGAGGTGACCGGTCTGGTCATCCTGGAGTCGGCGCTGTTCGGGCTGTGGAGCCTGCTGGTCTCCATCTACTCGAACATGAACGACGTGGAGGGCGACCGCCTGGCCGGCCGTCGCAACCTGGCCACCCTCACCACGCCCGCGACCTACCGGAAGATCATCGTCGGGACGCACCTGCTGGAGCCGGTCGCGGTGGCGGTGGCCATCGGCGTGGGCGCGGTTCCGGTGTGGTTCGTGGCGCTGATGGTGCCGCTGTGGGTGATGCGGGTGGCGCAGGCACGGTCGGGCGTGGCCCAGGGCAACCTGCTCCAGGCCCGCATGCTCGGCATCAAGCTGCACCGCTGGGGCGTTCCGGCCCTACTGCTGGCCAACGTTCTCGCCCTGCACGTCTGAGGCGCGGCCCCCGCCCGGCACGGGTGCGGGGCGACCTCGGACGTCGACCCGGCCCCGTGGCCGCTGCCACGACCGCCCCGCCCCCTCCCGGAGGCGGGGCGGTCGCCCGTCAGGACCGCGTGTGGATCACGTTCCGGTGACATTCACCGGGTGGCCACGCATGGAACTGACGCCCCGGGGGAGGGTGTTCGGCGACCACCGCCGAGCCCCCGATCCAGACATGTCACAGATGTCCGGATCGCCGCGCCGGGTTGGTCCCCCCACCGCGCCGCGGACGACGCCCGGCGATCTATGGAACGGCTTGCACCGCAGCGGATCAGAGGTGCAGACTGTTCCATAGGTCTAGTGCAAGTTGTTCCACAAGTCCTCGCACGGTGCTTCCCTCTTTCGCGCCGCCCGTCAGGAGATTCCGAAAATGCTCGACAGACTAGCGAGCCTGATCCTTCCCAGGCCAAAGAAAGTGCTGTTGGCCGTGCTGATCATCGCGCTCGCCGTCGGTGGGGCCTCGATGGGGCTGGCGGACCGGCTGACGATGGGGGGCTACGAGAACACCGACACCGAGTCGCACAAGACCGAGGACATCCTGGAGCGGGAGTTCGACCAGGGCCGTCCCAACCTGTCCATCGTCGTCAGCGACCCGCGAGGGGTCGACGACAAGGCGGTGGCCGCGGCGGGCCTGAAGCTGACGAACGACCTCCAGAAGAACAAGTACGTGGCCAACGTCGCCTCGTACTGGAGCCTGGACAAGGCCCCCTCGCTCAGGGGCGAGTCCGGCAAGCAGGCGCTGGTCAGCGGTCGCATCCTGGGTGACTTCGACGAGGTCAACGACCGGGTGCAGGACCTGAAGAAGGAGTACACGGGCACGGTCGACGGGCTTGAGGTCAAGCTCGGCGGGACCGCCCTGATGAACTTCGAGAACGTCGACCAGTCCGCGAAGGACGCCGCCACCGCCGAGACCCTGGTCTTCCCGCTGGTGCTGATCGTCCTGGTGGTCATCTTCGGCTCGCTGGTCGCGGCGGCCCTCCCGCTGGCGGTCGCCCTCGCCACGATGCTGCTGGTCTTCGGACTGCTGTACCTGATCACCTTCGGCTTCGACGCCAACAACCTGCTGACCAACGTCACCACGCTGCTCGGCCTCGGTCTGGCGATCGACTACAGCCTGCTGTTCATCACGCGCTACCGCGAGGAACTCCAGCGCGGCCGGGAGACCGAGGACGCGATCCGCGCCACGATGCGGCAGGTCGGCCGGACGGTCATCTTCTCCGCCGTGACCCTCGCCATCGCCTGCATGTCGCTCATGGTGATGCCGTTCGGCATGTTCCAGTCGATCGCCGTCGGTGGCGCGGCCACCGCGCTGATGGCCGCGCTCGCCACGCTGGTCATCGTGCCCGCGCTGCTGGCCTGGGCCGGCCCGCGCATCGACAAGCTGCGCCTGATCCGCCGCAAGCCGCGACCGGCGGCCGAGTCGAGCGAGGGCGGTTGGCACCGGCTGGCCCTGTTCGTGATGCGCAAGCCCGTCCCGCTGGTGGTCGCGGTGCTCGCGCTGATGGCGCTCCTGGGCTCCCCGGTCCGCGATCTGAACCTGCGTCTGCCCGACGAGCAGATCCTGCCCAAGTCCTCCCAGTCGGCCGAGGTCGCCAAGACGGTCAACGACGACTTCAACAACCGCGAGGCGCAGGCCATGCAGGTCGTCGCCACCGACATCGGCACGACGGCCGAGCGGGCACAGGAGATCACCGCCTACGCCTCGCGGCTGTCCGCCCTGCCCAACGTGGCCCGGGTGGACGCCCTGACCGGCAGCTTCGTCGGCGGCAAGCAGGCCGCCCCGGCCAACGCGTTCTCGAAGCAGTACGGCACGGAGTCCGCGACGTACCTGAGTGTGGTGCCCGCCGTGGACGGCCTCTCCCCCAAGGGTGAGGACATCGTCCGCGACATCCGCGACACGAAGGCCCCGTTCCCGGTCAAGGTCGGTGGCCACCCCGCCATCTCCGTGGACACCTTCGAGGTCTTCGCCGACAACCTGCCGCTGGCCCTGGGCATCATGGCCATCGGCACCTACATCCTGCTCTTCCTGCTCACCGGCAGCCTGCTGCTCCCGCTGATGGCGATGCTGCTGAGCGTGTTGAGCCTGAGCGCCACCTTCGGTTCACTGGTCTTCGTCTTCCAGGACGGCCACCTCCAGTGGATGGTCGGCGACTTCATCAACACCGGCGCGATCAACTGGACGGTCCCCGTCCTCGTCGGCACCCTGGGCTTCGGCCTCTCGATGGACTACGCGGTGTTCATCCTCTCCCGCGTCAAGGAGGAGTACGACCGCACCGGGGACAACGAACTGGCCGTCGCCACCGGCCTGGAGCGCGTCGGCAAGGTCGTCACCTACGCGGCGATCATCCTGTCCCTGGTCTTCATCGTGATGCTGACCTCCGGCATCAGCTACATGAAGGCCATGGGCCTGGGCGTGCCGCTCGCGATCCTGCTGGACGCCACGCTGATCCGTGGCATCCTGCTCCCGGCCTCGATGCGCCTGCTCGGTACGAAGAGCTGGTGGGCCCCGGGCCCGATGCGCGCCTTCCACGACCGCTTCGGCATCAGCGAGGGCGGGGCTCCCGAGCCCGCGCCCGCCGCGCGCCCGGACTCGGGTTCGGGCACCGCGCCCGAGCGCACCGTGGACCGCGTCTAACAGACCCGCCGCGCGACCGACCCCCGTGGACGCGCGGCTTCCCAACGGAGCCCCGCTCGCCGTTCGCCCGGCGGGCGGGGCTCCGTCATGCGCGCCCGACCCCGACGCCCCACCACGGCCACGCCCCGGGCGGGGCCGTACCTCCGTCGCCGTACCTCCGCCACGGCCGCACACCCACGGCGTGGCCCGGCCGGGTTGGCCGGGCCTCGCCCTGAGCGAGTCGCCCGTGACGGAGGGGCTGGCGGGGTTCGTCGCGCGGGGGGTTCGCTACGGGAGGTGTGGCTCCGCGCGGGCGTCGGTGGCCCCGGGGGGCGCGTCGGCGCTCGCGAACGCGGCGGTCACCGGGCGCGGGGCCGGCCGTGGTCGCGTCCGTGCGAGGAGAGCCTGTACGTAGGCGGGGGTGGCGATGGGGCGTTGGCCCAGGAACTCCTCGGGGAGGTCGAAGGCCGCGACCAGGGTGAGGCCGTGGCCGGCCAGCCGGTCGATCGCCTCCTCCGGCAGGACGGCCAGGTCGGCGGCCTGGGCGGCGGTCAGTTCGCCGGCGCCGACGAGGAGACCGCTGGCGTGCTCGATCCGTCGCAGGGTGAACAACCGGTGCAGGTCGAGCAGGAGGTCACGGACCTGTGGCGCGTCGGTCGCGGCCACCCAGTCGAGCAGGGCCGCCGCCGCGTCGTGCTCGGCTCGGGCCGTGACGGCGGCCAGCGCGTCGGGGGCGGCGGCGTTCCACCGCCGAAGGCGGTCCCCGGCGGCGGACGTCCGCATGCGCACGCGGGCGCGGGACAGCCGTAGCCGTACGACCGAGGCCAGCAGGGCCTGCCGGAACGCGGCATCGTCCATGTCGCCGCCACCGGTTCGGCCAGCACCCCCCACAGCGCCAACCCCGACCTCCCCTCCGTGGCCCTCGGCCCCACCGCCGCCGACCCCCGCCGCGCCGGCGGCGGTCGGGGCGCGGTCGGCCGCGGCGGTGGTGGCGGCCGGTGTGCCGGGGTCGGCCGTCAGCAGGAGTTCGGCACCGGCCTTGGCCCACAGCGCGAGGTTGTCGCCCTCGGCGGTGATCGTGCCCTCCACGTCGCCCAGCAGCGCCGCGAACCCGTTGACCGGGAGCAGCCCCTGGGCGCCGCAGCGCTCACGGCTCTCGACGATCACGTCCCGGGCGCGCCAGGTGGTCCAGCCCTTGCTGATGGCCACCTGGCGTTCGACGGCGTCCGCGTCGGCGGGGGTACGCCGGGCCCAGCGGTCCACGGTGACCCGGTGCAGCGCGGTCATGGCGTACACCGTGGCCAGGGCTTCGAGCAGCGGGCCGTGGTGGGTGCGGTGGGCCCACAGCGGGACGCGGCGGTCGGGACGGGCGCCGGTGACGTGGCGGTGGTGGGCATAGCGGACGGCGGTGGCCAGCGCGGTGCGGGCGCCGCCGATCGCGCTGGCCGCCATGCAGAGCTTGCCTACGCTGACGCGGCCGATGGCGGCCAGGAAGCGTTTGCGCTTGCCACCGAAGGCGCTGGTGACGGTGGCGTCGTCGGTCAGCCGCCCGTGCTCGCCGGTGAGCAGCGCGGCGCGGGGCAGGACGACGTTGTCGAACGAGGTCAGGCAGTGGTCCACCGGACTGCCGGGGCGCAGCGGCAGCGGATGGACGCTGACCCCGGGCAGCGGGCCGGCGGTGTCGGTGAGCGGGACCAGGAAGAGGAAGATGCCGTGGTCCCGGTCGTCGACCAGCAGTCGGGCCGCGACCAGGCCGGACTTGGGCCCGCCGGCGGGGCCGGTGTTGGGCATGAACTTCCGCGCCCCGGGGTGGGGCGTGTGGAGGGTGAAGGTGCGCCGGGTCCGGTCGTAGGTGGCGACCGTCTCCAGGGCGGCGGCGTCGTTGCCGTGGTCCAGCTCGGTGCAGAGGAAGGTGCCGATCCGGTCCGTCCGCAGGAAGTCGTCCAACGGCCGGTCGGGCCGCTGGTCGTGGTCGTACAGGCTGCCGAGGAAGAGGTTGTAGTGGATGCCGGCCAGCACCGTCAGCGCGCCGTCCACCGGGGCCATCCACTCGTGGAGCGCGGCCAGCAGATGCGGGTCGGCGGCCACCGTGGCGGGGTCGGCGGCCGTGGCCAGCCTGCGTAACCTGCGGTAGGAGTCGGCGAGTTGGTCGGCTGTCGCGGCCTCGGTGCGCCGTTGCATGTCCGGCTCGGCGGCCAGTGCCCGCCAGGGGCCGTGCACCCGGTCGCGGTCGGGGCCGAAGAGCAGCCGGGTCAGTTCGGCGGTCGTCGGGTCGGGCCCGGCCACGGCCGGCGGGGTCTCGACGGGCCGGCCGTCGACGGGCGGGGTCTCGACGGGCCGGCCGTCGACGGGCGGGGTGTCGACGGGCAGCGGGGAGGCGGGTGCGCCGGTAGCCGGAAGAGTTGTCATGATCCTAGTCATTGACCGCACATCACTTCCGCAACGGTCATGTGATCAACGCCACCGCCCGGAGCGGCCGTCGCGCGCTCGAACCGCCTGGTCCGGCCTTGAGTTGAACCGTGGTTCACCTTCTACGGTGCCGGCATGACCAAGATTCTGGTGACCGGGGCGACCGGCACCGTGGGCAGGCACGTCGTCGCCGGGCTGGCACGGGCGGAGGCGGACGTACGCGCGCTGGTACGCGATCCGGCGGCGGTGGCGTTGCCGGCCGGGGTGGAGGCGGCGCGGGGGGATCTGACCGATCTGGACTCGCTGGCGGCGGCGGTGCGCGGGGTGGAGCGGGTGTACCTCATGTGGCCGGGGTTGCCGGTGGACCCCCGTGTGGTGGAGGTGGTCACCGAGCACGCGCGGCAGGTGGTCTACCTCTCGACGGACGTGACCGACCTCGCGGACAACGAGGAACCCACCTCGTACCACCAGGCGATCGAGCGCCAGCTCCGCCGGTCCGGGGTGACCTGGACGTTTCTGCGGGCCATCGACTTCGCCGCCAACACGCTGCGCTGGGCCGACCAGATCCGCCAAGGCACGGTGCGCTACCCCTACGGGCAGGCGGCGCGCTCGCTCATCCACGAGCGGGACATCGCCGACGTCGCCGTGCGGGCGCTGACCGCGCGCGGCGCCGCGCGGGAGCGGCACGAGGGGGTGGCCCACCTGCTCACCGGGCCCGAGGCGCTCACCCAGGTCGAGCAGGTCCGGATCATCGGCGAGGTGATCGGCCGAGCGGTGCGCTGGGAGGAGTTGCCGGCGGAGGTGGCGCGGGAGGAGTTCACGGCGGCCTGGGGCGACGCGGAGTTCGTGGCCGGCCGGCTGCGCGCGTGGAAGTCGTTCGTGGACACGCCCGAGCGGGTCACCGACACGGTCGAGCGGCTGCTCGGGCGACCGGCCCGCACCTTCCGCGAGTGGGCCACCGACCACGCGGACGCCTTCCGCTGAGCCGGATCGGGCCGGGGCCGCCATCGGCCCGTTGGCCGCCCGCCGGGCGCTGACGCCAGCGGCGCGGTGCCGCCAGCGGCGCGGTGACGCGCGGGCCCCGCCCGTCGGCTCGAAGGACCTGGTGGGCGTGGCCCGGCCCCGCCCGTGGCGGGGCCGGGCCGCCCCCCCAGGTCTACACCGGGGTGGGCGGGCAGGTCGCCCGTCTGTCAGCGGCGGCCTGAGAGCCAGGCGTGCACCCGGTCCACCGCCAGCTTCGAGGACGCGATGGCCGCCTCGCTGCTCGGGCGCAGGTAGAGCCAGTCGCCGGCGTACTCGATGGGGCGCGGCGAGCGGCGGACGAAGCGACCCCGCAGCCGCAGGGCGGCCGGCGGCGCGGCGGGCAGGCCGTTGGGCCAGCGGACGACGTGGTGACCGACGTACGCCGAGCGCAGCCCGTCGATGAAGTGGGTGCTCTCGTCCAGCGCCCGCTCCAGCACCTCCTCGTCCGGCAGGTCGTACACCTCGTGCACCCGGCGCGGCGAGATCAGCAGCGTGACCAGGCCACGGCCCTCCGGCACCCGGTCGGGGCACTTGTTGTGCTCGATGGTGCAGCCGGAGAAGAGGGAGTCCTCGTCGGGGCCGAGGACGACCGCGTACGAGCGGGGGTTGTTCGGGTCGCGGCGCGGCTCCAGCGGGCGGTCCAGGCGGATCGCGACGCGCATCATGGTGGTGAAGGTGGACGCCTCGATGAACGGCCGCTCGTCGTCGGGCAGTCCGGGGTGGATCGCGGGGATCTCCGGCGAGGGCTGGGTGAGGACCGCGGCGCGCGCGCTCAGGTCGGTGCCGTCGGCGAAGTGGACGCGTACGTTCTCGCCCTCGCGCACCACCCGCTCCACCGAGCGCGACAGGTGGACCTTGACCCGGCTGGCCAGGGTGCGGGCCATGGTGTCCTGGCCGTCCCGGTAGGTCTGCCAGCGGAATATGCCCTTGGTGCCCTGCATGATGGCCAACAGCGGCGCCACCGCACTGACCTCGGGCTGCCAGCCGAAGGCGGTGTGCGCGATCGGGGTCAGGCTCCGCTCGACCATCTCCTGGCCGTACTGGGCGCCGAACTCGGCGAGCGTCATGTTCCCGTACTTCGAGTTCTCCGGCCACTCCGGGTCGACCTGGCCGGAGCGTCGCATGCCGCCCAGCATCGAGCGGAAGGACTGGAGACGGCCGGTGACGGACAGTCCGGCGCCGAGCACCATGCCCTTGGGGTGCCCCACCCACGGGTGGTTGCGGCCCTGGTCCCACAGGCCGACGGGGTGCTCGATCTGGTGGATCTGGTTGCCCCGGTCCAGGCCGAGCTCCTTGATGAACTCCCAGGTGGCCGGGTAGCCGTACGGGGAGATCGTCTCGGCGCCACGGTCGGTGGTGTAGCCGTCGACACGGCTGGAGCGCATCCGTCCACCGGGCGCGTCCTCGGACTCGAACACCTCCACCCGGTGGCCCTCTTGCGTCAGCCGGTACGCGGTCGTCAGGCCGGCGATGCCGGCGCCGATCACCGCTATGTCGATGTCAGTCACTCCTGCTCCTCACACGTGGTGCTTCCCCGGTGCCGGGCCGCCGCGCCCGCGCCCGGGTGGCGTGCGACGGCGGCGGGAGTGCCGCCCGTCGCACGCGGGCTGATTGCCTCGGATGGTTCGGTATCGCTCGCCCGGCCGGGGCGCGCCGCGCGGACGCGCCGCGCTCCCGTGGACCACTCGCCGTGGCCGCCCCGGCGTGGCCGGTCGGCCGTGGTCAGCCGGGCGTGGCCGACCCGGCGCCCGCGCCCGGCCGAGGGCCGGGGCGCGCGCCGGGCGGCGGCTGGCTCAGGTCCAGCGGCCGGAGCCGATGGCCTGCTTGCTGCCCAGGACCTGTTCCCGCAGGTCCAGCCGGCGCACCTTCCAGGTGGCCGTCCGGGGCACCTCGTGCCAGGGCACCAGCTTCGGCTCGGCCATCGGCGGCAGTCCGGCGGACGCGGCCTCCCACTCCCGCGGGTCCAGCGTGTCGTCCGCCATGGACAGCACGGGGACCGGGAGTTCGCCCGGCACGCCGAGCACGGTCACGTCGGAGGCGCGGGGAAGGCGGTCGAGCAGGATGCTCTCCAGCTCGATGCCGCTGGTGCCGGGGATGATGTCCACCTCGCGGTCGACCAGCTTGAGCCGGCCGAGCGCGTCCATCTCACCGATGTCGCCGGTGTTCCACCACTCGCCGTCGATCTTCTCCGCGTGCCGGTCGCTCTCGCCGACGTAGTCCAGGCACTGGGCCTTGGTGGCGACCATCATCAGCCCCGGCTCGCCCTTGGCGACCTTGCGGCCGGTCTCGACGTCGACGACCTTGACCTTGTTGAAGCCGGGCGAGGGCCAGCCGATGTCGCTGGTGACCGACGCGTCGTCGGAGATCTTGCGCATCCGGCCCCGGGTGAAGAGCGTGAAGCACACCGGGCCGACCTCGCTCTGGCCCCAGCCCTGGAGCCACACCGGCACGCGCCGCTTGGAGACGTCCAGGAAGGTGCGCACCGTGCGCGGGTGGATGGCGTCGAAGGTGCCGACGAACAGCCGCACCTGACGGAAGATCTCCGGGCGCTGGTGGGCCAGTTCCTCCCAGCGCTGGAAGATGTTCGGGCACGCCTCCAGGGAGGTGGGCCGGTGCTCCTCGATCATCCGCTCGGCGACCTCGGGGTCGTGCTGGGAGATGATCACGATCTTCTTCGGGGCGAGCACGAACTGGCCCATCACCCACGAGACGATCCGACCGTGGGCGAAGGAGACCGACGTGGCGGCCACGTCGCGGTGCTTGCTGGCCAGCACGGGGAAGCGGATGCGCTCCATCCGGGCGACGCCGCCGAGCAGCGAGTTGCCGGAGTGGACGACGAGCTTGGGTACGCCGGTGGTGCCGGAGCTGTGCATGATCAGCATCGACTCGTGCGGGGCGCGCAGCCGGACCGGCGGGGCGTCGGCGCCGTCCAGGTCACTCAGCGTCAGGGCGCCCTTGGGGGCGTCGTCGCCCAGCTCGCCGAGGACGATGACCTTGGTGTCGGGGCCGCTGAGCTCGATGCCCGCACGCGCGGCGGCGGCCAGCGCGGTGGGCGAGACCACCAGGACCGAGGGCTGCAGCTTGGCGATCATCGCGCGGTGGTTCTCGGGGGTGTTGGCCCCGGCGATCGTCGCGGGTATCGCCCCGAAGCGCGCGGCCGCCGCGGCGGCCAGCGTCATGTCCAGATGGTTGTCCTTGACAATGGCGACCCGGTCGCCCGCACGGGCCCCCGCCGCGTAAAGGCGGGCGGAGAAGTCCCGTACCGTGTGCGCGAGTTGCCCGGCGTCATATCGCGTGCCCTGATCGGGGGCTATGTCAAAGGGACGGTCCAGATAGGCAACGGTCTGTTGCTTGGCCTGCGCGTGCCATTCAAACAGCTCAGCGATGTTCAGCGGGTGTTTCCGGTACGACATTCCAGCTCTCCCCACCTGGGAACGGGATGACCTTCACGACGGGCCGCGCGGGAGGCCGCGCAGCGTGCGTGCAGGCGCTGGTCGCCCGGGGTTATGAAGGCTAGAAGTTGTCACAAAGTAGGCTCCGACCTGCACGAATAGCCATAGCAAGCCACATGGCAAGCTCCACCATGTCAGATAGCAAGAACTAGCCGCTACCGTGTTCGACCACTTTCCCCAACACTCGGAGGCCAGTTCGCTCGGGACGGGCCGATTCGCTCGGCGTGCGTCGTACGGGAATGGGGAGCGGCATGGCCGGCACACGCCTTGATGTCTGCGTCATCGGGGCTGGCCCGCGCGGCCTTTCCGTCGTGGAGCGCCTCTGCGCCAACGCGCGGCAATTCCCGACGTACGAGACGGTCACCGTGCACGTGGTCGATCCGTACGCACCGGGCCCGGGACAGGTGTGGCGAACCGACCAGTCCCGACACCTGTTGATGAACACCGTGGCCTGTCAGGTCACCGTCTTCACCGACGAGAGCGTGGCCATGGCGGGCCCACTGGCCCCCGGCCCCAGTCTCCACACATGGGCCCGCGCCGTCGCCGGCGACCCGGCGTACGACGCCGCCGTCCGCGCCGAGGCCGCGGCGCTGGGCCCGGACGCCTATCCGACCCGCGCGCTGTACGGCGACTACCTCTCCTGGGCGTTCGGGCGCGTGGTGGCCAACGCGCCGGCCCGGGTCCGGGTACGCGTCCACGCCGCGCGGGCCGTCGCGCTCGACGACACCGACGACGGGACGGGGAGCGGGGCGGGCACCCAGACCGTGACGTTGGAGGGCGGCCAGCGGCTGGAGCGCCTGCACGCGGTCGTCCTCGCCCAGGGCCACGTCCCCGTCGAGGCGTCGCCGACCCAGTCCCGGCTGGCCGACTTCGCCGCCCGTCACGACCTGGTGTACGTCCCCCCGGGCAACCCGGCCGACGCGGACCTGTCGGGCGTACGGCCGGGCGAGCCCGTGCTGCTGCGCGGGCTCGGGCTCAACTTCTTCGACCACATGGCCCTGCTCACCGAGGGTCGCGGCGGTCGGTACGAGCGTCGCGCGGGGCGCCTGACGTACCTGCCCTCGGGGCGGGAGCCACGGTTGTACGCCGGCTCGCGGCGCGGGATGCCGTACCACTCCCGGGGCGAGAACGAGAAGGGTGTCGAGGGTCGCCACGAGCCGTTCCTGCTGACCCCGGAGCTGGTCGCCAAGCTGCGCGCGCAGGCCGCGGACACCCCCGGGCTCTCCTTTCGCACGACGCTGTGGCCGCTGGTGGCGCGCGAGGTCGAGACCGTCTACTACGGCGCGCTGCTGACCGCGCGCGGCCAGGCGGACCGGGTCCCGGCCTTCCGGGAACGCTATCTGGCGCACGCGGCCGACGGCTGGCGCGACGGCGTACCGGCGAGCGGTCCCGACGGCGCGGGCGACGACCCGGCCGGGGCGGGCGAGGCGGACGCGGAGGTGCTCGCCGCCTTCGGTATCGAGGTGGCCGACCGTTGGGACTGGGCGGCCATCGAGCGGCCCTACGGGCAGCGGGAGTTCGCGGACACCGAGGAGTTCCACGCCTGGCTGCTCGACCACCTGCGCCAGGACCTGCGGGCGGCCCGCGAGGGCAACGTCAGCGGTCCGCTCAAGGCCGCCCTGGACGTCCTGCGCGACCTGCGCAACGAACTGCGGCTGGCGGTCGACCACGGCGGGCTCAGCGGCGACTCCTACCGCGACGACCTGGACCGCTGGTACACCCCGCTCAACGCCTACCTGTCCATCGGCCCGCCCGCCCGCCGCGTCGAGGAACTGGTGGCCCTGATCGAGGCGGGCACGGTACGCGTCGCCGGGCCGGCCCTGGAGATCGCGCCCGACCCACGGGCCGGCGCCTACGTCGCCCGGTCCTCGGCCGTGCCCGGCTCGCAGGTCAGCGCCCGTGTGCTGATCGAGGCCCGACTGCCGGAGACGGATCTGCGCCGCACGGCCGACCCGCTGCTGCGCCACCTGCTGGCCACCGGCCAGTGCGCCCCGTACCGCATGCCCGCCACGGACGGCGGGAGTCACGAGAGCGGCGGGCTCGCCGTCACCGAGCGGCCCTACCGGCTCCTGGACGCCCACGGCGTCGCCCATCCGCGCCGGTTCGCCTTCGGCGTGCCGACCGAGGCCGTGCACTGGGTGACGGCGGCCGGCATCAGGCCCGGCGTGGACTCGGTCATCCTCGGCGACTCGGACGCCATCGCGCGCGCGGTGCTCGGCGCGTTGGACCACGACGCCGGCGGGAGCGCGGCGCGGCGGCGGAGCGACGGAGCCGGGGTCGCGCCGACGTCCGGGCCGAGCGCGCCGGGCCCGGATCGCTGGCAGGACGTTGTCATGGCCCCGGGCGGCCAGGAACCGCAGGATTGACCCATGACCGGCTGGGAGGAGCAGGTGAGGGCGCGGGCCGTCCCGTCGTCGGCGCGGGTGCGCGTCACGACGAGCGGGCCCCGGGGCGCGGGCGGGCCACCGTCTGACGCCGCGCCACCGCGTCCCGCCCGGCCCGGCCGCACCACCGCCGCCGTCGCCCACGGTCACACCAGCGCACACGCCGGGCACTCGCAGCACGCCCAGGCTCACACGGATCGCCCGCACGCCCCCGGCATCCCGCCCGCCGGGTCGGCCCCGGACGCCGCCGCCACGGGTCGGCCCGCACGCCGGACGTACGGGCCGACCAGGGCCGGTGTCGTCGCCGGCCCCGGAGGCCCGGCGACGCTCGCCCCGCCTCGCGGACGCGCCCCGGGCGCGCCGCCCTCGTACGCGCCCGCCGTGGAGCAGACACCGCCACCGGGCAGCCGCCTGAGATCCTTGTCCAGCCGCCAGACCGCCTAGATCGCCCGAGATCACCGTGGACTCGCCGCACCGCCGCCCGGGTGAGCCGGACCGCGACAGCGCGACACCATCGGCCACGGCGCCGAACCGCACGACCACCACCGAGGACTCTGTCTTCTCCACGCCGGGGAGCTTGTTGTGACATCCATAGAGGCGACGACCACCGTGGCCCAGACCACCGCCACCGACCCCGGTCGGGAGACACCCCGTGAGGTGCGGGACCGCATGCTCGCCCGGGTCGAGGAGCGGCTGGCGGCGCTGCTCGCGCGGGAGCGCGCGTACTGGACCGGGCAGAACCCGGACGCGCTGGAGCTGGTGGACTGCGTCGAGACCATGGTCGCCAGCGGCGGCAAGCGGCTGCGGCCCGCGTTCTGCGTCGCGGCCTACCTGGCGGCCGGCGGCGACCCCGAGTCCGAGGTGGCCGTGGACGCCGCCGCCGCGCTGGAGCTGATGCACACCTCGGCGCTGCTGCACGACGACGTGCTGGACGAGTCGGAGCTGCGGCGGGGCGGGCCGACCGCGCACGTGCGGCACACCACGCTGCACCGCGAGCGCGACTGGCACGGTGACGCCCGGCACTACGGACAGAGCGTGGCCATGCTCGCCGGCAACCTGGCCATCGTCTACGCCGAGCGGCTTCTGGCCAACTGCCCGCCGGCCGCCCGCTCGGTGTGGGGGGAGCTCTCGACGGAGCTGATGGTCGGCCAGTTCCTGGACGTGCGGGCCGCCGCCAGGTTCCAGCCGGACATCCCGCTGGCCCGCTGGATAGCCCTGTTCAAGTCCGGCCGCTACACCGTCTACCGGCCGCTGTCGGTCGGCGCGATGCTCGCCGGTGGCTCGCCCGAGCTGCTGGCCCCCTTCGAGGAGTACGGGCTCGCGCTCGGCGAGGCGTTCCAGCTCCGGGACGACCTGCTGGACGCCTTCGGCGAGACGGACATCACGGGCAAGCCCGCCCGACTGGACTTCAAGCAGCACAAGATGACGCTCCTGATGTCCTTCGCCCTCCAGGACGAGCCCGAGGTGCGAGCCCTGGTCGGCGACGACCTGCCGAACACCGACCCCGACGAGCTGCACGCCCTGCTGCTGAGGACGGGCATCAAGGACCGCGTCGAGTCGGTCATCGAGGAGCGGCTGAAGGTCGCCAACGACGCCGTCAGCGCCGCGCTCCCGGACGAGTGGGCCACCGAGCTGCACGCGATGGCGCGGGCGGCGGCCTACCGCGTCAAGTGACCCGCGCCCCGGGGTGAGCCGGTCCCTACCCGTCCGGCCCACCACCGGGGCCGGGGAGGCCGGCCGAAGCGCGGAAGGCCGGTCGAAGCGCGGGGACGCCGCCGGGGGCATGGAACCCGCCGCCGGGAGGCGGGGGGCCGTCACCGGGAGGGGCCGTCGGGACGCGAGGGCTCCGTGAGGCCCCTCGCCAGCCCCGTGCGCGGGCCGTGCGCCACGGGCCCCGGCCGGGGGCGGCCGGCGCCCCGACACCGAGCCGCACACCGGCGCCGTGGGCCCGCCGCCGTGGACGTACCGCCGGCGCTGTGCCGGCACGGCGAACGGCCGGCCCGCGGTCGTCGCCGGGCCGGCCGGTGTGCGGGCGTCCGCCGGTACGCGGGGCGGTCGCCGGTCAGCCGCCGGTGTCGGGCCCGGCACCGCGAGGTGCGGCGGGCCCGACACGGGGGCTGGTGGTGCCTATCCCGCGGCCGTCTGCTGCACGATGCGGGTGACGTGGACTCGGGAGGGGCATTCGAGCTTGTTCATCACCTGCCGCAGGTGGTTGACGACCGTCCACTCGGACAGTTCGAGCGAGCGGGCGATCTGACGGTTGGTCATACCCTCGGCGACCAGCTCCGCGATCTGGTGCTGGCGCGGGGTGAGCCCGGCCAGCCTGGCGTCGGCCCCCGGCACCGCGACCGGCTTGGGTACCGGAGCCGCCAGCGCGGTGTTGAGCGCCGAGTACAGCGTGGCCGCCTCCGTCGCGTTCGCGGCCCGGCCCGCCTCGCCGTCGGCCGTCTCCCCCGTGGCCTCCCGTACCTGGTCGGCCAGGGCGCGTAGCGCGACCTCGTCCACGCTCGCCGGCAGCGCGTACTGCTCCCGCAGCGCCGTGACCATGGTCAGCAACCGTAGGACGTGCGCTCGCTCCGTGCCGCCTCCGCTCGGCGCCGAGCGAGCCGCTGTCTCCAGCGCGAGCACCACATCGGCCGGGCCGCCGATGTACCGGGTGAGGATCTCCATGGCCTCGCGGACCGTGGTGTACGCCTCCGGAGACCGGCCGCTGGCCAGTCGCACCCGGGCCAGGTGGACCAGCGCGACGGCGCGCGCGTACGGCTCCTCCAGGGCCCGCAGTTCCTCCAGGGCCCGCACCAGGGGCTGGTCGGCCTCCGGCTTGCCGCCCTCGGCCCGGACCAGGGACAGCAGCCGCCGTGCGAGGGCCGCGTTCCTGACGTCACCGATCGCGTCGAGCTCGGCCACGGCGAACTCGGCCTGCCGCTCGGCCCCGGCCGCGTCGCCCGCGCGGCGCAGCAACTCGCCCTGGAGCGTGGCCACCCGGGCCCGCCCGCCGGGGTCCCCCGTGCCACGGTAGAGCTCGGCGGCCCGGGTCAGCAGTGCTCGGGCGGCCTGGAGCTCCTCGCCGGCCAGCGCCCACCGTCCCGCCGTCTCCAGCGCGTCGGCCAGCAGGGCCGCGTCCCGCGCGTCGCGTACGTCGGCCGCCTCCAGGGCGGTGACGGAGCGGGAGAGTATCCCCGCGGACTCGCGGAGCATGTTGTGCACGGTCCACGCCTCTTCGAGGGCGAGGAGGGTACGGACCGCCGTGGCGTGCTCCCCCTTGGCCTGCTGCCGCCGGATGGCGGTGCGGATGTCGGCCAGCCGGGAGTGCGCGAGCGCGAGCCAGTGCGCCCGTTCCTCCGCGATCCGCAGCCCGCGTTCGGCGGCCACGGCGAACTTCGCGTAGTGGTCGGCGTGCCGGTTACGGGCCTCGGCCTGCTCCTCGGGGTCCTGCGCGAGCCGGTTGCGGTAGTAGTTGCGGGTCGCGGTCAGCATCCGGAACTCCGGCTCGCCCCCTTCCCGCTTGGCGCTCACCAGCAGGCTCTTGTGCACCAGCGAGTCCAGCCTGCGCGCCGCCTGCATGAGCGACAGGTTGCCGAGCCGCTGCGCGGTGGGCAGGTCGATGGACGTCTCGCACACCGCGAGCCGCTGGAGCAGCGCGCGCTCCTCCGGGGAGAGCGCCTGGTCGCCCCAGGACAGCGCCCCGGGGACCGACTGGTGACGGGTCGGCACGTCCAGCAGCCGGCTGTTGTACGGGTGGGCCCCGCGCCGGAGCTGTTCGAGCAGTGCCCGTGGACTGAGCGTGCCCACGGCCCGCGCGGTCACCTCGATGGCCAGCGGCACGCCGTCGAGGAGTTCGCAGATCTCGGCGATGTGGTGCAGTTCGCCGCCGTGCAGCACGTCGCTGCGGTAGTGCGCCCGCACACGGTCGATGAACAGCTGCACCGCCACCGAGCTGTACGGCGTCTGCCCCCCGGAGCCCACGGGGAAGGGCGCCACGGGGAACAGGTGCTCGGCGTACACCTCAAGGGAGATGCGGCTGGTCAGCAACACGCGTAGCGAGGAGCAGGCGCGCAGCAGGGCCGCGATGTCGGTGGACAGCAGCGGCGCCACGAGGTCGCAGTTGTCCAGGACGAGTAGGAGTTCACGGTCGCCGATCGCGGAGCCGACCAGCTCCGGGAGGGCCAGCGCCGCCGCGTCGCCGCCGATGCCCAGTGCCGCCGCCACCTGCCGCCAAGCGATGGTGCGGCTGCCTGTTGACGCGAGGTCAGCCCGGATGACGCCGTCGGTGGCGTACGGAACGGACCGGGCCAGTACGGCGTCCGCCAGGGCGCTCTTGCCCACGCCAGCAGGTCCGGTGATGGTCAGTAGCCGGATTCCGGGATCGTGCAGCATTCCGCAGAGTTCGGCGATTTCCCCTTCCCTTCCGAATAAACGGGCGGAACGGGGTTGGTGCATTTTCTCACGGTTCGTTACGGACAATATGGGAATTGCCTCGCAGACACCACTATCCATGAGCTGGTTCACGAAATCACTCCCGCCATGACTTCAGGCCACGTCGCCTCCGGCCAAGGGCAGCAACACGAGCACACTCATCAGTCCTGTGACACCGGGCTCGCCAGACCCCCCGATGAGCGCCTCCGTTCGCTCTCCCCCGTGCGCGGTACAAGATGTTTCATAGAGCAGACTTCACCAGGGTCAGCGGCACGAATAGAGCGCCGCTGGAGTCTCACTGAAACATCTGGCCGTCGAGCATAGCGGGCTTTGCTTGTGCGTCGCGCCAGCAGCCGGGCACGCAGGGTCAGTCCGCGGCCTGGACCTGCGGAAGCCCGTAGGTATCGAGGAAGCGGTCAGCGAGATCGGTTACATAGCCGTCATCGAACGTTCCGTTGAAAAACAGCCTCGTGAAGAGCATCGGGCCGGCCAGCCGGTCGATCGCGGCGTCCGCCGCCAGGTCGGGCACCAGCTCGCCCCGAACCTTCGCCGCCTCGACAATTTCCCGTAGAAGTTCCGTACCTTTGCGGTGGCAATCTTCCAGGATGATGGCGCTCGCCCGGTCGGCGGCGGCCCGCTCGATCATCACTCGCAGCGCACGCTCGGCCACGGAATCGAGCAGCATGCTGCGAAACGCCTGCAATTCCGAGATCAAGTCCGCTCTTAAGTCGCCGGTCGGCGCGCAATGTTCGACCTCGAAGGAACGGGCGAGTACGTCGCGGATCAACATCGCCGACTCCGGCCAATGCCGGTAAAGCGTCGTCCGGCCGACTCCGCTGCGCGCGGCGACGGCGACATGGGTCACCGCGGCCCAGCCGTCCTCGATCAGCAGTTCCTGGGCGGCGGCGAGCGCCGCGGCACGACTGCGCTCCGCACGCGGATCGGGGCCCCGGTGCGTCACACCGACCGCCGCGTCGTCCGTCTTGGCCATGCATCACGCTCCACACTGAACTGACTAATGTGGAGCAGTTTGCACCAGACACCTGGCGGGCGCCTACCTCGCCCACCCCCGCAAACGCTTTTTGGGCCTGGTCAAACCGTGTCCCGGCGCGAATTGAACGCTGAGCGCGACCGGGTCGGTGCACAGGGCAACAATGCGACGTTTCACGTGTCCCGCCGACCGTGCGAACCGGTCCGGCACGCGACCGGCACCGCTGGCGCGCCACGCCCCCGCACGCGACCGGGCCGATGCCCGACCCGGCGGCTCCCGGGGCCGGGCCGAGGGTCAGTACGCCGCGCCCGCCACGGGCACGGCCCGCCGCTCGGGGGTCAGCTCGCGGTACGACTCGGGCGGGACCTCCACCGCGTACGCGCGCAGGAAACCGTCGACCAGCTCGACCACGTATTCGCGCTCGAAACCGCTGTTGGCCACCAGCCGGCGGAAGAACATCGGCCCGAGCAGCAGCCCGATGGCCTCGTCGGTGCCCAGTCGCGCCGGCAGGTCACCCTGCTCCCGGCCGTGCTCGATGATCGCCGTCAGGACCTCGGCGCCCTTCTGCCGGCACTGTTCGAGGACCTCGGCGTACTCCACGTCGATCGACGCCTGGTCGATGATCACGCGCAGCGCGCGGTCGCCGGTGGGGTTCTCCAGGAGGAGCTGGAAGGCCCGCAGCTCGCAGATCAGGTCCTCGCGCAGGTCGCCCGTGCGGGAGGAGTGGTCGATCTGGAACAGCTGGGCGAGCAGCTGGCGGATGAGCATCGCCGAGTCCGGCCAGTGCCGGTAGAGGGTGGTGCGGCCCACGCCGCTACGGGCCGCGACGGCGACGTGGGTGACCGCCGCCCAGCCCTCTTCGATCAGCAGTTCCTGGGCAGCGGCGAGCGCCGCCGCCCGGCTCCGTTCCGCGCGCGGGTCGGGCCCCCGGCCCGTCACGCCGACTGTCATACCGTCTTTGTCCACTGGCCTACACGCTCCCCGTGAGGGCTTCACCGCCGTGGAACGTCCGCACCACAGCCACGCTTAGCCCCCCGAGGATAGCAACGATCGAGCATACGATCAGTTCCACGGAAGGGACATAAACCGACCGCGTCGCCCGCCAGCGCCCCGGCCGCCCCCGGCCCGCCCCCGCCGGGCGGCGCGCGAACGGGCCTGGTCGGCGGCGAGCGCCGGCGGTCGGCGGCGGTCGGTCAGCGCTCGCGCAGCATGCACACGCGGGGCCAGCGGTCCAGCCCCAGCTCGGCCTCCCGGCGTCGGATCTCCCGCAGGCCCGGCGTGACCTCCGCGTCGGGCAGCACCCGGAAGCCGCACCGGCGGGCGTAGTACGGCGCGTTCCACGGGACCTCGGCGAAGGTCGTCAGCGTCGTCCCGGCCAGCCCCTCGGCCACCGCCCGTCCCGCCAGGTGGGCGATGAGGCCGCGCCCCACGCCGCGCCGGGCGGCGTCCGGGTGCACCGACACCTGCTCGATGTGCAGCCGCCCGTCCACTGGCTCGGCCAGCGCGTAGGCCACGGGCCGGTCGTCCGCGTCGACGGCGACCCAGCAGTGGTCCGCCCGCTGGTAGCCGGTGAGCTCGTCGAGCGAGGGCGGTTCGTCGTCGGCGATCTCCGGCATGCCGACGGCGCGGAAGCACTCCCCCGCCGCCCGTTCGATGTCCCGTAGCGCCCCGAGTTCCTCGTGGCGCGCCAGTCTGATGATCATGGGTCCATTGTGCGCCGGCGGGCCGATGTCGACACAGCGCCTTTCGCGGCCCCGCCACCGGCCCGCCGCCCGCTCAGTCCGCGACGTCCCCGGGGGCGCTGTAGAACTGCTGGGCCCAGCGTCGGAACGGCACGATGGGCCCGTCGCCCTGCGCGAGCCGGGGGCGGGCCAGGTGGGTGCTGTGGGCCCAGATGGCACCGTCGCGGCGCACGTCCCGCGCGGCGGCGGGGGCGAACACCCGGGGAGCCAGTGCGGCCACGACCCCGGCCACCGGCCTGCGGCCGGTGCCCGTGGGCCGCAGCGCCACCGAGACCCGCAGGTCACTGTGGGTGGGATCGAGGGGCGTCACGGACATCCGGGCGCGCAGCTCGAAGCCGAACTTCATGGCGTCCGCCTCCACCCGCACGTTGCCGACGCCCTCCAGCGTCACGCGGATCGCCGGCAGCGTCGCGTAGCGCGTCCGGCCCTTGCGTCCGCCGGCGGGGCGGACCCGGTACTGGAAGCGCAGGCGGTGTCCATCGAACTCCTGGTGTTCGGTGGCCGACATGTCGACCTTGTGCAGGGTGCCGAAGTGTCCGAAGTCGACGAAGTTCTCCGCGACGTCCTGGGGGTGGGCCACCAGCGGGAACCGGGAGACGCGCGGGGTGCGAAAGCCCGCGCCCATGATGCTCTCGACCTCCCACTGCGGGGCCTTGCCCTCCGCGTGGTGCCAGACGAAGACCAGGTCGTCGATCTCCCGGAACTCCAGGGTGGACAGCCGGGCCTTGGGCGGTGGGGTGTCGTACCCCGTTCTGACGCACACCCCCTCCGGGTCGAACTGGAAGTGGTGGAAGGGGCAGACGAGGTTGTCCCCGCGCACCGTCCCGCCGTGCCCCAGGTGTGCCCCCAGGTGCGGGCAGAACGGGCGCACCGCGCTCAGCCGTCCGCTCGTGGTGCGGTAGAGGACCACGTCCTGGCCCATCAGTCGCCGGGTGAGGACCTTGCCCGGCCGCACCTCGCCGCTGGTGGCCAGCGCGAACCAGCCGTCGGGGTAGGGCCGCTGGGGGATCTCGGGGAGGGTCGTCGCCGTGTCGGCGAGGGGCTTCGGGTCGCGCTCGCGTCGCTGCCACACGCTCATGGTGCTGTGCCTTTCGTCGCCGTCGTGGGGTTGCGCTCGACGTGCCGGGGGTGCCGGGGCGCTCGGCCGTGGCCGGTGCCGGGGGCGGGCCCGCGTCACGCGGCGGGTTCGTCCGTCGCCGGCTCCGTGGTGTCCGCCGGTCGGTTCTCGACGCCCTGGGCGTCGCTGTAGAACTGCCGCGCCCAGCGCCGGAACCTCATGACCGGTCCGTCCCCCTTGGCCAGTCGGGGCTGCTGGGCGTAGCGGCGGTGCTCCCAGATGGGGAAGTCCTTGCGCGTGTCGTACCAGAACAGGCCGGTCAGGCCCCGGGCGACGAGGCCGGCCAGCGGGCCGGTGGCGCCCAGCGCGCCGAACGCGCCGAGTCGGGCGCTGGTGGCCAGGCGCAGGTCCGCGTGGGCGGGGTCGACCGGCGTGACGGCGAACCGGGTCCGCATGGAGAGACCGAACTGCTCCACCTCGATCTCGGTGTACCCGACGCCGATGCCCTGCACGACGACCTTGACGCGGGGCGCGATGGAGGACACCCGGGCCGCGTCCCTGGTGTCATTGGCCGTGTGGAAGCGGTACGTCGTGCCCATCCGGATGCCGTCGAACCAGGGCTCTTCCACGATCTCGGCCCGAATGCCGTGGGTGGGCAGGAAGTGCCCGTAGTCCACGATGTTCTCGATGACGTCCTGGGGATACTCCACCAGCGCCCGCACCGTGTGGTACGGCGTGGAGAACCCCGCGCCCGAGCGGGTGTCGAGCTCCCATCGCGGCGGCTCGCCCCGCGCGTGCTTCCACACGAAGACCAGACCCTCCACCTCGCGGCAGGCCAGGGTGGCCAGTTGGGCCCTGGGCGGCGGCGTGCCGTACCCGGTCTCCACGCACGTGCCGTCCGGGGCGAAGCGGAAGCGGTGGAAGGGGCAGACGATGTCCTCACCGCACACGGTGGCGCCGTACCCGAGGTGGGCGCCCATGTGCGGGCAGTGGGCCTCGCTGGCGTGCACCCGCCCGCTGGCCGACCGGTACAGCACCACGTCCTCGCCCATCAGACGCCGGGTGAGCACCCGACCGCGCCGCAGCTCCGCGCTGCCGGCCAGCGCGAACCAGCCGTCGGCGTACGGCCCCCTGGGCGCCAGGGCCGCCATCGACGGCGGCAACCCCGCCTCTCCCCGGTCGAACCAGCCCGTCTTCCTGACCCGCATGCCGCCCCTTCCCGCGCCGGCCGACGTGCTCGACCGGCGGCCTGCCGCTGTGCCCGTGGCCTGTTGCAGCCCTTCCCGAGCGCGCCGGGGCGGCAATCGGCGGGGCTGGAGCGGGCGGTGGCGCGTAGGGGGCACGCGGGAGAGGGCCACGGCGGGGCGGCGCGGCACGCCGGCCGTCCGGGCGACGGGGCGCGACCGTCGTAGGGGGTGGCTAGGGGAGCACGCGGGGCGTGGCCGCGCCGCGCGCCCGTCTCTCAGTCCGCGACCAGGCTCCCGATGGTGCCGCGCAGTGCCGTCCAGGCCAGTGCGGCGTCCTCGGTGTGCTCGTGCGGTGAGCGGAAGCGGTCCAGGAACTCCGCCACGTCCCCCAGCTCCCAGCGCAGCGCGTACAGCGCCAGCGCCCCGGGGTCGGGCGCGTGCCCACTGGCCTCCGCGTACCGGGCCAGGTCGGCCGGGTCGGTGGAGACCAGCCACAGATCGCGCTCGGGCACGGCCAGGCCCACCGTGTCCCAGTCCACGAGCAGCGGCCGGCCACCGGCGCGCCGCAGCACGTTGCCCGGGTGCGGCTCGCCGTGGGTGACCACGCGCCGCGCGCCGCGCCCGGCCACCTCGGCGACCAGGTCGTCGAAGGCGGCCAGCCGCCCGCGCAGCGCGCTCTCGGCCGCGCGGACCAGCTCCCGGGCCGGCTCGGCGAAGGGCCCGCCGTGCCATGGGTCCCCCGTCGCGGCCAGCGCGCGCTCCAACGAGGCGCGCGTGGGCAGCTCCAGCGCGAGTCGGGGGGTGGTGGCGGGGACCGTGCCCCGGTGCAGGGCGGCGAGCACGTCGAGCACCTCGTCGCGCTCGGCCCGCGACGGAACCTGCCCGAACTCGCCCGCGACGCCGTCCTCGTACGGGAAGACGCTGAGCGCGTGGCGCGCGTCCAGCCGTCGAAGGGCCCGGCCCTCGCGGGTGGTCAGCGGGGCGACGACGAAGTCGTGGTCAGGCCGGGCGCGCAGGGCGAGCGCGGTCTCCAGCGCCGCGCGCAGCCCGGCGTACGCGGCGTCGGGGTCGGCGCCCCACTGCTCCTTGTGCGCGAGGTCGGCGACGGTGACGAAGGCGCGGTGGCCGTCGGCGCTCTCGGCGATCCAGTGATAGTCACCGAAGCCGACGGGCGCGTACGTCAGGCGGGCGCCGTCCCGTCCCCAGGCGTCCAGGGCCTGGCGTACGGCGCGTTCGTCGAGGTCGGGTCGATCCTTCACCCGACGAACGTAGCGTCGCGCGGGGGCCGCGCGCACGCCGGTTACGCGAGCCGCGCGTTCGGCGCGCGGGCGGTGGGGCGGGGCGCGCGTGGGCGCGCGCCGTCGCTCGGCGCGGGCGTCCGCTGCGCGCGGGTGGGGCCGCGGGCTTTGTCGGCCGTCCGCCCTGGGTAGCTTCCGCACGCTTCGCCACCGTTCACCCCGCGAGGCTCCTTCGCGGGCTACTTCATAGGAAGTGCACCAGAATTCATGGATCTCAACCTCACGGACAAGAAGGCCCTCGTCACCGGCGCCAGCCGTGGCACCGGACTGGCCATCACCCGGGCCCTGCTGGCCGAGGGCGTGCGCGTGGTCGGCTGCGCGCGCACGATCACCCCCGCCCTCAAGGACTCCGGCGCCGTGCCCCTGGTCTGCGACGTCACCACGCCGGACGGGCCGCGTGACCTGGTCACCGAGGCCGTCGACACGCTCGACGGGCTCGACTTCGTGGTCAACAACGTGGGTGGCAAGGAGACCTACAACACCGGCGGGTTCCTCGCCCTGGACGACGCCGAGTGGCAGCGGACGCTGGACCTCAACTTCTACAGCGCCATCCGCGTCAGCCGGGCCGCCCTGCCGCACCTGCTCAAACGCCGGGGCGTCATCGTCAACATCTCCTCGACGGCGGCCCGGGCCCCGGCGCCGCCCACGGTGGACTACGGGGCGGCCAAGGCGGCGCTGAACGCCCTGACCAAGGCGCTGGACGAGGAGTTCGGGCCGCAGGGCGTGCGCGCGCTGACCGTCTCGCCGGGCCCGATCAACATCGAGCGCTGGACCGAACCCGAGGGTCCCGGCGCCATCCTGGCCGCCGCGTTCGGCGTACCGCAGGAGGAGGTGGTGGCGTACCTGCCCAAGCGTTTCCAGCTCACGACCGGGCACATCGCGGAACCGGCCCACATCGGCTCACTGGTCGCCTTCCTGCTGTCCGGGCTCGGGGCCAGCGTCGCCGGCGCCGACGTCCGCATCGACGACGGGCTGGTCAAGAGCGTGTGAACGCCACCGCGCCCGGCCGCCGGGCCACCTGTGCCGACGTGGCGGACGCGGCGGGGGCCCGGGTCAGGCGCCGACGGTGCCGTCGATGCCCTCGCGCAGGAAGTCGGCGTGCCCGTTGTGTCGGGCGTACTCGTGGATCAGATGGAGCATGACCAGGCGCAGCGAGACGTCCGTGCCCCAGCGGGGCTGGTGGCCGGTCACCTCCAGGGACGGGGCCGCCCGCTCGATGCGCCGCGCGTGTTCGACCTCCGCGCGCCAGGCGGCGAACGCCTCCGGCGCGGAGGCCGTACGCGCGTCGTACGCCCGCTGGTAGTCGCCGGTCGCCGACCAGACCAGCGGTACGTCCTCGCCGGCGATCACCCGGCGGAACCAGGTGCGTTCCACCTCGGCCAGGTGTCGCACCAGGCCGAGCAGCGAGAGCGTGGACGGCGGCATGGAGCGTTCGCGCAGCTCGTCGTCGGTCAGGCCCGCGCACTTCGTGGCGAGCGTGGCGCGGTGGAAGTCGAGGTAGGCGCGGAGCGTCTCGCGCTCGCCCCCGGTCATCGGCGGGTCGATCCGCTCGCTCCAGTCGGGCCGCACGAGGGGTTCGCTGGTCATGGACGTGTCTCCGGTTCGGGTGGCGGGCCGGGCCCGCGCGGACGGCGGGCCGCCGGGGCGGACGGGGCTCACGCGGGCGGTGGGGCTGGGCGGTCGGGGGGGTGGGCGGACCGGGCGCGGCGGCTGGCCGGCCCGGTCGCGGGCGAGTTGGCGCGGGCGGTACGCCGCCGGGCTTCGCTGACGTGACGGTACGCCCGTGGCGTGCGGGGGCGGACGCGGGGTCGCCGGCGGCGGGGCGACCGTTCGTGACCGGAGGGTCGACAACTTGCGTCCCGGGGATTGACTGGCTTACTGACACGCAGTCTCATAAGAGCCTGACCGCGGGTAACCCATCAGCGAGGTGTCCTCAGCCATGACTGCGACGTCGACCGAAATCGAGATGCTCCGGGACGCCCTCGGGCAGCTCAGGGACCGGGAACAGGTTGCCGAACGCCTCCTGGACTCCTCCGCCAAGCACTCCTTCGACCCGGACCGGGAGTTGGACTGGGACGCACCCTTCGAGGACGGCAAGTGGTTCTGGCCGCCGGAGCTGGTCTCCCTCTACGACACCCCGATGTGGCACCGGATGTCCCAGGAGCAGCGCCTCCTGCTCTCCCGCCACGAGTCGGCGGCGCTGGCCTCGCTCGGCATCTGGTTCGAGATCATCCTGATGCAGCTCCTGATCCGGCACATCTACGACCGGCCGACCACCAGCGCCCACGTCCGGTACGCGCTGACGGAGATCGCCGACGAGTGCCGGCACTCGATGATGTTCGCGCGGCTCATCCAGAAGTCGGACGTCCCCGCCTACCCCGTCACGCGCCTGCACCACAACCTCGGCCGCCTCTTCAAGACCATCTCCACGACGCCGGGTTCCTTCACGGCCACCCTCCTCGGCGAGGAGATACTCGACTGGATGCAGCGCCTGACCTTCCCGGACGAGCGCGTCCAGCCGCTGGTCCGCGGCGTGACCCGCATCCACGTCGTCGAGGAGGCCCGCCACGTCCGCTACGCGCGCGAGGAACTGCGCCGCCAGATGGTGACCGCGCCGCGCTGGGAGGCCGAGTACACGCGGCTGGTCTCCGGCGAGTTCGCGCGGCTCTTCTCCGTCGCCTTCGTCAACCCGAAGGTCTACTCCGACGTCGGGCTCGACCGCCGGGAGGCCGTGGCCCAGGTCCGGGCCAGCGGTCACCGGCGCGAGGTGATGCAGTCCGGCGCCAAGCGGCTCACCGACTTCCTGGACGACATCGGGGTCCTGCGCGGCGCGGGCCGCAGGCTCTGGAAGAGCAGCGGCCTGCTGGCCTGACACCCCCGCCACGGCGCCACGCGGGCCGACCCCGACGCGCGACGGACCCGGCGCGACGGCGGCCCTGGCGGCGAACCCCCCACGCCGCCCCCCGCGGCAGGCCGCGCGGACATCGGCGTACGCCCGGCTCGCCGGCCGCGTGGCGCACCACCGCCCGGCTTCGCGCGCCCCCATCGCGCGCGTCCCGCAGGGCGTAGCCGGCGCGAGCGCCCTTCACGACGTACCCCGTCGGCTCCCGCCCCCGGACCGCCCGCCCCCGCGCGTGGGCGGATCCCGGTCGACCGCCGTGCCCGGCGGATAGGCTGCTCGTATGAGAGGCAGCCCTTCATGACCAGCAGCGGAACCGCGCCCGTGGCATCGGCCAAGCCCCGGCCCGCGACGCGCGGCGCCTACCGCAGGCTCAGTGTCGAGGAGCGCCGCGCCGAGTTGCTCGCCGCGGCACTCGGGCTGTTCGCCCACCGACCGCCGGAGGACGTCTCGTTGGACGACGTCGCGGCGGCGGCCGGCGCCTCCCGCCCCCTGGTCTACCGGTACTTCCCCGGCGGCAAGCAGCAGTTGTACGAAGCGGCCATCGGCAGCGCCGCCGACCAGTTGCTGCACTGCTTCACCGAGCCGCAGACCGGGCCGCCCACCCAGCGGCTGAGCCGGGCCCTGGACCGCTACCTGACCTTCGTGGACGAGCACGACGCGGGGTTCTCCGCACTGCTCCAGGGCGGCAGCGTCGCCGAGACCTCGCGCACCAACGCCATCGTGGACGGCGTGCGCCGCGCCGCGGCCGAGCAGATCCTGCTCCACCTCGGCACGCCCGACCCCGGCCCTCGGCTGCGGATGATGGTGCGGGTGTGGATCACGGCGGTCGAGGCCGCGTCGCTGATCTGGCTCGACGAGGGCAAGCGGCCCTCCCGGGACGAGCTGCGCACCTGGCTGGTGGACCACTTCGTCGCCCTGCTGACGGCGACCGCCGCGCGCGACGAGGAGACCGCGCGCGTCGCGCGGGCGACCCTGGCCCTGGAGGCCCCGAGCGGCGCGGTCGCCGACCTGACCCGCCGCACCCTCCCGCTGGTCAACGACGCCACGCACCTGCTCTGACCCGCGCCGTGACCACCACCGGCCGCCCGGCCCCGTCCCGTGACCACGGCGCCACCAGGGGTTCGGCCCGGCGGCTTCGGTGTGACACTGGAGGCGTGAGAAGCGTAGAGACACCCTTCGTCGGCGGTCCGCTGGACGGTCGGGTCCTTCCGGTGCTGACCGGAGCGACCGGACAGCCGCCCAGGACGTACGAGGTGCCCGTCCCCAACGACGACGGCACCCCACCGACGATCCACGTCTACGTCCGCACCCCCGTCGCCCTGTCCCGACGTCTCGGCGTACCGCGCGGCTGGCAGTACGCGTACGCGCCGGAGGGCAGGCCGCGCGACGGGCTCAAGTGGCCCTGGACCAAGCCCGCCCGCTGACGCCCGCTCTCGGACTCCGACCCGACGCCGGAGGCTCCGGCCCCGCAGGCGGCTCGGCGACGGGGACACCCCGGCGCGGCCGGCCCGCCCCCGGGTGGGCCCGGAGGCCCGGAGGCCCGGAGACCCGGCGACACCGCTCGGCCCGGCGACCACGCTCGGCTTAGCGGCGAGGCCCGGACCGGCGGCGGAGCTCGGCCCGCTGGCGGAGCTCGGCCCGGCTTCGGCGGGCGCGAAGACGCTGGTCGGCGGCGGTCGTTCCGCCTCGTGCGCGGGCCGGGCGACGGCCGTGGCCACACCTCGTGGACCAGCGGGTCGGCGGCCTCACCCCCACACTTCAGTTTTGGTCCGGACCATTGACACTTGTGGTCTAGTCCTTGTTTGCTGCTTGCGCGGAGAGAGCCGCTTCCGCGCCTCCCGGCTGTCCCCCACCCCACGGAAGCGCCTCTCCCCGCCTCGACTCGTACGCCCCCACCCGTACCGCCGTCGAAGCCCCCAAGGAGCCCCCATGCGCTCGCACCCCCGTCCCCGTCCGCGCCGCGCGAGATCACTCGGCGTGCTGCTCGCCGCGGCGAGCGCGATCGCCGCCACGGCGTTCACGCTGCCGTCCCCGGCGACCGCCGCCCCCGCCCCGTCCGCCCCGGCGGCGGCCCCCGCGAGCTCCCCGGCCGCCCTCCCCGAGCACGCCCTGGTCGGCTACCTGCACGCCAGCTTCGCCAACGGCTCCGGCTACACCCGGATGTCGGACGTCCCCGCCAGCTGGGACATCATCGACCTGGCCTTCGGCGAGCCGACCTCCACGACCTCCGGCGACATCAGGTTCAGCCTGTGTCCCAAGAGCGAGTGCCCCAACGTGGAGACCGACGAGGAGTTCAAGGCCGCCATCAAGGCCAAGCAGGCCGCCGGCAAGAAGGTGCTCATCTCCATCGGCGGCCAGAACGGCCAGGTCCGTCTGGAGAGCACGGCCGCCCGCGACAAGTTCGTCTCCTCGGTCGGCGCCATCATCGACCGCTACGGGCTCGACGGCCTGGACATCGACTTCGAGGGCCACTCGCTGTCGCTGAACAACGGCGACACGGACTTCAAGAACCCGAAGACCCCCGCCATCGTGAACCTGATCTCGGCCGTCAAGTCCCTGAAGGCCAAGTACGGGGCGGGCTTCACGCTCACCATGGCGCCGGAGACCTTCTTCGTCCAGCTCGGCTACCAGTTCTACGGCTCCGGCCCCTGGGGCGGCCAGGACCCGCGCGCCGGCGCGTACCTGCCGGTCATCCACGCGCTGCGGGACGACCTGACGGTGCTGCACGTCCAGGACTACAACTCGGGCCCGATCATGGGGCTCGACAACCAGTACCACTCGATGGGCGGCGCCGACTTCCACATCGCCATGACGGACATGCTGCTCACCGGCTTCCCCGTGGCGGGCAACAAGAACAACGTCTTCCCCGCCCTCAAGCCCTCGCAGGTCGCCATCGGCATGCCGGCCAGCACCCACGCGGGCAACGGGCACACCGCGCCCGGCGAAGTCACCAAGACCCTGAACTGCCTGACCAAGAAGACCGACTGCGGCAGCTACCAGACCCACGGCAGCTGGCCCGCCCTGCGCGGCCTGATGACCTGGTCGATCAACTGGGACAACTTCAACAAGCGCGAGTTCTCGAAGAACTTCGACACCTACTACGGGCGGCGCTAGCACCCCCCGAGATGCGGCGCCCCGGGGCCCGACGGCAACGTCGCGGGCACCCCGGCGCCGGTGGGCGAGGGCACGCCGACCGCCTCACCGCCCACCAGCCGCGCCGGCGACGGCACCCACCGTCGCCGGCGCGGTCCCCTGCCCGCACCCGCCCCGCCACCCGCACGCATCCACCGAGCGGGTGACCACGCGCCCCACCCCCGCATAAATCTCCGGATCATACGACCGGCCATGCCACGATCCGACGCACCGGGCCCACCAAGCCGGGCGCCGTCGGTCCCGTGGAGGTGAGCCGTGCCGAAGCGTCGCGTACGGGGCGCGTACGCCCTCGCGCTGGCCGCGAGCGCCGGGCTCGCGCTGCCCGCACCAGCCGCCACCGGCGCACCGGCCCCGCCACCCGCGCCCCACCGAGGCCCCGAGCGAGCCGTCCAGCCGCCGGGCGCGCCCCGTCCACCCATCGCGCTGCCACGCGCGCCGGCCCTGCCCGACGTGCCGGGGGCCACGCCCCTGAGCTCCCTGCTGACCGAGCTCCGGTCGCACTACCGCGCGGCCGACGAGGCCAGCACCCGCTACCGCGCCATCGAGAAGCAGCTCACGCGCCAACGCCGCACCACCCAGCGGCTGGTGGCCCGGCTCACGGAGGCCCGTGGCGGACTCGCCGCCGCCCGCGAGCGCGCCGGCCGACTGGTCCGCCAGCAGTACCGGCTCAGCCTCGGCTTCTCCCCGACCGTCCGCCTGCTGCTCAGCGACAACCCGGAGCGCGCGCTGGACGAGGAACACGAGCTGGGCCGGGCGGCCGGGCGCACCGCCACCGTCGCGGCCCGGCTGGCCAGCGCCGAGATCGCCGCGGACTTCTACGCCACCCGCGCCCGGCAGGCACTGGACCGACAGCAGTCACTCGCCGACCGGCGCAAGCGCCAACGCGACGTGGTGCGCGGGCGCCTCGCCGCCGTCGAACACCTGCTGGCCACGCTCGACCCCGGCCAGGTCGCCGCGCTCCAACAGCTGGAGTCCACCGGTGCGACCGGCACGTACGGCGCCTACGGCGGCCCGGCCGGGCGCCCTGCGGCCGGGCCCGCCGACGCTAGGCCGGCACCCCGGGCTCGGCCCCACTGACCTGCGCGAGATAGGCGTCCGCCAGCTTCGGGTCGTAGAAGAAGTGCTCGAAGTCCGCCGGGTCGTCGAAGCCGTTCGCGAAGCGGTCGGCCACCGGCTGGAGCCCGCCCGCCGCGCCGAACAGGTTCAGTACGTGCGCCGGCGGCGGGGCCAGCATCGCGTTGGTCCACTTCGTGACGTACTGGGCCGTCTGCCAGTACCGGTCGAACGTCTCCCGCATCCAGGCGGCGTCGAACGGCTCGTCCCCGCGTTCCAGGATGGAGGCGAGGTAGGAGGCGGCGCACTTGCTCGCGGAGTTCGAACCCTGCCCGGTGATCGGGTCGTTGGCCACGACCACGTCCGCGACGCCGAGCACGACACCGCCCGACGGCAGGTGCCCCACCGGGTGCCGCACGGTCGGCGCGTACCGGCCGGCGAGCGTGCCGCCGGCATCCGTCAGCTCGACCTCGGTGGAGCGCGCGTACTCCCACGGCGTGAACGTCTTCAACAGCTCCAACGTCAGGGCCAGGTGCTCGTTCGGGTCCTTGACGCCCTGGAAGACGTCGAGCGGACCACCCGGTATTCCCTCCCAGAAGAGGATGTCGGCGCGGCCCGACAGCGTCAGCGTCGGCATGACGAACAGCTCGCCCACCCCCGGCACCACGTTGCAGCGCACCGCGTCGAACTCGGGGTGCTCGGGCCGCGGCCCCATGCCGTGCACGTACGCCACCGACAGCGCCCGCTGCGGGGTCTCGTACGGCGAACGGCTCGCGTCCCGCCCGAACATCGAGACCAGCTCACCCTTGCCGGCGGCGACCAGCACCAGGTCGTAGGCCCGGGCGAAGTAGTCCAGGTCGGAGACGGCCGCGCCGTGCACCACGAGCTGGCCACCGCGCTCCACGAACGCCTCCATCCAGCCGGCCATCTTCACCCGCTGGTCCACGGACTGGGCGAACCCGTCGAGCCTGCCGACCCAGTCGATCAGCCGGGTGGAGGAGCCGGTGGCCTCGTCGGGCGGCCCGGCCACCGACACGCCGAGCCCCTCGATCCGCGGCGCCTGGTCCTCCCAGAAGTTCACCCGCACGTCCCGCTCGTGCTGGAGGGCCGTGTGGAACATGCACTGGGTGGACATCACCCGCCCGGTGCGCACCTCCTCGGCCGTGCGGTTGGACATCACGGTGACCTCGTAGCCGTGGAACTGCAGGCCGAGGGCGAGCTGGAGACCGGACTGGCCGGCCCCGACGATGAGGATCTTCCGCATGACAGCGCTCTCTCTCACACAGCGCGACCCGACGACCTCCCGCCCGCCGCCCGCCCACGACGTCTGCCGGCGGACGGATGGGCGCGGGCCGTCGAGTCGACGACACGTACAACATCAAAGGGGTCGCACACCAGGGGGCCGAGGAGACCGGACACACCGCGCGGCCACGGGCCCGACGGGGCCGCCGGGGTCGTGCGACGGCCGCCGGTCGCGGGGGCACCGCCTCATTCCGGCGTGAGGTCCAGCGCGTAGGCCACCAGCGAGAGCAACGCGTCCACCACCGTTTCCCGCTGCCGCGCGTCCATGATCACGACGGGTACGTGGGGCGGCACCGACAGCGCGTCGCGTACGTCCTCGGCGGCGTACGCCTCGGTCCCCTCGAAGTGGTTCACGGCCACCACGTACGGCAGCCCACCGCTCTCGAAGTAGTCCAGCGCGGGCCAGGAGTCCTCCAGGCGCCGCGTGTCCACCAGCACGATCGCGCCGATCGCACCCCGCACCAGGTCGTCCCACATGAACCAGAACCGCTGTTGGCCCGGCGTGCCGAACAGGTACAGGACCAGGTCGGAGGCGAGGGTGAGGCGGCCGAAGTCCATGGCCACGGTGGTGGTGGCCTTGTGCGGGGTGGCCTCGATGTCGTCCACGTCCACGCTGGCCTGCGTCATCAGCGCCTCGGTGCGCAGCGGTGTGATCTCCGAGACCGACCCGACGAACGTCGTCTTGCCCACGCCGAACCCGCCGGCCACCACGATCTTCGTCGCCGTCGGTGCCGCGGAGTGGTCGAACTGCCAGCTCTGCAACCCCTCCTCGGCCGCGAACAGCCCGGCCACGCCGTCCTCGACACCGCCGGCGTCCAGCCCCGGCACCCCGGTGTGCCCCAGCAGGTCGATGCCGCCGTCGATGCTCTCCTGCGTACCGTCACCGCCGGGGCCGGCCAGCGCCTGGGGGCCGACCGAACCGCCGGGGCCGGCGGGGGCCACGGGGGCGTCGGGGGTCCCGGGCGGCGGCGCGGCGGGTCCGCCGGCCGGGACCCGATCGGGCGGCGGATCGTCGACGGCCGGTATCGCCGTCGCGGTTTCAGAGCCTGCGGAGTCCAACGAGCACCCTTTCCAGCAGCGCGCGGTCCGGCTGCCCAGGCTCCCGCCCGGCGCCGTAGACGCGAATCTTTCCCTGGTCGGCGAGGTCACTGAGCAGCACGCGCACGACGCCCAGCGGCATCTTGAGCAGCGCGGCCACCTCGGCCACCGAACGCATCCGCCGACACAGCTCGACGATGGCCTTGATCTCCGGCAGCACCCGGCTGTTCAGGCCGCCGGAGGTCAGCTCCCGCCGCTCCTCGGGCGCCTCCAGCGCGGCCACGAACGTCTCGACCAGCAGCACGTGCCCGCACTGCGTCCGCCCGCCCGTCAGGCTGTACGGACGCACCCGCGAGGGCCGCCGCCGGGGCAGGTGCGAGGTGGTGCTCATCGTGCCGACTCCACCGACTTGCGCAGCTCGCTGCGCAGCTCCGGAGTGAGCACGTGCCCGGCCCGGCCGACGAACAGCGCCATGTGGTAGGCCACCACGGTCATGTCGCAGTCGGGCGTCGCGTGCACGCCCAGCAGCGAACCGTCGCTGATCGACATCACGAACAGGCTGCCCCGCTCCATCGCGACCATCGTCTGCTTGACGCTCCCCCCGTCCATGAGCTGCGCGGCGCCCAACGTGAGGCTGCCGAGCCCGGAGACGATGGTGGCCAGGTCGGCGCTCGACCCCTTCGGGCCGTCCTGCCCGTGCGCCGGTTTGGCCGGTCGGGCGGCCGCCGCGGTCTCCTCCGGATCGGAGGAGAGCAACAACAGGCCGTCGGAGGAGACCACGGCCACCGACATGACCCCGGGCACTTCCTCCACCAGATTGGTCAGCAGCCAGTGCAGGTTGCGGGCCTCGTTGCTCAGCCCGTACGCCTGCGGCCCGGCCGGAGCCTCGGTCGCCGTCTCGGGGGGCGCCCCCCGGAACATTGCGGTCAACTGCGTGCCTCCTCGACGGTTTCACCCTCGCCCAGCGCCCCCGCTTGGTGTTGCGTGTGCCCTTGTCCCGGCTGTCGTTCCGCGGCCGGTCGACCGTGCGGCGGCTGGTCGTACCGCTCCTGGTCGTACGACGACCGCTGCCGTCGATCCTCGTCGTGCGCGAGCGGATCGGACCGCTCCTCCCCCGCCGCCCCGGACGACACCTGGCCCTCCGCCGGCCACTCCGCGCCGCCCGCCCCGGGCGCCTCCTCCCGCGCCCGCCCCCGCGTCGGCTCCCCCGGCCCCGATTGCCGCGCCACCGGCTGGTGGGTGGCGGGCCGGGAGGGCTCGGGTGGGTCGTACGTCCGCTCCTGGTGCGACGCCGGGTCCCGCGCGAGCTGGCTCCGCGCCGGCACGCCGCTGGGCGCCGCGTGAGGCGGCGCGGGCGACGGCTGTCCGTGCGCGAACTCGGCGGAGGGCCCCTGATCCGGGGTGGGTTCGGCGTGCGGTGGCTGGTGGTACGACGGCTGCTTCCGCACGGGCGAGGCCGAATCGTCCCGCACGGACTGGTCGTACGGCGAGCCGCCCGGTGCGCGCCGCGCGTGCGGCGGTTGCCCCGGTGCCGGCTCGGTTGGCCCCGCCCACGGCGCGGCCTGGTCCGCGAACGGCTGGCGTAGTCCTCTCTCGCCCGAGGGCTGGCCGAACAGGGAGCCGGGGCGCGGCGGCTCCGGCTGACTCGACCGCGGTGACCGGTCATCCGGCTGGTCCGCTGGGGCGGTGCCCCGCTGGGCGGCGATCCGCTCCGCGATCTCCGTCTCGGCGTCCCGACGGCCGTCCCGCGCGCCCCGTTGGAAGCCGCCGAGGCGCTGCCGCAGGGCCTCGGCGTCGACCTTGCCGCGCTCGCCCGGCACGGGCCTGCGCGGAGCGACCACCCGAGGCGTCCGCTTGGGCAACCCCTTGTCGGTACGCGGCCCGTCGTGCGGGAGCGCGTCGGCGTCGGACTCGTCCAGACGGGTCGGGGCGGCCCGAAACCCTTCGGTGCCGGCCTGGTCGGGCTGGGCCCAGGTGGCGCGGAACCCTTCGGCGGGGGCACCGTCGAGGCCGGGTCCGGCTCCGTCGGGTGCGCTCGCCGTGGCGAGGCTCGTCGCGTCGAACAGGTCGGCCGTGGCGGGGTCCGCCGGGCGTGCGTCCGCCGCGTACGGGGCCGGCGCTGGCCACGGGTCCACGGACTCCGGACCCGCCGGCGACGGGGAGGCCGCCTCGCGGAGCGTCGAACGCTCGATGGCGCGCTCGGCCGCGACCACCATCGGGTCGCGCTCCGGCCCGCCTGCACGGTCGGCTACCGCATCCGGCTTGGTGGGGTCGGCCTCCGCCCCGCGCGGCGCCGGGGGCGACGGGCGCGCACCCGGTGCCGAAGGTCCCGACGGTTCGCCGGCCGTGCCGCGCCCACGGGCCCGGCGCGGCGGAGCGTCCCACGGCTCGTCGGGCTGCCCGCCGTCCCGCGCGCTGGCGGGCGGCAGCGCCGCCGCGCCCGGCCCGGGCGCCTCCGGCTCCTCCGTACGCGCCGGAGCCTCTTCGGGGCCGGGCCCCCACGGCTCGCCCGTCCACGGCATGGGGCGGGCCTCCCCCGGCCGGTAGTGCTCCGGGTGCTCGCGCCCACCGGGCTGAGCGGGCCGCGAAGGGGACTGGGCGGGCTGCGACGCGCGCGCGGGCTGGGCCGGACGCGGGCCCTGGCCGCGTCGGCGCCCGGTCGGGTGACCGACCCCCGGCGGTCCGTCGGCGCGGTCACCGGCGTCCGGCGCCGACGCGACACCGGACACACGCGTGGCCGTCCCGGGCCCCGTGAAGGTCGCCCCCCTCGGCACACCCGCGCCGTCCTGGTCGTACGCCTCACCCTGGCCACGCGCTCCGTCCGCCCCCCGTGACGCGCTCTCGGCCCGCCCGCGCGCGTCGCGGCGGTGCGCGCCACGCCCACCCGACTCGGCAGCGGGGCCCGGCGGCACGAGGCCGTACGGCTCGGGGCCCGGGCTCGCGGGGTCGCGGGGCACCGCGTCGTGGGGCGCGGCGTCGCGGGGCGTCGCGGGGCGAGCGGTGGCGTCGCGGGGCGCGGGGACGTGGGCCCCGGGTGCACCGGGGGTCGGGGGCCGGCGCGCGGGGGCGGCGTGTGGCATCGGCTCCGCGCCGGACTCGGCGGCGACGGGCTCGTGCGCCACGGGCTCGTGCGCCGTCCGCGAGGCGGCCGGGTCGTACGCGTCGGGGTGGTCCGTGAGCGCTGGCCGAGCCTGCGCTGTCCGGCTCTCCGGGGGCAGCGCGGCGGGTGCCACCGCGCCGAGTTGGGCCTGGCCGCCGCTCGCCGGGCCAGGCGCGTCCGTACGCAGCACCACCGGACGCACACCACCGGCGGCGGGCACCGGCTCCGGCAGGATCTGCCGGGGCAGCACGACGACCGCCGTGACCCCGCCCTGCTTCTGCTCGCGCAACTGGACCCGGACGCCGTGCCGGGCGGCGAGCCTGGTGACCACGTAGAGCCCCAGCCCCAACGGGTCCGCCGGCTGCGGGCCCTGACAGTAGTCCGGCACGGGGTCGGCGAGCCGGGTGTTCAGCTCCTCGAAGCGATC
Organism: Streptomyces sp. NPDC057702; assembly: GCF_042799315.1. Lineage (NCBI taxonomy): Bacteria > Bacillati > Actinomycetota > Actinomycetes > Kitasatosporales > Streptomycetaceae > Streptomyces > Streptomyces sp. NPDC057702. Next base: position 113,418 of record NZ_JBHVJC010000022.1, on the reverse strand, counting down.
CGCCGTCATGCCGATGCCCTCGTCCTGCACCGAGAGCATCACCTCGCCGCTCTCCATGAGCCAGCCGGAGACCAGCACCTCGGTACTGGGCGGGGAGAACACGGTGGCGTTCTCCAGCAGTTCGGCGACCAGGTGACTGACGCTGTCCGCCGCGAACCCCGCGACCTGCGCCTGCGGCGGCAGCGCCTGGATACGGACGCGCTGGTACCGCTCCACCTCGCTGATGGCGGCACGCAGCACATCGAGCAGGGACACCGGGCCCGGATGGTTGGACTGACGCTCGGAACCCGCGATGACCAGAAGGTTCTCGCTGTAGCGGCGCATCCCGGTGGCCAGGTGGTCGATCGTGAAGAGGGTGTCGAGCCGCTCCGGGTCCTGCTCGCTCTCCTCCATCGTCTCGATGACGGCCAACTGCCGCTCCACCAGACCCAGGGTCCGCAGCGCGAGGTTCACGAAGCTGCTGTGCACCCGGTCGCGCAGACCGCTCAGCCGGCTCTCGACCTCGTCCTTGAGCCGCCGCAGCTCCTCGCACTCCTGCCGGACCTCGGCGATCTGCGCGGCGAGGTGCTGGCGCTCCTCGATGAGGTGTCCGCGTTCGGCGGCGAGTTTGGCCACCCGGGCACGCTGGCTACCGAGCCCCTCGTGGAGCGCGTTCAGCGAGACCACGACCGAGGCGAACTCGTCCCCGCGCGCCGCGTCCCGGCGTCCGAGCGTCACCGGCGCGACCCCGGCCGGGTCCTCGGCCAGCCGTCGGGCGCCCGCGCCGAGCGCCGCGAGCGGACGCGTCACCGAACGGATCGCGTACAGCCCGACGACGACCGCGAGCAGCAGGCACGCCAGGAGCAGGGCGGCCCGCAGTTCCAGCGCGGTGACCTCGTCGTCGCGCGCGCCCTCGGTACGCGTCAGACCGTCGGCGGTCAACGCGGTCTCGACGCCACGCATCCGGTCGATCCGGGCGGTGAGCGCCGTGGCGACCCGTTCCCGGTCGAGCGCCAGGTCGTCGGCGGAGAGCCGGGGGGCGTCGGTGAGCCGGTCCAGATAGCGCTCGGCCGCGGCGACCTCGGCGCCGGACACGGCGCGCGCGTGGCGCTCGCGGACGCGCCTGGGCGCCGTCTGGGTGAGGTCGGCGAGCGCCACCTCCTCACCGAGCCGGGTGCGCTGCGCGGCGGCGGTGAGGTCCGGCTGACGCCCGCCGGAGGCCAGGGCCCCGAGCAGCAGGGCCCGGCTGCCGGACGCCTGCTCCACGACCCGGCCGAGCGGACCGAGGACACCGGGATCGGCCACGCCCGCGGCCCGGTGCAGGGCCCGCACGGTCCCGGTGTACGCCTCGAAGGTCTCGGCCGCCGAACCGGGCCCCGACAGCGCCCGCTGACGGATCCTCGGCAGGTCACCGAGGCGCTTGGTGGCGTTGGCGAAGGTCACGGAGGCGTCGCTGGCACTGCCGCGCAGTTCCCCTATCTGCCGATCGACCCGGGCGCGCACCGCTTTCGAGGCGCCCGCGCCCAGGGCCGCGGATCGCCCCGTCGCGACGTACTCCGTCATGGCGTCGCGCTCGTCGGCCAGCGAGTGGGCCAGGGCGACGGCGGCGACGGCGGCCTCGGCGCGGTCCACGCGGCGCTGTGCCTCGTGGACGTCGTCGTTCGCCGTGACGATGACAGGCGCCCCGGCCGCGACGACCGTGGCGGCGACCACGGTGATGGACACGACGAGCCGACTACGCACCCGCGCCCGCTGCCCCGGCACGGGGTTCCGCTCGCCTCGACTGCCCTTGCCGCCCCGAAGCCGTCTCTTCCGCACCGGTGCCCACATTCTTCTCTCGCCCGACCCGCCGTGGTTCCAGGAGGTGACGACAGCTCCGCAGGTGCTCTGGGGCCGTGCGCTCGACCGTGCGATCTCGCACGCGGGCCCACTCCTGGTACGGAAACCGACCTTTCCAGTACCGCTGTGCGGCAGGCACCCATCGACAGCCCGGCCACTCGAACGAGTGAACATCAATCGGAAGTTGGCCATCAACTTGCGCCACGGTCCGCACATGCGCGCTGACTCGACCAAGTGGAAAAGCCCACGGTGCCCTGACAGGATGCCCGCCCGCAGATTTTCCAGGACCCGTTCCATCCGATTTCACCTCCCGGATACCACCTGGAATTCATTGGTATGGGCCAATAAGCAGGCCCCTTTCGGTCGCCGGCCGACTCGAATAGCCGTACGGCAGACTTGCCTCATGCGCCTCGACCTCACCACCACCCCCGGGGACCCTCAACGCCCCAACGAGGACTACGCGTCCCTGGCCCTCCCGGCATCCGGGCAGGGTGGAGCGCTGGTACTACTCGACGGCGTCACCCCGCCGCCCGACCCGTACGGGTGCGACCACTCGGTCCCCTGGTTCACCTCCCGCCTGGGCGGCGCGCTCCTCGAACTGTCCGGATCGCGACGCGACATGACCCTCGCGGACTGCCTGGCGGTCGCGATCACCCGAACCGCCGACGTCCACCGCGACACGTGTGACCTTTCTCACGTTCGCACGCCGCAGGCGACCGTGATCGTCGTCCGCTGGGACGCCGCGATCGTCGAGCATCTGGTGCTCTCCGACTCCTCCCTGCTCGTCGAGGCGCCCGACGGCACCGTGACACCGGCACTCGACCCACGCCTTGACGAGCTGCCAGTTCGCGTACGGGCACTGGGCAGGGCCGCCAGCGTGCTCCCTCGCGGGTCGGTCGAGCGCCGCACGGCGAGCGCCGCGTACGGACGCGCGGTCGAGGCGTTGCGCAACGCCGAAGGCGGCTTCTTCACCGCCGCCGCCGACCCGGACGTGGCCCGCCGCGCCGTGACCGGCACCACCCCGCGCGCGGCGGTCAGGGCCCTCGCGGCCCTCAGCGACGGGGCCACGCGCTGGGTCGAGATCTTCCGCGAGGGCGACTGGACGGAGGCCTTCGCCGTCCTCCGCAAGGAGGGGACCCAGGCCCTGATCGACCGGGTGCGGGCAGCGGAGGACGCGGACCCGGACGGCGAGGCGTTCCCCCGGGGCAAGCGACACGACGACGCCACGGCGATCTACGCCGAGTTCTGACGCCCACCGCCAGGCCCCTCCCGGGCCCCTACCCCGGGAGGGGCAGCGAGGACGAGGCGGGGCGAGGCGCGGGCTCGGGACGCGGAGCGCGGTGCGCCCCGAGCGAGTCGATCCGAACGGTCGACGAGGCGACAGCACGGGCCAGGGAGGGCCATAGGTCGGCCGGGCCGCCCCCGGAACAGGCGGGGTGAGGCGAGCCGGGGCGAGGCGGCTACTCGCTGTGGGCGGTGACCTCGGGGTCCGGGCGCGGAGGCGCTATCTGTCCGGGCGCGGCCGGCTCGGCCTCGTGGCCGCTGTTGAGCCGATGGAGGAGCCGAGCGAGCTCCGCCACCTCCGTGCGCTCCCACCCCTCCAGGCGTTGGGCGTAGCGCGCCCGCAACCCGTTGCGCACCCGGGTGTACCTGACCCTGCCCTCCTCCGTCAGATGGACCAACCAGGCCCGCCCGTCGCCCGGGTCAGGCGCCCTGGCGATGAGGCCGAGCGTTTCCAGTGCCCTCAGCTGGCGGCTCATGGTCGCCTTGCCGACACCGAAGTAGGCGGCCAGGTCCGTGGCCCGCAACTGCCCCGCGTCCCCGAGTCGAGCCAACAACCCGTATGCGGCGGGCTCCAGATCGGGGTGCACCTCTCGCGCCATCTCGCCCAGGTTCGCGCGAGCTCGACGGAGAAAGACGGACAACTCACGCTCAAGCGCGAGAAAGGCGCTGTCGACCCCCGCCCGGCCCTCGCCGTCGGCGACTCCCCCGACCCCGGTGTTGTGCACGTCAGCACCTCTTCGGCTTTTCCACACGCGAAAGTTTCGTCGTGCCGCGACGCGCCGCCACGGCTCCGCCAGTATTTTGCAGGAATACACCGGGGTTCCACCTAGGACCTCTTCCCCTCTCGCCATCTACGCCCGTAGAGTTGGTTATGACATGGTCATTCCAAAGCCATGTCCCCAGTCCCCCACCGAGGCCATCGGAGGCATGCCCATGCCCGCGTTCAGACCCGGTTCCCCCCGCCGCTCCCTCACCGCAGTGGTCGGGTTTCTCGCAACGTTCCTCGCCATGACGATCGCGTTCACCCTGCCCGGCGCGGCTACCGCCGCCGAGCGGCCCATTCCGCACCCGGAAAAGGACTGGATGGGCTCCACCATCCTGGAGCGCGAGGGCGGCAACCCGAACAGCTCACCCCCCTCCTCCCGCGCCGCCTCCGTCGAGGGTGTCGACGTCAGTAGCCACCAGGGCAACGTCAACTGGTCCTCGCTGTGGAACAGCGGGGTGCGCTGGACGTACGTCAAGGCCACCGAGGGCACGACGTACAAGAACCCGGACTTCGCCCAGCAGTACAACGGCTCCTACAACGTTGGCATGATCCGTGGTGCCTACCACTTCGCGTTGCCCGACGTCTCCAGCGGCGCCCAACAGGCAAACTACTTCGCCAGCAATGGTGGCGGCTGGTCGGGCGACGGTAAGACCCTTCCCGGTGCGCTTGACCTGGAATACAACCCGTATGGCGCCACGTGCTACGGCCTGAGCCAGAGCGCGATGGTCAACTGGGTGCGCGACTTCTTCAACACCTACAAGGCACGCACCGGTCGCGACGCCGTCATCTACACGTCCACCAGCTGGTGGAAGACCTGCACGGGCAATTACGCGGGCTTCGGCAACACGAATCCGCTGTGGGTTCCGCGCTATGGGTCGTCGGTGGGTGAACTTCCCGCCGGATGGGGCTTCCAGACCATGTGGCAGTACACCTCCACGGGCCCGATCGTTGGCGATCACAATCGGTTCAACGGTGCATATGACCGTCTCCAGGCTCTCGCCAAAGGCTAACCAGCCGCGCTCACGCTGCGACATCCCATAGCGGACGTCCCCGCACGGCTCCCTGGTCACCCCGCTCCCCCGGCGGCGCGTGAGATCGCATGCGACGCCCTCCCCCGGCGTCCGTGAGCGACCCGCGCCCCCCGCGCCACACGGCCCCTCTCGCCCCGCGCGAGAGGGGCCGCTTCCGTCCCGCGCCACCCCGCCCCACACCGTCGGCCCCCTACGCCTCTCGTGACCCGTGCCAGTGCGTCCCAACTCACCCATACGGACAGGTCTGTCTGTATCCTTGGGGCGTTGGCGTTGGCCCCGGACGCGCACCCCTGACGGCGGCGGGCCGCCACCCGAACCAGGCACCCACCTCGTGGAGCGTGACGCATGGCTGGCAAGCGGTCTCCCGCCCGGAGTCGGATTCTGGATGCGGCGACGGAGTTGTTCAACGCTCACGGTGTACGCGGTGTGGGCGTGGATCGCATCATCGCCGAATCCGGTGTCGCCAAGGCGACTCTCTACTCTCACTTTCGCTCCAAGGACGATCTCGTCATCGCTTATCTGCACGGCGCCGACGGGATGTGGCGCAGTGCGCTCCAGGAGGCCGCGACCAGCGCCGGCGCCGACCCCCGGGAGCAGCTGCTCGGCCTGTTCGACGCGCTCCGAGCGGCCACCATCTGCGACGGCTTCCGTGGTTGTGCCTTCATAAACACCGCGAGCGAGACCGAGCCCGGCACCGCCCCACACGCCACCAGCGTCGAGCACAAGCAGGCCGTGCGGGCGTGGTTGAGGGAGCTCACCGCCGCCGCGGGTGCCGAGGACCCGATCCTGCTGGCCCGACAGCTCAGTGTGCTGATCGATGGCGTCATGTCCGCCGCGGCTCTGGAGCCGACACCCGAGTTCACCGAGGCCGCCCGCGCGGCGGCGCGCACCCTGATCACCGTCGCCTGCCCGGACCCCGCCCTGACCTAGCCGGCCTCGGGGTCACCACGCACCGCGCCGGCCCCGCACACCTGGCCGCCCCCGGACGCCCCCGCCGACCCACCCACGCCCGCCCCGAGCAGGCGCCCCGCGTACGGCCCGGGTGTGGCCGGTCGAGAAGGCGCCCGTCGAACCGCCGTCCATGGGCTCTGACCCACGGGCCCCGGCCTCTACGCCCTCACCTCGCGCGTGCGCCCTTCGCCCGCTCCGTCCGGCGACGGCCCACCACTTTCACGGACCGGGCCGCACGCGGGCCCCACACCAGCGCGCACGGCCCTCTCCGAGTGCCGCCACGACGGATGGTGAAGCGGCGGGCGACGCAGAAGGTCCCGGCACAGCGTGGACGCCGTGCCGGGACCCCGGGCGAAGGTGACGACACCCCGGTGTCGTCGTCGCGCTCAGGCGGCCAGGCTCGACTCCTCGGCGGCGGCCGGCGCTATGTGTGACGCTCCCTGCGACGGGCTGGCCTGGAGGAGGGTCCGGTACGCGTCCTGCTGGGCCGCCAGCCCCGCCTCGTCCATCCGCCGCGTGCCGTAGGCGACGAACGGCTCCTCGTAGCGCATGCTGGTCGCCCCGGCCGTCGCGTCGAAGGGCCGCAGCAGGTCCGGCACGGAGTGGCGGTGCACGCCCTCGGGTCCGTACGAGTCGCGAGGCCCGCCTACGGAGGTCGCCACCCGCAGCGACTTGTCCCGCAGGGCGGAACCCTCGCTGCCGTAGGCGAACCCGTACACCAGGACCTCGTCGAGCCACTGCTTGAGCAGGGGCGGCGCCGCGTACCAGTAGAAGGGGAACTGCAGCACGACCCGGTCGTGCGCCCGCAGCAGACCCTGCTCGTGTGCGATGTCGATGCGCGCGTCGGGGTACGTGGCGTACAGGTCATGGACCGTGACGCCGGCAACGCTCCTGGCAGCATCGGCGAGGGCTGTGTTGACGCGCGAGTCAGCCAACTGCGGGTGAGCGAGGACAACCAGGGTGCGGGGCTCGGATGCCACGAAAGTCTCCTGTTTCGGAGGCGATGCGTACGACCGGTGCGGCGAGGCCACACGGAGGATTCGGTAGCAAACAGACAGGTCTGTCTGACGCTTCAAAAGCTAACAGACAGACCTGTCTACCTGTCAAGGTCACAGAGATCATCAACGACTCGTTCACCCTTTCGAGTTGAGGTGCCGTCACTCCAGTCGTCACGGGGTGGCCTGACGCGTCCTTCGAGAACCGTGGTGCTCGCCGTCGTGCGAGGTCAGGAGCCCTCCCACGCGCGGTGAGCCCACCCGCGTGAGGAGCTGCGCCGCTCCGGCGGAAGGCAGCCGCCGGCGTGCCGGGCGCGGCGTACACCAGCCCCTGCCAGGCGTCCGCCGGCCAGCCGCCGCGAGCCCGGACGTCCGGCGCCGGGCCCCGCCTCCGGGTGGCCCCGCGCCGCCCCAGGCGGCCCGCCGCGAGCACCTGACGGTGGCGTCGGCTCAGGCGCTCCGGGCGCCCGGACACGCCGAAGCCGGCGCCCCCCGAGGGAGGGCACCGGCTCGGTCACCGACCGTGGATCATGCTCCGGTCAGCTCAGGCGGCGACCCGCTCTCGGGCGTCCGCGCCCCGCTGCGAGCCGGACTCCGCGGCGGGGCGGAGCGCCAGTTCCAGCACCTGCCGCACGTCCGATACCGGGTGCACGTCCAGCCGATCGAGGATCTCGGCGGGAACGTCGTCCAGGTCGGGCTCGTTCCGCTTGGGAATGATCACCGTCGTGATCCCGGCACGGTGCGCGGCCAGCAGCTTCTGCTTGACCCCGCCGATCGGCAGCACCCGGCCGGTCAGCGACACCTCGCCGGTCATGGCCACATCCGGGCGCACCTGGCGGCCCGACAGCAGCGAGGCGAGCGCCGTGGTCATGGTGATGCCCGCGCTCGGCCCGTCCTTGGGCACCGCACCGGCCGGTACGTGCAGGTGAACGCCGCGCTCCTTCAGGTCGGCGACCGGCAACTCCAGCTCCGCCCCGTGTGAGCGCAGGAAGGAGAGCGCGATCTGCGCGGACTCCTTCATGACGTCGCCCAGCTGGCCCGTCAGCGTGAGCCCCGCCCCGCCCGTCTCGGGGTCGGCCAGCGACGCCTCGACGTAGAGCACGTCCCCACCGGCGCCGGTGACGGCCAGCCCGGTGACCACGCCGGGGACGGCCGTTCGCCGCTCGGCCGGGTCCTGCGCCGCCTCCGGGGTGTGGTGGGGGCGACCGATGAGCGGACGCAGCTCCTCGGGACCGATGGTGAACGGCAGCTCCTGCTCGCCGAGCTCGTGCCGGGCGGCCACCTTGCGCAGCAGGCGCGCCACGGCCCGCTCCAGGTTCCGCACGCCCGCCTCCCTGGTGTACTCCCCCGCCAGCTTGCGCAGCGCCGTGTCCTCCAGCGCGACCTCACCCGGCTCGAGCCCGGCCCGCTCCAACTGGCGCGGCAGCAGGTGGTCACGCGCGATGGTGACCTTCTCGTCCTCGGTGTAGCCGTCGAGGCGCACCACGTCCATCCGGTCCAGCAACGCCTCGGGAATGGCTTCGAGCACGTTGGCGGTGGCCAGGAACACCACGTCGGACAGGTCCAGTTCGACCTCCAGGTAGTGGTCCCGGAAGGTGTGGTTCTGCGCCGGGTCGAGCACTTCGAGGAGCGCGGCGGCCGGATCGCCCCGGAAGTCGGAGCCCACCTTGTCGATCTCGTCGAGCAGGACGACCGGGTTCATGGAGCCGGCCTCCTTGATCGCTCGCACGATCCGGCCCGGCAGGGCACCCACGTAGGTACGTCGGTGGCCCCGGATCTCGGCCTCGTCCCGGACACCGCCCAGCGCGACCCGTACGAACTCGCGCCCCATGGCGCGGGCGACGGACGTCCCGAGCGAGGTCTTGCCGACGCCGGGGGGACCGACGAGCGCGAGCACGGCACCGCCCCGCCGACCTCCCACGACACCGAGCCCACGGTCAGCGCGGCGCTTGCGCACCGCGAGGTACTCGGTGATGCGCTCCTTCACGTCCCGCAGTCCGGCGTGGTCGGCGTCGAGCACCTCCTTGGCACCCCGGATGTCGTACGCGTCCTCGGTCCGCTTGTTCCAGGGGAGTTCGAGAACCGTGTCCAGCCAGGTCCTAATCCAGCCACCTTCGGGGCTCTGGTCGGATGCCCGCTCCAGCTTGTCGACCTCCTTGAGGGCCGCCTCGCGCACCTTCTCCGGCAGGTCAGCGGCCTCGACACGGGCCCGGTAGTCGCCGGTCTCGTCCTCGCTGTCGCCCTTGAGCTCGGCGAGTTCCTTGCGTACGGCCTCAAGCTGGCGGTGCAGCAGGAACTCGCGCTGCTGCTTGTCGACACCGTCCTGCACGTCCTTGGCGATGGACTCGGCCACGTCCTGCTCGGCCAGGTGCTCGCGGAGCCAGCCCATGGCGAGCTTGAGGCGTGCCACCGGGTCGAGGGTCTCCAGGAGCTCCAGCCGCTGGGCGAGCGTGAGGAAGGGCAGGTATCCGGAGTTGTCGGCGAGCTGCGAGACGTCGTCGATCTGCTGGACCCGGTCCACCACCTGCCAGGCACCGCGCTTGCGCAGCCAGCTCGTGGCCAGCGCCTTGTACTCCTTCATCAGTTCGGCCTGGGAACCGGGCGAGAGGTCGCTGGCGTCCGGCCCGGCCTCCTCCACCGGAGTGCCTTCGATCCACAGCGCCGCCCCGGGCCCGGTGGTCCCGGCGCCGACGCGGACGCGGTGCACGCCGCGGATGAGCGCGCCGGGGTCGCCGTCGGAGAGGCGGCCCACCTGCTCGACCGTGCCGAGCGTGCCCACCCCCGCGTACGTCCCCTCGACCCTGGGCACCAGCAGCACCTGCGGCTTCCCCGTGCTTCCGGTGCCGTTTCCGCTGGACCTGGCGGCGGCCTGGGCCGCTTCCACCGCGGCGCGTACGTCCGCGTCCGTCAGGTCGAGCGGCACCACCATGCCGGGCAGCACGACCTCGTCGTCGAGCGGCAGCACGGGCAGAGTGAGCGGTGTAGACAGCGAAGCCATGATCTCCCCTTCGGCAGGCAAGTTGAGCTACTCAGACTCAATGCATCTGAGGCTCCTCATGTTCCCCACAGCGTGTTCGCTGTGAGCGATCAGGCCCCTGCCGCCCCGCCCTGTGCTCTCCAACCGGTCACTGTGCCGCTTTAGTCCATGTGTGTCCGGTGCCGAGCGGGGTGGTCTTGCGGTGCGGGCGGCACGAGCTGGCGTGGGCCGGGCGGGAGAGGGTGTCGGGCGGGATCGGCGGTCCAACAGCGGCGGGGACGCGATCTCGAACGCCGGCGCGGGTCCGCGGTGACCTGGGCCAGGACCGGCGAGCCGGAACATCGACCTCGCCCGGTGGACGGGTGCCACGGCGCGCGGGGGCCGGGTGGGTCGCGCGAACGTATACCGCGATCGCGGTAGGTGGTCGTGCGGATTCAGTACACCGGGATGCCCGTAGCCGCACGACGACGGAGCGGGTCTCCCCGGGCGAGCCTTGACCGGTCATCGCTTGTGGAGAGGGAGACCCTGACGTGGCGACATTTCTGTATCGGCTCGGCCTCGGCGCATTTCGACGCCGTGGCCGGGTCCTCCTGATATGGCTGGGGGTGCTGGCCGCGATCGCGGTGGGCGCCGGACAGGCAGCGGGCCCCTCGGACGAGGAGTTCTCGATGCCGGGGATCGAGTCGCAGAAGGCGTTCGACCTCATGGAGGAGCGCTTTCCCGGAACGGCCGCGGACGGTGCCACCGCCCGGATCGTCTTCGTCGCCCCAAGCGGGCGACAGGTGACCACGGGCGACACCAGGGAGGCCGTCGAGCGCGCGGTGGGCTCGCTGGCCGACGGCCCCCAGGTGGCCGACGTCGCCAACCCGTTCACGTCGGACGCGGTCAGCGAGGACAGCGCGACGGCGTACGCGGTGGTCACCTACAAGGTGGAGTCCTCCGATGTCACCGACGCCAGCCGGGCGGCGGTGGACAAAGCGGCCGAGCAGGCGCGGTCGGCGGGCCTGACGGTGGAGATCGGCGGGTCGGCGATGGACGGCGACGGCGGCCCCGGAGGGACGGCGGAGATCATCGGCCTCGCGGCGGCTGCCGTCGTGCTGCTGCTGTCGTTCGGATCGCTGGCAGCGGCGGGCCTGCCACTGCTCACCGCGATCGTGGGGGTCGCCGTGAGCCTGTTCGGCATCCTGCTGTTGGCGGGACCGCTGGGGCTGTCCGCGGACACGCTCACCCTCGGAATGATGCTGGGCCTCGCGGTGGGCATCGACTACGCCCTGTTCGTGGTCTCCCGCTACCGGGAGGAGCGCGGGCGCGGTCGAACGGCGCAGGACGCGGCGGGAGTGGCGGTGGGGACCGCCGGGTCGGCCGTCGTGTTCGCCGGAGTCACCGTCGTGATCGCGCTGGCGGGCCTGTCGGTGGTCGGCATTCCGACCCTGACGAAGATGGGCCTGGCCGCGGCGGGAGCCGTCGGGGTCGCCGTGCTGGTCGCGTTGACGGTCGTCCCCGCGCTGCTCGGGTACTGGCCCAACGCCGTGCTGGCTCGCGGGGCCCGTGCCCGAGGCGGCGAGCGGGCCACACTCCCGGGCGGCGGCGCGCCGGACACGGAGCGGCGGGACAACCTGGGCACGCGCTGGGCCCGATTCGTTCTGCGCCGCCCGGTGGCCGTACTGGTCGTCAGCGTGGTCGGCCTCGGCGCGCTGGCCATACCGGTGACGTCGTTGCGGCTCGGCATGCCGGGTGACGAGGCCAGGTCCACCGCCACCACTGAGCGGCGGGCCTACGACGCGCTCGCCGAGGGCTTCGGCCCCGGCTTCAACGGCCCGCTGACCATCGTCGTGGACGCGAAGGGGGCGGGCGATCCGCGGGCCGCGGTGCGTACCGTCCGCGATCGGATCAGCGGTACGGACGGCATCGTGTCGGCTTCGCGGGCCAGCTTCAACCAGTCCGGCGACACGGCGATCTTCCGCGCCACCCCGTCGACCAGCCCCACGGACGAGAAGACCAAGGACCTGGTGGAGACCATCCGCCACGGCCGCCCAGAGGTGGAGAAGCGGGCTTCGGCGACGTTCGAGGTGACCGGTACGACCGCGCTGAACATCGACATCGCGGCCAAGGTGCAGTCCGCGCTGGCGCCGTACCTGCTGGTGGTGGGCGGGCTTGCGGTGGTGTTGCTGCTGGTGGTCTTCCGGTCCGTGCTGGTGCCGGTCAAGGCCGCCCTGGGCTTCGTCCTCTCCGTGCTGGCGGCACTGGGTGTGCTGGTGCTGGTCTTCCAGGAAGGGCACGCCGCGGACCTGTTCGGGGTGGAACAGACCGGACCCATCATGAGCCTGATGCCGATCTTCATGATGGGCATCGTCTTCGGACTGGCCATGGACTACGAGGTCTTCCTGGTCTCCCGGATGCGGGAGACCCACGCCCACGGCGAGAGCGCCGACCAGGCGGTCGTGTCCGGGTTCCGGCACAGCGCCCGGGTGGTGACGGCCGCCGCGCTGATCATGATCGCGGTCTTCTCCGGCTTCATCGGGGAGGAGGGGTCGCTGATCAAGATGCTCGGCTTCGGGCTGGCCGCCGCGGTGCTCTTCGACGCCTTCGTGGTCCGGATGGCGATCGTGCCCGCCGTCCTGGCCCTGCTCGGCAACCGGGCCTGGTGGCTGCCGAGATGGCTGGACCGCGTCCTGCCCCGCGTCGACGTGGAGGGCGAGGCGCTCGGCCACGCGCGGCCCACCGGCCCGGGGCCCGACGCGGACCGGCCGGTCACGGCACGCCTCTGACCCGCTCCACCCGTGGGGCCGCCCGAGGAAGACGCCTCGGCGGTCCCACGGGCCCACCCGCCGCGCCATCGGCGACCATAGACCTCGGTACGACCCCACACGGAGAGCGCGATGACCAGCAACCTCGAACGACACGGGGAGCGCCGCGCCCGAGCCACGGACGTGCTCACGGCGGTGGCGTTGTGCGTCTGCACCCTCTTCGGGGCCCGGATCAGCACGTCCGAGTCCTCGCCCCCGCAAGCCCTGTGGCCCGCCTGGATTCTCGTCGTCTCCGGCGCGGCCGTCCTGGCCGCCCGCGGTCACCCACGGGCCACCCTGACGGTCACCGCGACCGCGGCTGCCGTGCTGACCGCTCTGGGGTACCTGCCAAGTCCTCTGCTGCTGGCTCCCGTCATGACCGCCCTGTACTGGCTCGCCGCGCTCACCGATTCGCGCACCACCAACGTGTACGGCTCGGCGACCATGGCTGTACTGGTGGCGACCTCCCTGGCAGCCGCGCCCCTCGGTGATGACTTCATCCTCCGCACCGTGGGCACGATCCTGTGGCTGTTGTTGCCGGTGTCCCTCGGCGGCCGGAGCCGCTTCCGGCGCGCCTACCTCGAATCCGTCAAGGCCCGTGCCGCGCACGCCGAGCACACCCGCGAGGAGGAGGCCCGTCTGCGTGTCGCCGAGGAACGCATGCGCATCGCCCGCGAACTCCACGACGCCGTCGCACACCACATGGCCGTCGCTCACGCCCAGGCCGGGACCGCCGCTCACCTCGCCGTCTCCCATCCCGAACAGACTCGCAAGATCCTCACCGACCTGGTCGGCACCACTACCTCCGCACTGCTCGAACTCCGCGCCACCGTGGGCGTACTGCGTCAGACCGCCGACCCGAACGCCGACCCGCTGGAGCCCACTCCGAGCCTGGACCGCCTACCTGACCTCGTCACAGCCTGCGAATCCGCTGGTCTGAGTGTCGCCGTCACCACGGAGGGCGAGGTGCGGCCCTTGTCTCCGGGAGTGGACCTGACCGTCTACCGCATCATTCAGGAGGCCCTGACCAACGCCACGAAGCACGCGGCCGATCACTCGGCCCACGTCCGGCTCCGCTACGACAGCGCACACCTCCTCATCACTGTCACCAACGGTGCCGCCAGCGGCGGGGCCGTCTCTCCGGTGCTCGGTGGCGGATACGGGCTGATGGGCATGCGCGAACGCGCCCACTCCATCGGCGGCGACCTGCGCGCCGGCCCCCGCTCCGACGGCGGCTTCGAAGTCGCCGCCACCCTGCCCTTCCAACCCCGCACTCCGGCGGAAGCCTCAGCCGGACAACGCCCCGAGGACAACCGTTGATCATCCGCGTGTTGCTCGCCGACGACCAGGCCCTGCTGCGCGGCACCTTCCGACTCCTGATCGACTCCTGTGACGACATGGAGGTCGTCGGCGAGGCCGCTGACGGCCATCAGGCAGTCGAACTCGCCCGCACCCACCAACCCGACGTGGTCCTCATGGATATCCGCATGCCCGGCGCGGACGGTCTCGCCGCCACCGCCGCCATCTGCGAGAACCCCGCGCTCGCCAGCACCCGTGTCCTCATCCTGACCATGTTCGAGACCGAGGAGTACGTCGCCCAGGCGCTGCGCGTGGGCGCCAGCGGCTTCCTCGGCAAGTACGTCACCACGGACGCGCTCCTTGACGGCATCCGTACCGTCGCCGCAGGCGAGGCCCTTCTCTCACCAGGGGCCACGCAAGCCCTGATCACTCGCTTCCTCACTACTCCCACCTCGGGGCCTCCCCTCGCTCCGACCGCGCGCCTCGCCGACCTCACACCCCGCGAGCAGGAGGTCACCGCCCTGGCGGCTCACGGCAAGTCCAACGACGAGATCGCCCGGGAACTCGTCTTGAGCGTCCTGACAGTGCGCACTCACATCCAACGCGCCATGACCAAACTCGGCGCCCGCGACCGCGCCCAACTCGTCGTCATCGCCTACCAGAACGGCCTCGTACGCCCCGAACCCCCCATCGTCTGACCACCAGCGGGGCGAGGCGCCGCCTCGCGAAGGACCGCTCACAACCCGCGGCCAAGCGGCAGCCGTTGCCCTTGGCCTCCCCTCAGAACGCTGGCACGGCCCTCAGGACGGGTCCGAGCAACCGCGCGCGACCACCGTGCGCTCGCCACATGGGGCAACTTCACGGGCCCGCCCAACCCGCGCGACGCCACTACCGCTCAGCCGTCGAGCGCGAGCTTGCGCGGGGAACTCCTGGCGGTGAACTCCTACGCGCTCGGCCCGCACCCCCGTAGCGCGCCGGTGAGGCAACCGTAGGTGCGCACAAGCCCGTTGAGGCGGGCCGCCCCGACGATCGGGACCCACAAGAACGCCGCATGCACGACGGGCCGTCTGCCCGCGCGCGTTCATCCAGGGCCGTCAAGCCTGCGCCGCGTACATCAACTCCCAGACGTGGCCGTCCAGATCCTGGAAGCTACCTCCGTACATCGACCCCTCTTCCATCACCGGCTTCCACGGCTTGCCGCCCGCCGCTATGGCCTGGGCGACCTTCTCGTCCACCTCTTCCCTGGACTCCGTGGACAGACAGGTGATGACCTCTGTGGTCCGCGTGGCGTCGGCGATGTCCCCGTTGATGAAGTCCTTGAAGCGATCCTCCTCGAGAAGCATCACGAAGATGTTCTGCTCGACGACCATGCAGGACGTCTTCGCGTCGGAGAACTCGGCGTTGAACTCGAAGCCCAGCTTTCCGAAGAACTCCACGGATCGCTTGACGTCGCTGACCGGCAGGTTGATGAAGGCCATGCGCATCGCGGTGACTCCTCTACTCGTTGACGGCCCCGGCCACGCCGACCAGGCACCGCGCCGTGCCGCGACCTCCCGCACGCTCCCCGGGAGATCGTGGAACCACCGTAGCCAGTCATAGTCCTAAAAAGCAATCAGGTACTTTTCTTTCGGGAGTTGATCACGTAGACTGACCGCATGGCTACGAAGCGGAGTTATCACGATGCGTGCGGCGTCGCACACGCACTCGATCTGGTGGGCGAGCGCTGGGCCCTCCTGGTGGTTCGGGAACTCCTCCTGGGCCCCAAGCGGTACAGCGATCTGCGGACCGACCTGCCCGGCATCAGCACCAACGTCCTGTCCCACCGACTCGACGAGCTGGAGGAGGCGGGCGTCGTTCACCGGCGCACTCTGCCGCCACCGGCGAGTTCCCGGGTCTACGAACTCACCGAGTGGGGCCTTGAACTGGAGCCGATCATCCGGGACCTCGGCCGCTGGGGCGCCCGCTCCACCACCCAGCAGCGTGACGCACAGATCAGCCCGACCGCGTTCGCCCTCTCCCTCAGGACCAACTTCGACCCCGGAGCCGCCGACGGCGTCCAAGCCGCCTACGAGCTACGCCTGGGGCAACACAGCTTTCACGCAACGGTCGCGGACGGCGTGTTCGAGATCGACAGAGGGTCGGCCGCGGCGCCCGACGCGACAATAGAGGGCCCCCCTGGCGCGCTGGCCTCCGTCATATACGGCGGGCGCGATCTGGCCGACGCGACGCGGGCGAGCGACCTGGCCATAGAGGGCAACCTGACGGCAGTCGAGCGCTTCCTCTCCCTCTTCCCGCTCCCCGAGCCGGTCGCCGCACCCGACCGTGAGCAGCCGAGTCGCCATACCAACCACTCATGACATGACTTCGTACGACGAAGAGGGCAGCTCACATCAAGGGTGGTGCGGAAGGGCACCTCCCGGTCGGCCCACCGGACAACCCCCAGCCGTCACGCTCCGGGTGCCGCAACCCAGCCGGTCCGCGTCAGACTCGGGCGGGGGACACGAGGCCAGCGCCACGCCTCAGGCCCTGCCGGAAAGAACCTCGCGCGTCGGCCGGAACAGCACCCTCCGCCCCCAGCAGCCGCCCCCCTGACGATCGCTACTGCCCAGGGCCTCTGGTCGCCCGCCCGCGCAACGGGGACCAGCAGGACAGGCCGATGAGCATGGCGAAGGCGTGGCCCCAGTTCGTGAGGGGATCGGCGAGCTCGACCAGATCAAGGGTGAGCACCGCACCCAGCACACCCACCACGACCCACCGAATCCCGCGCGAGAAGAGACCCGTCAGCGCGGCCAGACTCGTCAACAACCCATAGCTGATCCCGTAGTCGAGCCGATCGAGAGAGCTGGGAGGAAGGTGACCGGACGCGACCAACGCGGCAATCGGCAGCTCAGTGAACAGAGTGGCCAGCACATGCCCGAGCGCGAAGACCCCGGCCGCGCGCCAACTGCCCACCCTCCGCTCCAACGCGCCCAACACGAAGAGGAACAACACGATGGAAGGTGACGCGAGCCCACCTGCCACCCACATACCGCTGGCCGCCAGGGCGAGCAGCGGCCGGTGCGTGAGGTTCGAGGCGTCGGAACTCGAACCCTGCAGAGCCCCGTCCACCGCACCCGGCTCACCGAAGGCTACGAACAGGCCAGTGGCGAGAAGGAGGACCGTGTAGAAGAACGTGAAAGGCGTACGGGTCGGTGTCGGCAGAGCCGTCGCGCACCGCCTGCCCCAGCCGAGGGCCCCGCGTCGAGCGCGCGTCCCGCACTGCCCGAGGCTCGCCTTCCACTCCGTCCGATCCGGCGCCAGTCGCTTGGGGTGCGAGCGCCATGGATACCGGCCCTCACGCGATGACGTGCGGTGGGGGGGAGCGCCGAGGCGAGGGGTGCTCGCTGTTGGGGCCACCACGTTCGTCACGGCGGGCGTCGGCTTCAGCGGCGCGCGAGGAGCGGTGCCCACCGTGGGAGTGACAGAGCGGGAGGGGATGCACCTGACGAGGAGAGGCGGTGTCACACGCGCCGGGATGACTGGCCGAGTGGCCGCAGACCGGGAGGTCGTGGCGCTGGCAATCGCCAGCCGGGAGGTTGGGGCGTCGGGCTCGTGCGGCGGGACAGGGAGGCCGGCGGGGCGAGCCGCGCCGGGCGCCTCGGAGGTGGGCCGCAGGATCGGACCGGCGGAGCCGCTCGGTCGGAGCTCGCGCCGCACGACGGCCGGGGTGGCGTGACGCGGTTCGACTTCAGCAGCGGAGCCGAGGGGGCTGGCCGCTGCGGGAGGGGCAGCGTGGAGCGTCCCCTCACCGACCGATTCGACGGCCGTCTCCGACCAGGTCACCGCCCCGAGACCCCTTTCACGGACTTCACGGATCACGTTTCACGGATCGCGCGGCTTCGTGCCGCCCGGCTCTACCTTCTGCCATTCGAGAACCGCGCACCCCCGGAAAGGAGTGTGATGATCATCACTCTAGGCAACCATGGGCGGCTTGATGTCATCACCCGCTTGGTGGCGGCCGTACACAGTTGGCTCACACGGTTCCGGTCGCGTACCTCGATGTCGTTGGACCGCCTCGGCCTGGTGTGGCGAAAATGGCCCGGTTCCCACCGCTCACCTTGCGCCATCACACCCCCGGAGGTCAGCACCATGTCCGCCGCGCCGTACGAGTTCGCGTCGCCCCAGTTCGCGCCGTACGACACCGAAGACCGGCCGGTGACCGTAGAGCGCCGGGAGGGTCCCTACGGGGAGGTGGCGTTGCGCCGACGCGGGGAAGGCGCGGGAACGGTTTGGGAGATCATCGCCAACGGCTGCTTTCTGATGGACACCTCCGACGGGCGGTCGGAACGATTGCTGATCCGGGCGGCGCTCACGGCCCTGGCCGACGGCCGTCCGGGGCGGGGCCGCGACGTGTCCGGGGATCATCGCGCCGACCCTGCCACGCCCGGCGCGAACTCGCCCGTATGTGAACAGGGGACCCACGAGGGCGGCCGCCCGGAGCTGTACGCCCGTCCGCGGCCGATACCCGACAGCGCTGAGGCCGACGGCACGCAGGCTGATCGGGGCCTGGCGGCCGGTGAGGTGGCGGGAGGCTCCCTGGCGCGCGGCGCACGGGTGTCCGGCGCGGTGGGGGGCGACCAGGGCTCTGGCCCGTCTCGCCTCGGGGGCGACGGCCCTGAGTATGACGACGGGCGTGAGCACTCTTCGGAAAGCTCGCGGCGCGCCGGCTCTCGGGGTGTCGGCCTTCTGGGCCGGGACTTCCAGGGCAGCGGCCTTCCGGAACAGGACCCGCAGGGGGATCCGGAGAGCGGGTCGGGCATCGGGTACGGGCTCCGAGCCCTGCCGGCGGACCAGCGACCCGTGGAGGCTGGCACGCGACCCGCGAGCAGCGGGGCGATCGCCGGGCCCGTGGTGTTGATCGGGGGGCTTGGGGTGGGGTTCTCGCTGATCGAGGCGGTGGCTGACCCTCGGTGGGGGCGCATCGTCGTCGCCGAGCGGGAAGAGGCGGTGATCGACTGGCATCTCCACGGGCCACTCGGCGCGCTCACCGGGCCGGCCCTCGCGGACCCCCGGACGGAGATCCTGCACACGGACCTGGTGGCCTACCTGCGCGGCTCCTCTCCAGCCCCAGCCGCGACCCCAGCCCCAGCCATATCCACACCCCCAGCCACATCCACCAGCACCCACACCGGCACCGGCAGGAACGAGGGGGCGTTGGTGGTGGACGAGTTCTCGGTCGGTGGTGCGGTGCAGCGGTACGACGCGCTCTGTCTTGATATCGACAACGGCCCGGACTGGACCGTGACCGAGGACAACGGTGGTCTGTACTCTCCCGCGGGGCTCGCGGCCTGCCGGGAGCGGTTGAACCCCGGCGGAGTACTCGCGATCTGGTCCGCGCAACCGTCGTCGGCGTTTGAGGAGGCGTTGCGGAATGCCGGTTTCACGTCTGTACGGACGGAAGAGATCGCCGTTGCCCGAGGCGTCCCGGACGTCGTTCACCTCGCGATTCGCGGTGCGTAGCCGAGCTACGCACACTGCGTTTACGCTGCTTGCCAGCGAATGCTGCCTGGGTAGCCAGGGATGACCAACCCCGGCGCGCCAGGCAAGAGACAACGCAGGGGCGGGCAGATGGAGCAGACACACAACGGCCTGGGTGGCACGGCGGGAGCCGCCAACGGGGCCAATGGGGCGCAGCGCCGCGTGCTCGTCATCGAGGACGATCCCACGATCGTCGATGCCATAGCGGCTCGGCTGCGTGCGGAGGGATTTCAGGTGCGTACCGCCGGGGACGGGCCGGCGGCCGTGGACACGGCCGAGGCGTGGCAGCCCGATCTGCTGGTGCTCGATGTGATGCTGCCGGGGTTCGACGGGCTTGAGGTGTGCCGTCGGGTTCAGGCGCAGCGGCCGGTGCCGGTGCTCATGCTGACCGCGCGCGACGACGAGACCGACATGTTGGTGGGCCTCGGCGTCGGTGCCGACGACTACATGACCAAGCCGTTCTCGATGCGCGAACTGGCCGCGCGGGTTCACGTGCTGCTGCGCCGTGTGGAGCGGGCGGCGCTCGCCGCGCACACGCCGCGTACCGGAATCCTGCGGCTCGGGGAGTTGGAGATCGACCACGCGCAGCGGCGGGTGCGGGTACGGGGAACGGATGTGCATCTCACGCCGACGGAGTTCGACCTGCTGGTCTGTCTGGCGAACACGCCCCGTGCCGTTCTCTCGCGGGAGCAGTTGCTGGCGGAGGTGTGGGACTGGGCCGACGCGTCGGGTACGCGCACGGTGGACAGTCACATCAAGGCGTTGCGGCGCAAGATCGGCGCGGAGCGTATCCGTACGGTGCACGGCGTCGGGTACGCCTTGGAGACGCCCGCCGCATGAGGGGCGGGTGCCGGGCCACCACGGTGGGGGGCCCGGCCGGGGGCGAACACCTGGAGTCGATGCCGCATGGGGTCGCTTCCGTTGAGCCGGCTGGCCTCGGCGGGCGGCGGTTGCTAGACGGGGCTGCCGGGGCGACCGTCCGCGCCGTGTTGTCCCTGGCTGTTCCTGGCGGGCCGGTCCACGTCGTCGGACTAGCCGGCCACACGAGGGTGGTCGCCGGCTCCGAGGCCGTCGCCGTCACGAGGGCGATCGCCGCCGCGGAGGTGGTCCCCGTACAGGGGTGGCCGCCGTCACGGGGGCGGCCGCTCGTACCCCGGTGGGCCGACACGGTGGGGCCATGGCCCTCGCGTGGCGGCCGGCCGCGCCACCCCGGGTTCGGCTCCGCCCGTGCCCGCGACCACGCGTACGCACCCCCGCATCGTGCGGGCTGACCAGCGAACGGGACCCGGCACCATATGAATGTCACTCGTCCGGACACCCATCCCCCCGCCGCCTGCGCCGTGGCGGGGAGCACGGCCGCGCCGGCCGGCCTGACCCGTGAGACGGTCAGCGGCCCGGCACCGCTGACGCGCGGGGCAGCCAGCGGCCCGGCGCCGCTGCGAGACCTCGGGCGGGGCGCGCTCACACCGGGCACTTCCGCGCGTGGCGGTGCGGCCCCGGGCGCCACGGCGGGCGACGGGGTCACGCTCGCGGTCTCGGGTCTCACCGCTGGCGGCGACGCTCCCGCGCGCCACGGCCGGCGCGACGACCGGGCTGCACGCGGCGCCCGGGCTGCACGCGGCGGCTGGGCCAGACGTGGCGGCTGGGTCGGGGGTGGCGCGAGTTCCCGGGGCTCGACCGGCCTCGCGGACCGCCACTCGACGGGCGCGCGCGACACGGCGGGCAGGCTCCGGCCCGCACGCACGCCCCGGTGGGTCGGTGGCCCTCACCGGGCACCGGGTCAGAGGTTGGGTCCGCGCGGTCCGCGCGCCCCGCGCGGGGTGCTGACCGCGCGTGTCGTACGGGTCGTCGGCCGTCGGGCCGCGTGTGGGGTGGGGGGCGCGTGAGGGCGGCCAGGCCCCGGTGGGGCGGCGGGTACGCGCGGCGAGTGAGTGAGCTGTCCACCATACGGCGGGTCAGGGAGCTGCCGCGTCGGGTGGAGGAGCGAGGGTGGCGTACCGGGAAGCGGGAGCGGCGGGCAGAGGAGCGGGCGGCCCGGGAGGGCGGCTGGGGGATGCGACCCCTGCGAGCGGGGGCGCGCGCGCGGGCCGGAGCGGCGCTGAGGTGGTTGTGGGAGGCGCTGCGCCCGCTGGACCCGTACCGGTCGGTGAAGGCCGCGTTGGGTGCCCTGGTGATCGTCTCGGTGATCATCACCACGCTGCTGGTGTTCGTGGCGGTGCGTTCGGAGACCGAGCTGCGGATCATCACGATCTTCTCGATCATCGCGTCGCTGCTGGTCACACAGTTCGTGGCGCACGGGTTGACCGCCCCGCTGTACGAGATGACCGAGGTCACCCAGGCGATGGCGCAGGGGAACTACACGCGGCGGGTGCGGGCGGCGGGGCGGCGGGACGAGTTCGGTGCCCTCGCGGCGTCGTTCAACCGTATGGCCGCCGACCTGGAGGCGGTGGACACGCACCGTAAGGAGCTGGTCGCCAACGTGTCGCACGAGCTGCGTACGCCGATCACGGCGCTGCGTGCGGTGCTGGAGAACGTGGTGGACGGGGTGTCCGAGGCCGATCCGGAGACGATGCGTACGGCGCTCAAGCAGACGCAGCGGCTCGGTCGGCTGGTGGAGCAGTTGCTCGACCTGTCCCGCTTGGACAACGGCGTGGTGCCGCTGCACGCGCGTTCCTTCGAGGTGTGGCCGTATCTGGCGGGCATCCTCAAGGAGGCGAACATGGCCAGCGGGGCGGGCGGGGCATCGGGGTCCGGGGTGCACGCGCGCGGGGACGTGCACCTGCACCTGGACGTCTCGCCGCCCGACCTGACCGCCACCGCCGACGCGGAGCGGCTGCACCAGGTGGTGGCCAACCTGATCGACAACGCGGTCAAGCACAGTCCGCGCCGTGGCCGGGTGACGGTGCGGGCGCGGCACGGGGAGGGGCCGCAGAGTCTGGTCCTTGAGGTGCTGGACGAGGGGCCGGGCATTCCGGAGGCGGAGCGGCACCGGGTCTTCGAGCAGTTCAACCGGGGCGGGCCCGATCACAAGGGCCCCGGCAGCGACGGGGGCACCGGGCTCGGCCTGGCCATCGCGCGGTGGGCGGTGGATCTCCACGGCGGCCGGATCGGGGTGGCCGAATCCCCTCGGGGGTGTCGTATTCAGGTCACTCTTCCAGGCAACGTGCGGGAGGCACGTTGACGTATGGTCGGTGACGGAAGCACGCATTCGACAGAGTGTGGGCGCGCTGCGGCCTTGCCTGATACGGGCGGCACGCGGAGAACCCCGTGTGTTTCCCGCCACGTCATGCCCTGAAACCCGTCGATCAATGTGATGTACGTGACGCCTGGCCCGTGCGGCCTGCACCAAACGTCCCAACAGGCGTAGCCTTTATTTCCGCTGTCCACCACCTTAGGAAGCGGAAGAGGGCGGTTGCCGCCGTGTCGCCACAGTCCCCCAACACTTCGAGCATCTCGACCGACCCCGACGGGCAGGGGAAGACCCCGCCCGCCGAGTTCGGCCCCAACGAGTGGCTCGTCGACGAGATCTACCAGCAGTACCTCCAGGACCCGAACTCGGTCGACCGAGCCTGGTGGGACTTCTTCGCCGACTACAAGCCGGGCAAGGACGGGGCGTCGGCCCCGGCAGCGGCGGGGGGAGTAGCCGCTCCGCCGGGCCCGGAGGCCGGGGCCGCATCGAACGCTTCCGCCCCGGCCACGCCCGCGCCGTCCGCGAGCGCCGCACAGGCGCCCGCGCGACCCGCGGCGAGCGCTCCGGCGCCCGCTGCCGCGCCGGCCAGCCCCGCGCCCGCCAAGGCCGCGCCCCCCAAGGACGCCCCCGCCAAGGCCGCCGCGCCTGCCAAGGCCGCACCGGTCAAGGCCACCCCCGCCGACCGGCCGGCCCCCAAGCCCGCCGCGAAGCAGGAGGCGCCGAGCGCCGGGCCCGAGCTGGTGACGTTGCGCGGCCCGTCGGCCGCCGTGGCCAAGAACATGAACGCCTCGCTGGAGCTGCCGACGGCCACGTCCGTGCGCGCGGTGGCGGTGAAGCTGCTGTTCGACAACCGCATCGTCATCAACAACCACCTCAAGCGCGCGCGCGGCGGCAAGGTGTCCTTCACGCACCTGATCGGCTTCGCCATGGTGCAGGCGCTGAAGGCCATGCCGTCGATGAACTACTCCTTCACGGAGAAGGACGGCAAGCCGACCCTGGTCAAGCCGGAGCACATCAACCTCGGCCTCGCCATCGACCTGGTCAAGCCCAACGGTGACCGGCAGCTCGTCGTCGCGGCGATCAAGAAGGCCGAGACGCTCAACTTCTTCGAGTTCTGGCAGGCGTACGAGGACATCGTTCGCCGGGCCCGGGACAACAAGCTGACGATGGACGACTTCACCGGGGTCACCGCGTCGCTGACCAACCCGGGCGGCATCGGCACCGTGCACTCGGTGCCGCGACTGATGCCCGGCCAGGGTCTGATCATCGGTGTCGGCGCGATGGACTACCCGGCCGAGTTCCAGGGCACCTCGCAGGACACCCTGAACCGGCTCGGTGTCGCCAAGGTCATGACGCTGACCAGCACCTACGACCACCGCGTGATCCAGGGCGCCGCCTCCGGCGAGTTCCTGCGCGTGATGAACCAGTTGCTGCTGGGCGAGAACGAGTTCTTCGACGAGATCTTCAAGTCGCTGCGCATCCCCTACGAGCCGATCCGTTGGCTGCGGGACATCGACGCCTCGCACGACGACGATGTCACCAAGGCCGCCCGCGTCTTCGAGCTGATCCACTCCTACCGGGTCCGTGGCCACGTCATGGCCGACACCGACCCGCTGGAGTACCGCCAGCGCAAGCACCCCGACCTGGACATCACCGAGCACGGGCTCACGCTGTGGGACCTGGAGCGCGAGTTCGCCGTCGGTGGCTTCTCCGGCAAGTCGATGATGAAGCTGCGCGACATCCTGGGCGTGCTGCGCGACTCGTACTGCCGCACCACCGGCATCGAGTTCATGCACATCCAGGACCCGAAGCAGCGCAAGTGGATCCAGGACCGGGTGGAGCGTCCGCACTCCAAGCCGGAGCGCGAGGAGCAGCTGCGCATCCTGCGCCGGCTGAACGCGGCCGAGGCGTTCGAGACGTTCCTGCAGACCAAGTACGTCGGCCAGAAGCGGTTCTCGCTGGAGGGCGGCGAATCGGTCATCCCGCTGCTCGACGCCGTGATCGACTCGGCCGCCGAGTCGCGACTGGACGAGGTCGTCATCGGCATGGCCCACCGTGGCCGGCTGAACGTGCTGGCCAACATCGTCGGCAAGTCGTACGCGCAGATCTTCCGTGAGTTCGAGGGCAACCTCGACCCGAAGTCGATGCACGGCTCCGGCGACGTGAAGTACCACCTGGGCGCCGAGGGCACCTTCACGGGCCTGGACGGCGAGCAGATCCAGGTCTCGCTGGCCGCCAACCCCTCCCACCTGGAGGCGGTGGACCCGATCGTCGAGGGTGTCGCGCGCGCCAAGCAGGACATCATCGGCAAGGGCGGTACGGACTTCACCGTGCTGCCGGTGGCGCTGCACGGCGACGCGGCCTTCGCGGGCCAGGGCGTCGTCGCCGAGACGCTGAACATGTCGCAGCTGCGCGGCTACCGCACCGGCGGCACCGTGCACATCGTCATCAACAACCAGGTCGGCTTCACCGCCGCCCCGGCCGCGTCCCGGTCCTCGATGTACGCCACCGACGTGGCGCGCATGATCGAGGCGCCGATCTTCCACGTGAACGGTGACGACCCGGAGGCCGTGGTCCGCGTCGCGCGGCTGGCCTTCGAGTTCCGCCAGGCGTTCAACAAGGACGTGGTCATCGACCTCATCTGCTACCGCCGGCGCGGCCACAACGAGACCGACAACCCCGGTTTCACGCAGCCGCTGATGTACGACCTGATCGACAAGAAGCGCTCGGTGCGCAAGCTGTACACCGAGTCGCTGATCGGCCGGGGCGACATCACGCTGGAGGAGGCCGAGCAGGCGCTGCAGGACTTCCAGGGTCAGCTGGAGAAGGTCTTCACCGAGGTGCGGGACGCCACGTCGGCCCCCGCGCCGGCCGAGGTGCCGCAGCCGCAGGCCGAGTTCCCGGTGAGCGTGGAGACCGCGATCTCCCAGGAGGTCGTCAAGCGGATCGCCGAGTCCCAGGTCAACGTTCCCGACCGGGTCACGGTCCACCCGCGACTGCTGCCGCAGCTCCAGCGCCGGATGGCGATGATCGACGACGACACGATCGACTGGGGCATGGGCGAGACCCTGGCCATCGGCTCGCTGCTGATGGAGGGCACGCCGGTGCGGCTGGCCGGCCAGGACTCGCGGCGCGGCACGTTCGGCCAGCGGCACGCGGTGCTCGTGGACCGGGAGACCGGCGAGGACTACACGCCGCTGCTGTACCTGTCGGACGAGCAGGCCCGGTACAACGTCTACGACTCGCTGCTGAGCGAGTACGCGGCGATGGGCTTCGAGTACGGCTACTCGCTGGCCCGGCCGGAGTCGCTGGTCATGTGGGAGGCGCAGTTCGGTGACTTCGTCAACGGCGCGCAGACCGTCGTGGACGAGTTCATCTCCTCCTCCGAGCAGAAGTGGGGCCAGACCTCCGGCGTCACGCTGCTGCTGCCGCACGGTTACGAGGGTCAGGGCCCGGACCACTCCTCGGCCCGCCCCGAGCGCTTCCTGCAACTGTGCGCGCAGAACAACATGACCGTCGCCATGCCGACACTGCCGTCGAACTACTTCCACCTGCTGCGCTGGCAGGTGCACAACCCGCACCACAAGCCGCTGATCATCTTCACCCCGAAGATGCTGCTGCGACTGAAGGCCGCGGCGTCCAAGACGGCGGAGTTCACCACCGGCGGCTTCCGCCCGGTGATCGGCGACCCGGTGGCCGAGGCCAACGCGGCGAACGTCACCAAGGTCGTCTTCTGCTCCGGCAAGGTCTACTACGACCTGGTCGCCGAGCGGGACAAGCGGGGCGCGAACGACACGGCGCTGGTCCGTATCGAGCGGCTGTACCCGCTGCCCGGCAAGGAGCTCCAGGCGGAGATGGCCAAGTACCCGGGCGTGCGGCAGTACGTCTGGGCCCAGGAGGAGCCCGGCAACCAGGGCGCCTGGCCGTTCATCGCGCTGAACCTGATCGACCACCTGGACCTGGGCGTCGGCGCCGACCTGCCGCCGGCCGAGCGGCTGCGTCGGGTCTCCCGGCCGCACTCCTCGTCCCCGGCCGTCGGCTCCAACAAGCGCCACCAGGCCGAGCAGCAGGCGCTGGTCAACGAGGTGTTCGACATCTAGTGACGCCGGGCGACCGGGCCCCCGCGAGGGCGGTCACCGTTCGCGCGCGTCACCGGCCTCGCCCGCGTCAGCGGCGCGGCGGGGCACGTGTGAGACGAGTCAAGGCCGAGGGCCCGGCTCCCCGTTCACGGACGGGGAGCCGGGCCCTCGGCGTGCGCGGGGGCGCGGGCACCGGGCGTACGCGACGGCGGGACGTACGCGAGCGGCGGGGAGACGGCGGGGGCCCGCGGGTACGAGCAGGGCCGTGGGCCTGGGCCCTGGCCGGGGGCCTGGGTGGGGCTCGGTGGGCGGGAGGGGCGCGGGGTGCGGGGCCAGGGGGTGCGAGTCAGGGGGTGCGGGCGCGTAGTCGGCGGAGCATGCGGGCGTCCTCGAAGCCCACCTCGCGCGCCGCGGCCTCCACCGTCGCGCCGTGGCTGATCAGGTGGACGGCGCGCTCCAGGCGCAGCGTCTGCTGGTAGCGCAGCGGAGTCAGGCCGTCGGTAGCCCGGCCGAAGAGCCGGGTGAGGGTGCGGGGGCTGACGCCGGCGTGGTCGGCCAGGTGGGTCAGCGTCAGCGGCTCCGCGAAGCGGGTGTCGATGAGGTCCTGGACACGGTGCACGGTGTCGTCCAGGTGTGAGCGGTGCCGCAGCATGGCGCTGGCCTGCGGCTCGTGGCCGTTGCGGCGGGCGTAGACGACCATGCCGCGCGCGACGCGGGCGGCCAGTGCCGGGCCGTGCCGCGTGGCCAGCAGGTGCAGCGCGAGGTCGATGCCGCTGGCGATGCCCGCCGAGGTCACCACCCGCTCGTGGGAGGTGAACAGGACGTCGCGGACGACGGTGGCTCGTGGGTAGCGGGCGGCCAGCTCGTCCTGGTGCGCGTGGTGGGTGGTGCAGCGGCGGCCGTCGAGCAGCCCGGAGCGGCCGAGCGCCTCGGCGCCCGCGCAGACGCTGGCGACGGTGCCGCCCGCCCGGTGGTGGGCGCGGATGCGCTCCAGCGTCACCTCGCCGAGGCCGGGCCCCGCGCGCAGCGTGGTCGCCTGCCAGCCGGGGACCACCACCAGGTCGTCGGGGCCCAGGTCGGGCCACCGGGTCTGGGCGGTCAGCGGCAGTCCCTGGGCGCTGGGCACGAAGGGGTGTTCGGCCACGTAGCTGAGCTCGTAGGGCTGCCCACAGCCCCTCGCCGTGCCGAAGACCTGGGCCGGCCCGGCGACGTCGAGGAGATGGACCTCGGGCAGCAGGACGAAGACGACATGGCTCACACGGGTGATGATTCCCGCTCGGCGGCCAGCTCCGCCACCGTGGCGATGCGGGCGAACCGGTCGCGCAGGGCCACCTCGGTGCGCTCGGTGAGCTCCCGGACGTCGAGCCCGCCCAGCGGGCTGGTGGTCGTGGCGTCGGTGACCAGGACGGCCTGGTATCCGAGGTCGCTGGCCAGGCGGGTGGTGGTCTCGACGCACTGCTCGGTGCGCAGGCCGCACAACCACACCTCGCGCACGCCCGCGCGCGTCAGGAGGTGCTGGAGGTTGGTGGTGGTGAAGGCGTTGTGCGCCGTCTTGTGCAGGACGGGTTCGTCGGCCGCCGGCCGCTCCAGCTCGGCCAGCAGCCGGACGTGCCCGGAGGCGGGGTCGAACGGGCCGCCGTCGCCCGGCTGACTGTGCAGGACCCACACCACGAGGTCGCCGGCCGACCGGGCGAGCTGGACCAGGCGGTTGACCGGCTCCGCGATCCGCGGGTCGCCGATCTCCTCCCACGAGGGAAGGGTACGGAAGGACTCCTGGACATCGATGACGACGAGTGCTCGCTTCATGCCCCCATCGTGGTCAGCGCGCCGGGCCGGGCGGCAGGCTCGATCAGGGCCGGCAGCGGAACGATCTGGTCACCCCATCCGGCGATCCGCGCGGGCCCCACGGCGGAGCGGCCCGAGGCGTCACGCGGCCCCGGCGCGCCCCACGGCCCCGGCGCGCAGCGCGAGCCCGCACGCCCGCCGCCCGCCGTCCCGGCGTCCCGGTGGCTCCCGTCACGGCGACCGGACGGCCCTGTGGCGCGGGGCCGGCCCCGCGCCCGCGCCCGCGTGCCTAGTACGCGTGGTTCTCGAAGTCCCAGAACGGCCTGGCCCGGGAGCGGGCCGAGATGGTGTGCACGTGCTGGGAACCGAGGGTGTCGGACAGGACGCTCAGGGCCTGCTCCTCCACCTTCTCGGCCTGCTGCCGGTCGCGCAGCGCGCGCAGGTCCGCGGCCAGCGCCACCTGGCAGGACAGCGCCAGCGGGTGCCGCGTGCCGAGCGCCTCGGCGGCCAACACGCCGGCCCTGCGGCTCAGTTCGGCGGCGCCCTCCGGGTCGCCCGCCAGGTTGCGGGTGGCGCTGGCGTTCAGGGCGACGCCCAGCGTCCAGGGGTGCCGCTCGCCGACCGCGTCGGTCATGGCGATCAGCGCCTCCTCGACCAGCATCGCCGACTGCTGGCGCTCCCCGGCGGCGCGCAGCACCAGCGCGTGGTTGACGGAGCTGCCCACGGCGTACGGATGGCGGTGGCCGAGCATCGCGCGGAAGCGGTCGAGCACCCGCTCCCCCAGCGTGCGGGCCAGGTCGAGGTCGCCGTGCTCGCGCTGCATGCAGCCGAAGCTGGAGGCGGCCATGAGCGTGAGCGGGTCGTTCTCGCCCAGTACTCGCTCGGCGCGCTCCAGTACGTCGCCGAGCAGGGTGATGCCACGGGTGCGGCCCCCCTGCCGGTACAGGCACATCGCCAGGTTGTGCTCGGCGCGCAGCGTCTGCGGGTTGTCGCGCCCCATGACGTCCCGGTGGACGCTCACGCTCGGCTCCTGGACGGAGATGGCCTCCTCGTAGCGGCCGAGCAGGCGCAGGTCCCAGGCGTAGTTGATCTCGGAGAACAGGGTCCAGTTGTGGCGCGGGCGCAGGTGCTCGCGACGGGCCTCCAGGGCACGCCGGTCCACGTCCAGGGCCTCCGCGTACCGGCCGAGGACCCGGTAGGAGACGGCGAGGTTGTTGAGCGCGCCGAGGGTGCGCGAGTCCTGCTCGCCGACCAGGGCGGTGTAGTCGGCCAGCACCGTCTGTTGCAGGTGGAGCGCCTCGTCGTAGCGGGCCAGGGCGCGCAGGTCGGCGGCGAGCCCGGTGGTGGCGCGCAGCAGGTCCAGGTCCTGCGGGCCGCGTTCGGCGCGCAGGTGGTCGGCGGCGGCCCGGTCCAGGCGCTCGGCCTCGGCGTACCGGCCCACCGAGCGCAGCAGGTTGACGTGGTGGTAGGCGAGGTCCCAGACGCGCGCGTGGGTGGTGCCGAGCAGTTCGTGCCAGAGCGGGGTGACGCGGTCGGCGATCTGGAGCCCGGTGCGGTACTCGCCGCTGAGGAACAGGTAGCGCAGGCAGTTCAGGACCAGCCGCTGTACGGCGTTGTGGGTGCTGGCCAGCGAGCCGGACGCCTCCAGGTGCGGGACGATCTCCGCGTACCGGGGCCACAGGCGGGTGTCGGTGGGGCGGCCCGGGTCGAAGTTGGCCAGCGCGCGGCGGGCGACCCGGGAGTACTCGGCGCGGTCCTCCTCGGGCATGCCGGCGCGCACCGTCTGGTGGACCATGCGGTGCAGGTGCAGCACCTCGGCGCCGGCGGTGGGTTCGTCGGTGCCCTCCTCGGGGTTCTCGGTGCGCACCACCGAGTACTGCACGAGCTTGCTGATCGAGGTCGTCCAGCGCAGCGGGTCGTCCATCAGGCCGCGTAGCTGCTCGGGCAGGTCGCGTGCCGGCAGTTCGCGCAGCAGCCCCAGCGGCACCGGTCCGGGGGCGAAGAAGGAGCACAGCCGCAGCAGGTCGACGGCCTCGGGCACGGACTCCCGCAGCCGGTTGAGCAGTATCGAGAAGGCGGTGTAGTACGTCATCGGGAAGTCGGCTGCGACCTTGAGGCCGACCTCGATGTCGGCGCCGCTGCGCAGCAGCTCGATGTACTCCTCGACCGGCATGGTGGAGTCGTTGAGGGAGCCGGCGGTCTGGTCGAGGGCCAGCGGCAGGTCGCCCAGCGCCTCGGCGAGCAGGTCCGCCTCGTGCGCGGTGATACGGCGGGCGCGGCGGCGGACGAAGGCCACGCTCTCCTCCCGCTCGTAGACCGGGACCTCGACCAGGGAGGTGTTGTGCTCGTCCCAGTCGCGGTTCTGCGAGGTGATCAGCACGTGGCCGGGGCCGCTGGGCAGCAGGTCGGCGACGGTCTCGGGGTCGTCGGCGCCGTCCAGGACCAGCAGCCACCGGGCGTAGGGGTCGCCACGGCGCAGCGCGTCGTGGACGGCGCGCAGCCGCTCGCCGTACTCGGGGCCGGCGGTGAGGCCGAGGTTCGGGGCGAGTTCGGCCAGCCGTTGACGCAGCGTGCCGCGCTGGTCGGCGGGGACCCACCAGACCATGTCGTAGTCGGATCCGAAGCGGTACACGTACTCGGCGGCGGTCTGGGTCTTGCCGACGCCGGACATGCCGAGCAGGGTGACCACCGCGGCGCCCGCCTCGGCGTCGTTGAGCTGGCGGTAGATCGCGTGGAGCGCGCCCTCGCGACCGGTGAAGCGGATGTTGCGGCGTGGCACGCCGCCCCACACGCGCGGCTGGTCACGAGGGAAGCGAGGGCCCGTGGGCTCGGCCGCGGTGGCGGGGGCCGCGCTGTAGGGCGTGCCGATGCGGGCCAGGAGTCGGCGTTCGGCCTCGCGGGGCCCGGCCGCGCCGAGTTCGGTGACGTTGAGGGCGGCGGTGGCGGTGGGCATCGCGGAGTCGGTGACGGTGACGGCCGCGAACCGGTCGACGTTGGGCGCGACGACGGCGCGCAGCGCCTGGTTCCACTGGTCGTGGGTGCGTGGGCCGAGTTGGAAGTACCAGTCGCTCAGCAGGAGCAGGACACGGCCCTCGGCGAGCAGCAGGTCGCGCAGCGCGGCTTCGAGTGGCGTCTCGACCGGTGGGTCCCAGCGCTGGAAGGACACCCGGTGGCCGTGGCGTTCGAGCCGGTCACCGATCCACGCCGCCCACGCGCGGTTGAAGCCGGCGAAGCTGATGGTGACGGGCTGCCGCTCGACGGCGGCGGGGGACTTGCGCACTACGGCCATCCGACCGTCTCCCTCGTGTTGCTCCATGCGATGCGTACGGCGGACGGGTCGCTCGACGGCCCGTCACTCACTGTGTGGGGGAACATACACCTGCGTTTCACCCGTGGGCAGTTCATCGTGTGTGCTGCCTCCGCCAGGTGAGACGGGCTGTTTCCACGTAGGCCGTGGCCCGCGCCAGGTACCTCGCCGGGGGCGGGTCGGCCTTCATCCTGGCGTGCAGCGCGGCCAGCTCGGTCAGCAACACCCTGCCAGCGAAGGTGAGTTGGCGCGAGCCGGTGAGGGTGGGCAGTATCGCGCCCACCTGTTCGCGACAGCGGGCGTGTTCGGCCCAGGCCAGGTCGCGCAGTTCCGCGTCGACCGGGGCGAGGGCCACCCGCTGCCAGTAGTCGGCCAGCGCCAGATGGGCGTACGCGCCCTGGAGCAGGCCGTCGAAGGGGCGGGCGTCCGGGCGCCAGGGGGCCCAGTAGCGGCGCGGCGGGCCCGCGGTGTGCAGCGGGGTGAGGTCGCTGACGGCGGAGAGCTTGGCGTGGTGGAGTTCGTGCACGAGGGTCGCCGCGAGCGTGGCGGGCCCGCTGGGAGCGCTGGCCAGCACCGCGCCGAACGCCTCGCGGCGG
Source organism: Streptomyces sp. NPDC057702 (assembly GCF_042799315.1). NCBI lineage: Bacteria > Bacillati > Actinomycetota > Actinomycetes > Kitasatosporales > Streptomycetaceae > Streptomyces > Streptomyces sp. NPDC057702. The sequence goes on along the minus strand of NZ_JBHVJC010000022.1, from coordinate 81,037 downwards.
GTGCCGCTGGAGTGCGCCGCGCCCTCGGCCCGCCCGGTCACCCCGGGCGGGCGGGTCATCGGCACCACGCAGCCGAGGAGGCCGGACTCGACCAGGGGGCACTGCCCGGCCAGCGCCAGCATCGGCAGCGCCGCGCGCCAGGTGGCGCGCCAGTGGTCGCGCTGGCCGGAGGTGAGCGTGCCGAAGGCGAACAGGCCGTGGCGCCGCAGGTCGTTGTCGACCGCACGGTAGGGGTCGCCGTCGTCCAGGACCACCCGGACCGGGCCGTCCGCCAGCGCGTGCGCCGGCCGCCAGCGCGGGTCCGGCGAGCCCCACCCGCCGCGCCCGTCGGGGCGCAGCACCACCGGCGCGATGCCCGGCCCGGACACGGTCAGCACCCCGCCCGCGCCCTCGACCCACACGGTGGCCCCGGCGGTGGCGTACGGACCGGGGCGGGCCCGCGCGCCGGGGCGGGCGGCCGGCGGTCGCGGGCCGCCCGGCGGCGGTGGCGGGGCGGGCGCGGGCGGGCGCAGGCGCAGGGCGCCGAGCGCGGGCAGCGAGACCTGGCCCTCCCGCACGGCCAGCCGGGTGCGGAAGGGGTGGGCGCCCCGGGCGGCGGCGACGACAGCGAACCCGCCGAGATGGGCGAGGTCGTCGGCGAGGGCCGACGCGGACACCGGGTCGGTGGGACCGGCGGGCCGACCGGCGTCGGCGGGCGACGCGGGCGGCGGGGTCCGCGACGGCCCGGTCAGGGCGCGTACGCAGCGCTCGGCCCAGGGCCCGGCCAGCGGGTAGTACAGGGCGGCGCGGGCGGCCTCGGGGGTCGCGCGGTCGACGTCCTCAAGGAGCGCCCAGTGCTCGCGGGCCAGTTCGGCGGCGGCGGGAGCGAGCACGGTGGGCGGCGCCTGGCGCACCGCGTCCAGCAGGAGACGCAGCACCAGGAGCCGGCGGGTGTGTTGGCCGTCGAGGAGCGCGCCCAGGGTGCGCCGGCCGCCCTCGGCCCGGCCGAGTTCGCGGAGCATCCACGCGGGGACCGGGTCGTTCACGCGCTCGCCGCCTCGGTGAGTCGGCCCGCGACGTGCTCGACGAGGTGGCGGAGGTCGGCGCAGTACACGGAGGGGTGTCCGAAGCCGGCGCCGGCACGGTAGCGGTGGGCGTAGTGGCCGCCGCCGCAGACCCGCACCACGGGGCAGCGACGGCACGCGGCGGCCAGCGCGTCGGCGCCGGCCTGGCGGGCGGCGACACCGGGGTGGGCCAGCGCGTCGTCGAAGGAGTGCCGGAAGACGTCGAGACCGGTGGCGGCGGCGCCCTCGTACGCGGACTTCAGCGCGTCGCTCTGCTCGATGGCCCCGTCGGTCTCCACCACCGCCGCCGTGAACGGCTGGAGGCCCAGGGACTCGGTCGCCGCCGGCAGCCCGAGGAGCAGCGCCAGACACTCCTCGAACAGCCGCACCCGCACCCGCCGCCGGTCCGCCGCCCACCAGCGGTCGAAGACGGCGCCCAGCCACCGGCCGTACGGGGCGGGCCGGGGCGTCGGCTCGGGCTGACCCGCCGGCGGGGTGGCGGGCAGGCCGGGCGGGGGCGCGCTCCAGTTGCCGTGCGGCAGCAGGAAGTCGACCATCGGCGGGTCGAAGGCCAGCAGCGACTCGTACACCTCGGCCGGGTCGGCGGCCACGTCCACGACGCACAGCACGCCCGCGTACGCGCGCGGGTGGCGCGCCGCCAGCAGGCGCAGGCCCCGGGTGGCGGCGGCCCAGGAGGGCCGACCCGCGTGGTCGACCCGGGCCCGGTTGTGTCGCTCCAGACCGCCGTCCAGGCTGACCCCGACGCGGACGTCGGCCGCGGTCAGGGCGGTCAGCGCGGCGTCCGTGAGCAGGGTGCCGTTGGTCTGGATGACGGCGTGCACGGCGCAGGTGGCGGGCGTCTCGGCGCGCACCTGCCGGACGGTGGCGACCAGTTCACCGACCCCGGCGAGCAGCGGCTCGCCGCCGTGCAGGACGAGGGAGATCTCCCGCAGCCCGTGCGCGCGCACGTGCTCGCCGATACGCCGGGCCGCCCGTGCGCGCACCACCTCGCTCGCCCCGGCCGGCCGCTGCCGCCAGCCGCTGTCGGGGCCCGCGTAGAGGTAGCAGTAGCGGCAGTTGAGGTTGCACCGCCCGTTGACCTTCAGGATGAACTGCCGGAAGGGAACCCGCGGCGGCACCACGGGAACGGGGTGACCGCCCGCGCGCCACCCCGCGTCGGCCCCCACGGCGGCCCCGCCCGCCCGGCCCCCGGAGTGCCCCGTCCGGCACTCCCCCGACTCCCCACCGGCGAGACCCGCCCCACACCCGGCCGACCGACCACCGTCGAGCAGGGGGAGCGACCGCGCGGGCGCGGCGGTTACGGCCGGCACGCCTGCGGCCGGGAGGCACGGCGCGGGGGTGGCGGGGGCACGTGGCGCGGGAGTGCCGGGCGGGCCCGGCGCGCGGGCGGGCGCACGGAACGCGGGCGTGCTGGGCGAGGGCGAGTCGGCCGTACGCGGCGCGGGGGTGGCGGAGGTACGCGGCGCGGGGGTGGCGGGCGAGTCCCACGGGCTGGCGGTCGAGTTACGCGGAGGCAAGGCGGGCGTAGGCGTGTTCGCCGTACGCGGCGTGGGTGTGGCGGAGGCAGGCGGCGCGGAGATGCTCGACGGGTTCGGCGTGTGGGCAGGTGAGCCGGGCGCGGGTGAGCTGGGCCTGCGCGGACCGGCTGTGCGCGGCGCGGAGGTGCCGGAGGCGCTCGGTGCGGGAGTAACGGGTGGGTCCCAGGCGCGGGCGGGTGGATGGGGCGGCGGCTCGCTGGGCGCGGGCGAGTTCGCCGTGAGCGGCGTGGGGGTGCTCGCCGTACGCGGCGCGGGGGTGGCGGGTGGGCCTGGCGTACGGTTGGGCGAGGCGGGCGTAGTCGCGCTGGGCGTCAAGGAGTTGGCCGTGGAGGAGTGGGGTGGGAGTGGGCTGCCCGCGCGGGGGGTGGGGCTGTCGGGAGAGTCGGGTGGGCGTGGGGTGGGGGGCTCTGGTGGGTGAGTGGAGGTGGTTGAGGTCCGATGGGGCCACCGCTCCCCCGCCGCTGCCTGCACTGCTCCTCATCCCCCCTCGCCGTCTCCGGTGGCGCCCCCGCGCCTCCGCCACACCTCACGTTCGGCGACACTTCGGGCCGGCGTACTCCCCGCGCGCCGGGCCGGGCTCGCGCGTCCGCGACTCCGCGCCGGCGGCGGACCGACGTCGCGCCGAGACCGGCGCCGTGGGCCGCGCGGCGCCCGCGCGGCGGGGCCCGTCAGTGCCACCCTGTCCACTACCCCACGGGGCGGGACCGAAAGCATGTGAGCGGGCGGCCAGTGCGCGTCACCCCACCCGCCCCACGCCGAACACGCCTGGTCAGGGGCGTACGCCGGGGCACGCCCCGGAGGTACGGAGCGTGTCCGGCCGACGGGTGGACTCCGGTTCCCGCCGTGGTGCGCCCGAGTCCCGCCCTCCCCTTCCCGAACGCGCGCCGCACGTCGGCGGCGCCCGGTCAGCACGACACACCGCGCCCCGAGCCCCCTGGACCACGCCGAACACCGCGCCCCGCGTGTCCTGGCCCCGCACCGAACACGCAGCCCTGCCGAGCGCCGCCCCCTCACGTCCTGGCCTCCGTACCGGACGCCACCCCCCATCGCCCCCGACCCGCGCCGCACGGCGCTCCGCGCCATCTCCCGGCCCGCACCGAACGAACGCCGCGCCCCCGCGTGCGCGTTGGGCACTCCCGGGCCAAAGGTCCCCGCCACCCGGCGCACCCAGGCCTCCGCGCCCGGCACTCCCAGGCCGAAGGACCACGCCCCGAGCCTCACGCCACACAGCGCTCCCGCTCCCCAGGCCGCACCCAAAGCCCCACGTCACCCGACATTCCCCGGCCACGGGCCGCCCCCGAAAGCCCCCGCGCCCGGCACGCCCTGGCCCCAGGCTCACACCCCGAGCACCCCGAGCACCCCGACGCCCCGGGCCGCTGGCGGCACCCCGCGCCACTCGGCACTCCCGGGCCGCAAGCGCATCCAGGCACCCCGCGTGCCCGGGTCGCAGGCCCGCACCCGGTGCTCCCCGCGCCACCTGCCCGCCTGGCGAGGGCCCGCGGTGGGCAGCTCGCGGTCAGCAGGCGCTGTTGAACGCCCAGAGCATTTCGCGTGGTTGGGCCACCCGGCCGCGTAAGTCGCCGAGCACCTCTTCCAGGACGGGGTGTTCCAGCGTGCGCAGGGCCGCGAGGTCCAGGCCCAGGACGTCGGGCAGCGGGGCCGTCGGATCGACGGTGGTGGCCATCGCACCACCCGGCGCGCCCGCCGCGCCGCCTGGCGTGGCGTCCGCGCGCTCCGGGGGTTCCCCGTGTTCGGGGGTGTTCTCGTTCACGGTGCTGTCCCAGCTCATGACGTGCCTCGTCCTCCCCGCGTGCGGCCCGCCGGGCCCTTCCCGACGGGTGGTGGTCCGTGCGCCCACGGCGAGGTGTGTCAGCGGCCGTGGGCGAGGTCGGCCAGGCGTTCTGCCGAGCGCCGGCCCAGTGGGCCCCCGCCGTCCGGAAGCAGGCGCCAGTGGGTCAGGGCCGCCTCGTAGGCGGTGCGGGCCGCCCGGGGGCGCTCGCCGGTCTCGTAGACGACGCCGCGCCAGTGGTGTGCGGTGGCCGCCAGGCGGGCCGCCTCGTGCGCGGCCGGGGCCCCCACGGCGCGCGACGGGTCCCGGTCCCTCGCGTCCCCTCCGGCCGGGCCCGGGCCGGCCGCCTCCGCCGCGCGTCGGTACGCGTCGGCCGCCTGGTCCAGCCGCTCGGCGCGGCGGGTGTGCCGGTAGGTGCTGCGGTGGGCCTCGCCCAGCTGGAGCCAGCAGCGGGCGCGGAGCAGCGGGTCGCGGGCCCCGTGCGCGGCGAGCCCGAACAGGTACTCCGCCTCGCGCAGGTCCACCAGGTCCTCGGCCTCCCGGTAGCGGATGGCCAGGGCGCGGCCGAGCATCAGCAGCCGCTCCGGCAGCCGGGGGTCACCGGCCGGGGTCTCCATGCGGCAGTCCCGCAGGACGCGTACCGCCTCGAAGACGTAGCGGTCGCCGCCGGGCCGCTCGGCGCGCTCGATGAGCACCGCGCCCCACTCGGCGATCAGGTCGCTGTAGCCGGTCCGGTCGCGGGTGAGCAGCCGGCTGGCGTGGGCGAACCGGTCGGCCGCCGCGTCCAGTTCGGCGACGTCGCCGTGTCCCTCGCCGGCCGCCTCGTACCGCCGTACGCACAGGCGCGCCTCGCGGGCCAACGCCTGCGCGCGCAGGGCCCGGTCCGGGGCCAGGGCCAGGGCGTCGGCCACGATCGCGGCGGCCCGCTCCAGCCCGTCCCGGGCGACCAACAGCAGCGCGTCCACCACCTCCAGCGCGGCCCGCGTGCGCACCTCGGCCGGGGCGGCCTCGGCCGCCAGTCCGACGCGCCCGCGCTCCAGCGAGATGGCGGCCTGCCGGGCGTAGGTGCGGGCGCGGTCGTGGTCGGGTGCCGACTCGGCCAGCCGCAGCAACGCCCGGCCGCGCGCCAGGGCGAGGCCGCTGGGCTGCGGCAGGCTGACCGGCCACGCGTCGGCGGACGCCTCCAGCATGCCGACGCTCTCCTCCAGCAGGCCGCTGTCGCCGCCCAGTTGCCACTGCTCCTCCAGGACGCGCACCCGGTCCAGGGTGACGGCCAGGGCCTCGTCCGGGGCCAGGCCGACGGTGGCGCAGACCGCGGTGAACTCGCGGTCCGCGCGGCGCAGCAGGTCCAGGGCCGCGCGCGGGTCGCCGGCCGCCCGGCGGTCGCCGGCGGCGGCGTGCAGCACGCGGGCCAGCACCGTGCGGGCGCGGACCGAGCCCGGGTAGGAGGCGGCGGTCTGCGCGGCGTCCCGCGCCTCGCGCAACAGGTCGGCGCCGCCGCGCAGCCGCCACAGCCGCAGCAGGTCCTGGGCCAGGTCGCTCCACAGCTCGGGGTCGATCCCCTGGGCCAGGGCGCGCTGTTGGGCCGCCGCGCGGCGTAACAGCTGGACGGCGTCCAGCAGGCTCCGCACCATGCCGTCGGCCTCGAAGCGCTCGATGAGCAGCGCGGCCCGGCGCACCGCGAGCGAGCGGGGGGCCTCCTCGCGGGCGAGCGAGACGCCCTGGGCCGGGGTGTCCGGCATGAAGCGCTCCAGGACGCGCGCGGCGACCTCGGCGAAGGGCTGGGCCGGTCGGGCCGGCGCGGCGCGGCCCGTGTCCCGGCCGGCCACCGACGCGGCGCCGGACGCCCCGTCGGTGAGCGAGAGTTGGGCGATGGCCAGGGCGGGGAAGTTGGGCCCGCCCTTGCCGAATCGCTGCTCGACGTACTCCGAGCAGTGTTTGAGCACCAGCAGCGCCTCGTCCCGGCCCAGCGAGGCGAGCAGCTCCTCGTGGACCCCGTCGGCGAACTCGTACCAGCGGCCGTCGTCCCCGCTCACCCGCCCGCCGCGCCGCAGCAGTCCGCCAAGGAGCACCTCGGCCAGTTCGGCGGGGCCGGAGTCGGGCAGCATCGTGCGCTGGACGAGTTGCATGACGGGCAGGAAGAGCGGGGCGGCGGCCAGGTAGACGGCGAGCTGGCCGGCGCCGGGCGAGGCGGTGGCGCGGAACCGGCTGACCAGTTGCGCCGGCGACTGCGGCCCGCGCGGCCTGGCCGGCGCGGCGGCCGGCTGGTCGGCCCTGACCCACCCGACGGCGGCCTCCACGGGGCCCGCCCCGGTGCCGGTCAGCAGTCGGGCCCAGGCGCCGAGCGCGGCCGGCACCGGGGGCAGTACGGGCACCGGCGCGGCGCCCGTGCGGCGCTGGTCGTCGCGGCCACCGGGACCGTACCCGTCGCCGGCGTCGGCGACGAAGTGCAGCGGCGCCGAGGACGTCGGGCCCTGGCCACGGACGAGCGCGCCGAAGGAGGCGGGCAGCCGGGTGCGGGCCCACAGCCGCTGCGGCAGCGGTTGCAGGACGGCCACCGGGGCGTGCCGCAGCAGCCGGTACGTCAGCCGGTGGGCCGCGCCACCGCGCCACAGCGGGCCCGCGCAGTCGCTGACCAGGACGGTGACGTGGCGGCCGGTCGGGTCGGTGAGCTGGTCGGCCGAGCGCAGGGTGGCCGCGCCGGGCTCGAAGCGGCGGCTGACGGCGGGGCTGCCGTCCGGCCCCTCGTGCAGGTACTGCACCGTCACGTCCCGGAAGGCGCCCAACTGGCCGAAGACCTGCTGGAGTTCGCGGAGCATGCGCTGCCAGACGTACATCGACGACGAGGCGTCCATGAGGAGGTGCAGCGAGGCGTCGCCGCGCGAGACGGGGCGGAAGACGGGGAGGACCAGTCCCCCGGCGCGGGCGCTGTGGTCGGCCGTCGCCCCCTCGTCCAGGGCGCGGCGCAGCGGGGGCGCGGCGGCGCGGTAGCGCTGGAGGGGCCGCAGGGCGCGTTGGAGCTCCAGGGGGCGCGGCAGCGCCGCGGCTTCGGGGACGCCGATGGGGACGCCACCGGACGCGGGGCCCGCGCCGCCCGCCGTGGGACCGGCACGCGGGGGCGTCGTGCCGGGGTAGAGCGGGATGCGACTGGGGCGCGGCGCGGCGCGGCCGGCCTCGGGGTGGCCGGGCTCGCCGGGCGTCGCGGGGTCGGGGCCGGGCTCCGCGCCGGAGGGTGGGGGCCCCGGGCGTGGGGCGCCGGTTGGGCCGTGTCCCGCGCCGGTGGCCGTCGGTGGCGCGGCACGCGGGTCGGCGGCGGGCGGGGTGGTGGCGGCGTCGCGCCCGGGGTCGGGCCGCGCGTAGCGGGCGAGCCACAGCGCGTCGGCCAGCTCGCCGTGCGCCGGGTCCAGGCCGGCGCCACGCAGCACTTCGACGAGGTGCGCGAGCGGGCTGGCGGCGGCGTGGTCGGGCCGCGGGGCTGAGTCCTGCATGGCATCACCTGGGCCGGTCGAGGCGTTGGATGAGCATGTCGGCGAGCCGGTTGCGCGTGGGCGGGGCGGCGTGGTGCGTGAGGTAGATGGCGTTCAGGAGCTGGTCGGTGGCCAGGAGTTCGCTGCGGGAGCGCTCCAGGAAGCGCAGCACGAGGTCGTCGCCGACGCGGGCCAGCTCCTCGCCGAGGTGGGCGCGGACGACGGTGGCCAGGCGCTCGTGGTCGGGCTGGCCGAGTTCGAGGTGGATGCAGCGGCGCAGCAGCGGGGCCGGGAAGTCGCGTTCGCCGTTGCTGGTGAGGACGACGAAGGGGAAGGCCCGGCAGCGCACCCGGCCGTCCCGGATGGTGACCTTGGCGCCGTCGTCGGTGAGCACGTCCACCTCGGGCTCGCGCTCGGCCAGGCGCTGGAGTTCGGGGATCTCGAACTCGCCCTCCTCCAACACGTTCAGCAGGTCGTTGGGCAGGTCGATGTCGCTCTTGTCCAGCTCGTCCACGAGCAGCACGCGGGGCCCGGCGGTGGGCAGCAGGGCGGTGCCGAGCGGGCCGAGCCGGATGTAGCTGCCGATGCCGCCGGGTACGTGGACCGGGCCGGCGCCGGCGGCCCGGCCGCTGGCGGCGATCTGGGTGTCCTGGAGGCGGGCGATGGCGTCGTAGCGGTAGAGGCCGTCGTCCACCAGGGTGCTGCGGCTGACGATGGGCCAGCGCAGGACGCGGCCCAGGCCCAGTTCGTAGGCGACGGCGTGGGCGAGGGTGGACTTGCCGGTGCCGGGGCTGCCGGTGACCAGGAGGGGGCGGCGCAGGTAGAGCGCGGCGTTGATGATTTCGAGTTCCTCGCCGCTGGGCCGGTGCAGCGCGGCCATGTGGCGGTAGGCGCCGAGCCGGCGGGTGGAGGCGCTGTCGGTCTCGGGGCCCGGCTCGACCAGCGGCGCGCCGTCGAAGTCGCGCCAGGGCGGCGGCTTGGGCAGGGCGGAGATGCCGGGATGCGGCTCCCCGGTGCCCCGGTAGATCAACCACTCGCTCGCCGCGCCACGGCCACCGCCGCGCGGCGGCTCGGCGGGGTCGGTGACATCAGGTCCGGTGACGTCGGGGCCGGGGTCCGGGTTGCCGTCGGGCACAGTCACAGCTTGCTCCTCGTCGCGCGGTTGTCGATGGCGGGAGCGCCGACCTCGACTCGACGGTAGCGCCGAATCGCGTCGAGCGGGGCACAGACGGCGCAAGGCGGGGCGGGTACGGCCCTCACGGCGCCTCCAGCGGTTGGTCGGCACCGGGCAGCGGGCGGGTGGGATCGTCGTAGAGCAGGGTGATGCCCGCCGCCCAGTACGCCTCCGGAACGCCGTCCTCCAGGTCGGCGCGCAGCCGCCAGAGCGCGGCCGGCAGCCGGTCGGCCTGGCCCGCGCCGGACACCGTGCCGATCGCGCCCCGGTGGAAGTCCGCGCAGACCCCGTCCCGACCCACCGGCTCGCGCCGCCACAACACGACGTCGTGCCCGCCGTCCATCACCTGGCGCAGCGCGCCCGGGTCGGCGCCGGGGTCGGCTGCGCGGCACAGCACCGGGAGAAGGAAGCTGTCCCAGGCGAGCAGGTCGGCGACGGCGGGCACCGACTCGGGCCGCCCGTCGTCGCAGTCGAGCACGAAGGGGCGCATGGGACCCACGTGGGCCCGCTTCCACCGGGACTGGCGCGGCGTGCTCACCTCGCCGACCTCGCCCGCCGCATCCCCGTCGTACGCGCCGGCCAGCGCGCCCGGTCCGTGCGGGTCGGCCGGCGCGCGGTCCGCGCGGCGCACGACGACGGGGCGCGCCCGCCCCAGCGGGCCCTCCTGGGGTGGCACCCGCCACTGGTCCACGGGAAAGCCCAACAGCGCGTACGGCAGGGCCACTTGCAAGGTCACCGGGCTGCCCGGCTCGTCGCCGCGCCGGAAGGACTCGGCCAGCGCGGCCCGCAGCCGCTCGGGGGGCTCGTCCAGGCCCCGGACGCCGTAGTCCTCGTCCACCGAGACGAGTTCGCCCGAGGGGCGGGCGACACACACCCGCCAGTCGTAGCTGCCGCGCTCCCAGCCGCGCGGGGTGATCTCCAGGAGGGTGTGCGAGCGCGCGCCGGCCTCCGGGGCCGGTGGCCGGCCGTGCGCGGGCGGCCGGCCCGCGGCCGCGGCCGGGCGCGAGGGGGCCGCGTCCTCGGAGACGGTCTCCCGGCGCAGCCGCAGCCGCGCGGCCCGCTCGCCGCTGAGGGCGGTGCGAAAGGCGCGCGGCAACTCGGCGTCGGCGGCGGCCCGCGCGGCCCAGTCCCACAGCGCGCGCTCGGCCTCGGGCGCGGCGGGGTAGGGCCGGTCGGCGGTGGCCACGTGCACCGCGTAGCGCAGGACGGCCTCCAGTTCGCTGCGGCCCTGGCGCAGGTCGTACAGCAGGCCGATGCCGTCGCGCCAGCCGCGCGGGGCGGGCAGCCGGCCCTCGTAGGGCTGTCCGCGCAGGCCGGTCACCAGCTCGTCCAGGCTGCGGGCGCTGACCGGGGGCGGCAACTCGGCCAGCAGGCCCAGGAGTTCGACACGCTGACCGGGGGTGAGCGCGCGGCTCGCGGTGGCCCGTAGCTCGCTCAGCCCGTCGGTCCAGGTGGCGCGGTCCACGTGGTCGTTGCGGTGCTGGTCCGCGTGGTAGCGGTCGTGCGCGTGCAGTACGCGCTGGTACAGGTCGTGCCGCTCGCCGCGCACCGGTCCGGGCGGGGTGGGCAGGCGGCGGAGCTGGACGACGGAGATCGCCAGGCCACCGTCCCGGCCGTTGCCGCGCCGGGCCTTGAGGACGCCGATGACCTCGCCCCGGTCCAGGTCCACCAGCGGGCCGCCGGAGCAGCCCTCGGGGATCTCGTCCTCGTTGCCGAGCTTGAGCCGGCCGTCGGTGCCGAGCTCGCCCCGGATGGTGCAGCGCCCGCTGATGTCCTCGATCTGACCGTCCTCCTCGGTGCAGCCGAAGAACGCGACCTCCTTGCGGGTGAAGACCTTGGCGGTGCGCTCGGAGAGCCAGACGCAGCCGTGCGGCGCCGGCTCCAGCATGCGGATCAGGGCCAGGTCGGGCGCGGGCCACAGGCCGCCCGCCGGGTTCTCCTCCGGCTGTGCCCACTCGACGACGCCGGGCACGGTGCGCCCGCCGAAGGTCAGCCCCACCTCGCGCCCGCCTCCCCTCTGGCGCATCGCCACGTGGGCGCAGGTGAGCACCCAGTTCGGGGCGATGAAGAAGCCGCTGCCCCAGGGCCGCGGAGCGGGCCCGTCCGGGGCATACCCGGGGCCCGGCGCGTGGATGCGCACGGTGGCCGCGGCGATGAGGGGTGCCAGGGTCTCGAAGGGGTCCACGTCGGCGTCGTGTGCGCCCCCGGTGTCCACCCCCCTCACCCGGCCGACCCGAGGTCGGCCGGTGGCCCGCCCTGCCAGGTGAGGGTGACGCTGATCGCCCCCTTGGCCTCGCCGCCCGCGAGCAGCCCGACGACCGCGCCCGCCCGGCCGGTGAGCTCGATGCCGAACGTCACGCTGACCTCGTCGGGTCGCGCCTCGCGCAGCGCGTCGGCCAGCGAGCGCGCGACGCCGGTGACCAACGCGTCCAGGCTCTCCATCCGGGCCAGCACGCGATCGGCGATGCCGGTGTCCGCGTACCCGCCGCGTACGCCCCCCGTGAGCTCCTCCACGCCGGTGACGCGCACCCAGACCGGTGTGCCGTCCGGTAGCTCCACCCGAGTGATGCCCTCGCTCATCACGCCCCCCGCTCCCCAGCTGTCGGAAAAGGCTAGCCGGCCCGGCCGGTGGCGCGCGAGGGTCCGAACTCCCGCTGTGCGTAAGGGTGGTGACCACGGCGCACGGGAGCGCGACGCGGCTCGGTCGTATGCGACGGGCGGGGCGCGCGAGTACGCCGGGGCGGCGGGGTGGGCCGTGACGGCAGGGCCCGGTGGGGCGCGCGAGGGGGGGCCGTTCGCGCGGACGGAACGGGGCGCGGGGTCCGTGTCGGGCGGCCGGCGGGAGACGGGAGGCGCGTCCCGACGGGGCGGCGGGGGGCCTCGGCGGGACGGCTGGGGCGGACCTGCGCGAGAGGGGCGGGGCTGCGGTGGGGCGCGGTGCGGCGGGCGAGTCGGACCAGGCGGGGTGGACCGGGCCGGGCGGGCCAGGCGCGGGCGGAGCGGACCAGGTGGGTCAGGTCCGGGCGGGTCAGGGCGGGGCCGGGGGCTCCGTGGGGCAGCGCTTATCCTGGACGGTGGCGGTCGGGCCGGCCCAGCGCACCCCGACCCCGTTCCCCTCGCCCCTCTCGTCTTGCGGAGCACGCCTTGTACTTCACCGACCGCGGCATCGAGGAACTGGAGAAGCGGCGCGGCGAGGAGGAGGTCACCTTCGAGTGGCTCGCCGAGCGGCTGCGCGAGTTCGTCGACCTCAACCCGGACTTCGAGATCCCGGTGGAGCGGCTGGCGACCTGGCTGGCGCGGCTGGACGACGAGGACGACGAGTAGCCCCACCGCCCCGGGCACGGCGGCCCCCGCGTCGCCCGACCCGCCACCCCGCGCGGGCCCCTGGCCGGAGCCCGTACGCCACGCTTCGCCCGCGCCACCCCGCGCGGGAGGCCCTGCCCGGAGCCGGTGCGCCACTCGCCCCGCCGCCCCGCGCGGGAGGCTCGGCCCGTGGCCCGTGGCCCGTGGCCCATGGCCCGTGAGCCGCGTGACGCCCGCGCCGCCGGGCGGGTGGGCGCGTTCCCCGCTCCGCACGTCGACGGGGCACCCGCGTCCGGAGGGGCCGTGGGCCCGCCGCGCGCCGGGCCCGCCCGACCACCGCGCGTGACGGCGGGCGTCGCCCCGGTCGCCCGCCCGTCGTCGTGGTCGCGTTCGTCACAGAATTCGAACATCCCCCGCACAACCTTTCGGCACCCCTGATCTGTCTTGGAGTCGGGGCGCACGCCGGTGCGCCGAAGACATGACGTGCGCGGCGCCCAGCGCGCCGCCAATGGGGGAACCTCATGCCGCAGTACCGAATATCCAGGGCGTCCCGCCTGTCCAAGCCGGGGCTCGGCGCCCTGGCGGCGGCCCTGGCCGCGGGGGTGCTCGTGCCGCCGGTCGCGGGGGCCGGGAGTGCCACCGCCGCGGCGCCCAAGCCCGTGTGCTCCTCGAAGAAGCCGGGGCTGGCCGCGAAACTGACCAAGGACATCGACGCGGCGCTCAAGGGCCGGCGCGCGACGGCCGCGGTCGCGCTGTACGACCAGAGCACGGGCACCACGTGCACGCTGCGCGCCGACCAGAAGTACGACTCGGCCAGCGTGGTGAAGGTGACCGTGCTCGGCACCCTCCTGTGGGACGCGCAGAAGTCCAAGCGCAAGCTCACCCAGCGGGAGACCAAGCTCGCCACCGCGATGATCACCAAGTCGGACAACGACGCGACCAGCGCGCTGTGGAAGCAGCTCGGGGTCACGCGGGTGAAGAACTTCCTGCGCGCGGCCGGCATGACCAAGACGGTGCCGGGCAGCGGCGGCTACTGGGGGCTGACCCAGATCACCGCCCGCGACCAGCAGCGGCTGCTCCAGTTGGTGATGACGAGGAACACGGTGCTCACCGACGCCTCGCGGGCGTACGTCCGCAAGCTGATGAGCCAGGTGGTCACCGCGCAGCGCTGGGGCACCCCGGCGGGGGCGCCGAGCGGCACCGCGATCCACGTGAAGAACGGCTGGCTCTCGCGCGCCACGCACGGCTGGCGGGTGCACAGCATCGGCGCGTTCAGCAAGGGCGGCAAGGACTACACGATCACCGTCCTCAGCCACGACAACCGCACCATGCAGGACGGCGTGAACGCCATCCAGGCCGTCTCCCGGGCCGTCCACAAGGACCTGCGCCCGAGCACGACGATCGCGCGGTACGCGCCCACCCGCACCCCGCAGGAGACGCACCCGCTGGTCCCGCGCTGACCCACCCGCGCCCGCCGCGCCCGGCCCCCGACACGGGCCGGGCCCCGGCGGGCGCGCGCGGTCACGGGGCGGGGCGCCGGGCGTGACGGTCCGGGCGGTCCCGCCACCCCGCCGCGCGAGCCCGCGTCACCGTCCGGGGCAGCCGGCCTCCCCGCCCGCGTCCCTGGTCGCCGACCGCTCGCGCGCCCTGCCTGAGACCAGGCCGGCCGCGCCGTCGACGGCCAGCAGCGCCCCCAGCGTCGCCCAGCCGGGCCGGTGCCGGCGCAGGCCCCAGACCGCGAGCGGGAGGCCCACGGCGAGCTGGGCCGCGCACACCGCCGTGACCCGGGGGCCGCGCGTCCAGGGCCCGGGCGGGCCGTCGCGCAGGCTGTTCAGCTCGGCCCGGACGGCGTCCCGCCAGCCGCGCCAGACCAGGACCTCGGCGCCGGGCGCCGCGTGCAGCGCGGCGTGCAGGCGGCGCTCGGGCGCGCCGGCGGTGAGCCCGGCCGGCAGCCGCAGCCCGGCCCGGGAGAGCACCGCGACGAGGCCGACCAGCCGTTGCTGGACCACCGTGTTCGGCCCGGCCGCCGCGCCGGCCGCCCCGGGCCGGGCGCCGTCGGTCGCGCCGGAGCCGTCCGGGGCCTGGCTCGTCGGGGTCGCCCGGGTCAGCTCGTCCAGCGAGGCGCCGTCCAGCACCGGGTCCAGGCCCAGCCGCGCGATCAGGGCGCTGGCCGCCTCGTCGTCGCCGGCCGGGGCGCCGTCGGCCAGCCAGGCGAAGGTCAGCGGGCGCCGGAAGCCGGTGGCGACGGTGAACCCCGCCCCATCCGGGCCCCACCACACGCCGATCACCGGCCACGGCTCACCGGCGGCGACGGTACGGGCCAGGTCGGCCAGGGCGTCCGCGTCCGCGAGCGGGGGCCGCCGCTCCGTGCCGCCCCGCCCGGTGGCCCGGGCCACCGCTCCGACCAGGCCCGCCGCGTCGCCGAGGCCGCCCCGCTCGGGGTCCGTCCCGGCGTCCGGCGGGGCCGGGCGGTCGGCGTCGCCGCGCGCGAGTGGGGCCGTGGGCGGCTCCTCGGGCTCCGCCGGGAGCAGCACGCTCCAGCCCTCGCCGGCCGGGGCCAGCAACAGCGGAGTGGGCAGCAGGCCGGCCGAGGGGCGTACGGCGTCGGGGTCGGCCCGACAGAGCAGCAGCGCGCCGCTGAGGGGGCGACCGCGCGGCGCGTCGGAGGGCAGGGCAGGGGGTTCAGGCATGTTCACCACGCAGTGACCGTTCGTCCGAAAGCGAGCCGCTCGCCCCGGTGGGCCGTGGTTCGGGCGGGGCGCTCCCCGCGCGAGCACCCGGTCTTATGCCCCGGGTTCCCAAGTTAAGCCTGATAGGCCCGAACGAACAGTTCCGCCGCCTCGTCGCAGAGCGTCACCGCGTCCGTGTCGGCGAGCGGCTGGGTGCCGTAGGTCGAGGCGTGGAGCCCGCGCTGGACCAGCAGGGCGACCAGTTGTCGGGCGGCGCCGGCCGGGTCGGGCACGGCCAGCTCACCCGTCCGGGTGCGCTGGCGTAGCAGGTCCGCGCCCGCCGCGACGAGGGCCTCCGGCTCGCCCTGCGCGCAGGCCGGGCGCAGCGAGGGGTAGCGCGCGGCCTCGGCGATGATCAGCCGGCGCAGCGCGGAGGCCCGCTCTTCGAGCAGCACGGCCAACACCTGGTGGCCGTAGGCGGCGAGCGCGGCGCGGGCGTCCGCCGACGGCGGGGCCGGGGCCGGGACGGGCGGGGTCGGGGTGGGAGGTGGTGTGGCCCGCTCGTCGGGGCCGCCTGCCAGGCCCCGCGCTCCGCCGCCCGCCGACGGCTGCCCGCCGACCGCCGGCGGGGCCGCGAAGCGGGCCGCCACGCGGTGCCGCTCGCCCTCGACCGCCGCCAGGAACAGGCGTTCCTTGCCGCCGAAGTGGTTGTAGATGGTCTGCTTGGAGACGCCCGCCTCCTCCGCGATGGCGTCCACGCTCGCCCGGTCGTACCCCTCGCGCAGGAAGATCGCCACCGCCGCCCGCAGGATGGCCTCCCGCTTGGCCGCCAGTCGACCGGCCGGACGGCCGACCGCACCGCCCCGACGTCCTCCGCGCGCCCCGTCCACCCGCTGGTCGCCCACGCTCCACCTCCCCCGCCCGCACGCCGCGGCCCGCGCCGAACGGGCCGCGCGCGGCCGGCCTTGCCCTCATGTGTCCGCCGACTCTAGCCTTCACTCCGGACGCGAACTAGACAGCACAGTCCATGAAATACGCGACGTGTACGCCGTCCCCACGCCACTCGCGTCGCCTCCGTCCCCCCTCCCCCGCGCCACCGCGTACGCCCCGTGCCGCCCCGCCGCCCGGCCTCCCACCCGCTCGCCACCGTCAGGAGAAGCTTCGATGACCGCACCGGCGCACCGTGCCGCCAGCACGCCCCTCACGTTGTCCCCGCAGGCCCAGGACCAGCTCTTCCGTACCGCCCGCACGGCGAACACCTTCACCGACGAGCCGGTCACCGACGCCCAGGTCGCCGCCATCCACGAACTGGTCAAGTACGGCCCGACGTCGCTGAACCAGCAGCCGCTGCGCGTGGTCCTGGTCCGCTCGGCCGGCGCGCGGGAGCGGCTGGTGGCGCACATGGCCAGCGGCAACCGCGCGAAGACCGCGACCGCGCCGTTGGTGGCCGTGCTCGCGGCCGACCTCGACTTCGACGAGGAGCTGCCGCGCCTGGTGCCGCACCTGGCGGACCCGCGACGCTTCTTCACCGACCCGACCGCGCGCGCGGCGTCGGCGCGCTTCAACGCCACCCTGCAGATCGGCTACTTCATCGTGGGCGTCCGCGCCGCCGGCCTGGCCGCCGGCCCCATGTCCGGCTTCCAGCCGGAGGGGGTGACCCGCGAGTTCTTCCCCGACGGCCGACACCAGGCGCTGCTCGTGGTGAACATCGGCCGTCCGGGCCCCGACGCCTGGCGGGAGCGGCTTCCCCGGCTCCCCTACGAGGACGTCGTACGCACCGTCTGAGGGCACCCGTGGCGGCCGGCCGGGCCGAGCCGGCCGCCACGTGGCCCGGGGTCAGCTCTCGATCAGCCGGTGGAAGATGACGGTGTCGAAGATGTCCTCCATCCTGGCCGCCCGGCCCTCCCGCATGGTCCAGGAGTGCACGAAGTCCAGGGTTCCCGTGGTCCCCCGGTGCGAGGTGACCTCCCGGGTGCCGAAGACCACCACCCGGTCGCCGGCCTCGATGAACTCCACCGGGTTGAGCCGCATGCCGCCGAGCACGGACGGCACGTGGGCCATGAAGTCCCTGATGCCCGCGTGGCCCAGCTTCGTGCCGCCCAGCTCGCCCCCCATGCCCTCGGGGTGGACCCATTCCACGTCGGGCCACATGGCCGCGAGCACGCGCTCGATGTCATGGCTGGCGAAGCCGGCGTAGGCCGCGCGGATCGTCGCGATGTTCTGGGAGGTCACCGGTGTTCTCCTCGGTTCGTGCGGCCCGCCGACCGGGGTCTGAGGCGCCGGGTCCGCTGTGCTTGGTCTGCTCTGCGCTCCCCGTCCTGGGCCCGTACGGTACGCGCCGCCGGGCTCACGCGTCCGCCTCGGCGAGCAGCCGCCCCGGATGGTGCGCCGCCAGCGTGCGCCGGATGCCCTCGCGCCAGTCGACGACGCAGTCGCCGATGAGGGCGCGCCGCAGCGTCGGGTCGAAGGCGTACGTCTCGCGGGTGACCTCGCTGGGCACCAGGCGCGGCGTGACGCCGGTCAGCTCCGCCAGGTGACGGACGCAGTCGGTGACGCCGATCGGCTCGTCACCGCCCCAGTTGACGATCCGGGCGGGGGCGGCGGCCACGTCCCACAGCAGCGGCACCTGGCGCACCAGGTCGTCGGTGTACAGCGGGGAGCACCAGTTCTGGCCCTGGGTGGGCACCGCGATGGGCTCGCCCGCGAGCATGCGCTGGAAGTAGAGCATCGGTACGCCGCCGTAGCCGCCGGGCCCGTACGCGATGTTGAGCCGCGCGATGGTCGTGGGCAGGCCCAGGACCTGGGCGAAGGCGCGGGCCGTGCCCTCGGCGGCGATCTTGGCGACGGGGTAGGGCGGCAACCAGTCGGCCACGCCGTCCAGCGGGTCGCTCTCGCGGTAGGCGTGGTCCAGGCCCTGGCGCGCGTAGACGGCGCCCGTGGACACGTACAGGAACGCCTCGGCTCCCGCGCAGTGCGCCATGAGCTGACCGGTCGCCACGGCGTTGGCGGCCACCGCCGCGTCGAAGTCGCCGTCCTCGCCGCGCCGCACGGCGCTGTGCAGCACGTGGGTGAAGTCCGTGGGCACACCCTCCAGTGCCGTGGGCGAGGTGTCGTTCATGTCCCAGTACCGGGTGGTGATGGAACGCTCGGCCAGGGCGCGTGCCACGCCCGGGGTGCCGAAGCGCCCCAGGCACCACACCTCGTTGCGCGCGGCCAGCGCCTCGGCCACCGGCCGCGCCACCTGCCCCGTGCCGCCCGTGACCAGGATCTTCTTTCCTTCCACCGGTTCTCCTCGGGTCGTTGTGCACCAACGTGTACCGCCGCGTCCGGGCCTTCGTGCCGCCGGCCGCGCGGGGTGGAGCCACGGTGGGCCCCGGTCGGGGCCCACCGCCGTCTCACGGGCCGGTGTCCTCGCCCAGCGCCCGGTCGAGTTCGCCGCGCAGGATCGCCTGGAAGGTGGCGACGTGCGCCGGGCCGAGCATCGTGTAGTGCTCGCCCGGCACCTCGATGTAACGATTCTTCGAGCGGGTGTGCTCGTCCCAGCGGCGCAGCTCGTGCGCCAGCCAGTCGGCCTTGGTGCCGCGCAGCGGGGTGGCGTAGAAGACCGTCATGGCGCGCACCGTCCCGCGCGGCTGGTAGTCGCGGCCGAGCGCGGTGAGGCCGCTGGCCAGCCGCGCCCAGGCGGTGAACCCGGGCAGGTCCAGGTCGAGTTCGCGCAGCCGGCGCGCGGGGGCCTGCTCCAGCAGGTGGGCCAGGCGGCGTTCGGCGGGCAGCGCGCGCAGCGCGGCGGGCAGTTCGCGGGCGCGGCGCTGGTCGATCAGGTCGAGGAAGAGGGCCAGGTTGGTGGCGGTCTCCACGAGGTCGAGCTGGTCCATCCGGTACTTGATGTGCGGCGGCAGGTTCAGGCTGCCGACGAAGTCCACCCGCTCGCCGAGCGCCTCCAGCCGCTTGGCGATCTCGAAGGCGACGGCGCCGCCGTAGGAGTAGCCGGCGACCGCGTACGGGCCGTGCGGCTGGCGGGCCCGGATGGCCGCCACGTACGTCTCGACCATCTCCGCGAAGCTGGCGAACGGTTCCTCTCCCGCGTCGAAGCCCCGGGCCCGCAGCGCGTAGAAGGGCCGGTCGTCGGCGAAGTAGCGGGCGAGGTTGACGAAGACCAGCACCTCGCCGACGCCGGGGTGCACGCAGAACAGCGGGGTCTTGGCGCCGCCGCTCTGGAGCGCGACCACCGGGTCGTACGCCGCCGGCGCGGCCCCCGCGAGCGGGCCGGCCTCCAGTCGCGCGGCGAGCTGGCGCACCGTGGGGGCGGTCAGCACGGTGATGACGGGCAGGTCGGCGACGGCGAGGGTGGCCGCGACCCGGCGGCGGAGCCGGAGGATGTCGAGCGAGGTGCCGCCCAGGTCGAAGAAGCTGGCGGTGGCGCTGACGCGGTCGCGCTCGAAGAGCTCGGCGTAGATCGCGGCCAGCGCCCGTTCGGTGGGCCCGCGCGGCGGGACGTGGCCGCCGAGCTGGCGTTCGGCCAGCGCCGCGACCTCCGCGATGACGGTGTCGTACGCCCCCGCCTCCAGGCGCTCGCGCATCCGCTGGCGCAGCGTCTTGCCGAGGCTGGTCCGGGGGAAGGCCCGCGCGGGCAGCGGCAGCACGTGGGCCGGCCGGAACCCCCAGTGCGCCACGACGGTGGCGCGCACCGCCGTCAGCAGCCGGTGCAGCGCGGGCCCGCCGGACGCGGCCGGCTCCGGTTGGACGGCCACCACCAGCTCCTCGGTGTCGTGGCCCGCGCGGCGGATGGGGAACGCGGCGACGTGCCCGCGCGCGACACCCGCCAGGCGCCCGACGGCCGTCTCGATGTCGTGGCTGAAGTAGTTGACGCCGTTGACGATGACGCTGTCCTTGGCCCGCCCGACCAGGACGAGACGCCCCGCCGCTGCCTCCCGCGCCGCCCCGCGCGCGACACCGGCCGGGTCCGACCGCGCGGCGCCGCCCCCCGACGCGGACGCCGCGCCCGCGCCCCTCCCGTCGGAAGGGGCATCCACATCGCCCACACCACGCGCGGCGTCGGCGTCGGCCTCGCCGGTCAGCACGCTGGGGGCGCCGTCGGGGAGCCCGTCGATCCGGCCCAGGTCGCCGCTGCGGAACCAGCCGTCGGGGGTGAACGCGCGGGCCGTGGCGGCCGGGTCGCGGTGGTACCCGTCGGTGATCATCGGGCCGCGCAGCTGGAGCTCGCCCACCTCGCCCGCCGGGCACACCCGCCCCCGCGTGTCGGCGATCCGGACGCGCAGCCCGCGCACCGGCCGGCCCAGCGAGGCGAACTCCCGCCCCGCGTCCACCTCCGGGAAGCCGCGCGAGTAGACGCTGCCGGCGCAGGTCTCGGTCATCCCGAAGGCGGGCCACAGGGCGTCCCCGCGCAGGCCGTACGGGGCGTGGCGGACCAAGAACGCCTCGCCGGTGCTCCGTACGTTGGCCTCGCCGCCGCTCACGATGTGCCGCAACGCCCGCAGGTCGAGCCGCTCGGCGGGGTGACCGACGTCGGGGGCGCCGGCCGTGGGCGGGGCGATCGCCGGCGGCCGGTCGGTGGCGGGCGCGTCCGTCGCGGGCTCGTGCGTGGCCGGCGCGTGCGGCGCGTTGAGCAGGCCGAGGAGGAAGTTCGGGGTGAAGGTCATCGTGACGCGGTGACGGGAGAGCAGTCGGAGGAACTCCGGGGGATCGCCCAGCACGCGCGCGCTGGCCACGTGGAACTGCTCGGCCCCCACCGCGAGCGGCAGCAGATGGGCCTCCAGGAGCGCGGCCACGTGGTCGAAGGAGATCCAGTTCAGGGTGCGGTCGGCGCTGGTCAGGCGCTGGCGCTCGGCCTTACCCGCCATCGCGGCCAGCAGGTTGGCGTGGGTGAGCCGCACCGCCTTGGACCGGCCGGTGGAACCCGAGGTCAGGACGAGCAGCGCGAGGCCGTCACCGGCCCCCGCCCCGGCCGCCGGCCCGTCCCCGCCCGACCCCGGCGCCGCCACGATCAGGTCCTCGACGCGCGCCGTCCGTGTCCGCCCGACCGGCGCCGCGCCGGCGGCCACGGCCTCGGTGGTGAGCCACAACGGCCCGTCCAGCACGTCGTCGACCTGGGCCAACAGCGCCCGGCCGCGATCGGCGTCGGCCGGCAGGGGTGGCAGCGGGCAGGGCACGAACCCGCCCAGCACGCAGCCCCAGAAGGCCGGAACGACGTCCCGTGCCCGGTCCAGGAGCAGCGCCACCGGGTCGCCCGGGGCCAGCCCGCGCCGGGCCAGGCCGGCCGCGAGCCGCTCCGCGCTGTCGAGCAGGCGCGGGTACGACTGGAAGACGGCCTCACCCGAGGGCTCGTCCGGCAGGTAGTGCAGGCCGGCGTCCGGGTGACGGCGCGCCGCCTCCCGGAGCAGGTGGGCGACGGACTCCGCCGCCGTCGCCCCGTCGGATGTCGCGACCGTCAACGATGGGACCTTCATCAACCCCACTGACCCTTCTCCTCCGGGCTTGGTTCGCCTCTTCCGACTCCGCTAGCGCCGTGCCCCGGTCATCGCCCGCCCCGGGTGCGGCCCCGTTCCCCTTTCCGTGTCGGCCTCGCTCCCCGCCGCGCCGGCTTCCGGTCGGGTGGGCCGCCGGCGCGCGGTCCAGCGCCGCGCCGGGGCACTCCTGGTGACATGCCGTCACCTGGCGTGTCCACCGCGTGCGGAGATGAAAGCTAGCAGTGGTGAAGATGCGCGAGCCATCCACCGGACACGCCCGCGAGCGTGCCCTGACCGCCACCTGAGCACGCCCTGAGCCGCCCCTGACCGGCGCCTGAGCAGGGCCCCAGCCGACCCTGAGCGCGCCCCGTGGGCGCCGACCGCGCCGCTTGACTTCCACAATCCGCGATATATCGTGTTCAGCAGTAGACGCGATATGTTGCGTCCGTGCTCCACCTGGGGAGGCCCCGCATGTCAGCCCGGTCCACGTGGTCGCTCAGCGCGCCACAGAAGCTCACGTTCGACGACCCCGTCACCGCGCTCCACGTACGGATCGTCGACGGCACCGTCAACGTCGTCGGCTCCGACGCCGGCCCCGCCCGCCTCGAACTCTCCGAGATCGCGGGCCCACCGCTGCTGGTCAGCGTCGAGAACGGCACGCTGAGCATCGCGTACGAGGACCTGCCCTGGCAGGGCTTCCTCAAGCTGCTGGACCGCAAGGGCTGGCAGCGCACGGCGCACATCACCCTGACCGTGCCCACGGGCGCGCGTGCCGAGGTGGGCACGGTGCACGCCACGGCCGTCGTCTCGGGACTCAGCGGACGCACCGAGGTGCGCGGCATCTCGGGCGACAGCACACTCGTCGGCCTCACCGGCCAGGTGCGCGCCGACACCGTCTCCGGCCGCGTGGAGGCCCAGTCCCTCGGCGGGAGCCTGCACTTCAACTCCGTGTCGGGCGAGCTCACCGTCATCGACGGCACCGGCTCCACGGTCCGGGCGGACTCGGTCAGCGGGGACATGGTGGTGGACGTCGCGCCCTCCGCCACCCCGGCCGACCTGCACCTGACCACCGTCTCCGGCGAGATCGCGATCCGGCTGCCGGACTCGGCGAACGTGGCGGTCGACGCCCAGACCACCAGCGGCCTGGTCTCCAACGCCTTCGACGGCCTCCAGGTGGACGGCAGCCCGTGGGCCGGGCCGTGGGGCGCCTGGGTCTCACCCGGTGGCGCGGGCGGCAAGATCACGGGCACGCTGGGTACGGCGGGCGGTCGGCTGAAGGCCACGAGCATCTCAGGCGCCATCGCCGTCCTCCGCCGCCCACCGGCCGAGGACACCGGGACCGACCCCGCCGACGGGTCCCCCGGCCCGGCCGGACCGGACGACCCGAGCACCCCGCACCGCCCCGCCGACTCCCCCCAGGCCCCCTCGTTCGACAAGAAGGTCCTCTGATGCCCCCCGTCTTCGCGCACGGGCGCCTGCGCCTGTACCTGCTCAAGCTGCTCGACGAGGCCCCGCGCCACGGCTACGAGGTCATCCGACTGCTTGAGGAACGCTTCCACGGCCTGTACGCGCCCTCGGCCGGCACCGTCTACCCGCGCCTGGCCAAGCTGGAGGCCGAGGGCCTGGTCACGCACACCACCGAGGGCGGGCGCAAGGTCTACTCGCTCACCGACGCCGGCCGCGCCGAACTCCGCGACCGGGGCGGCGAACTGGCCGACCTGGAGCTGGAGATCCGCGAGTCCGTCGCGGAGCTGGCCGCCGAGATCCGCGAGGACGTGCGGGGCTCGGCCAGCGACCTGCGCCGCCAGATGCGCGAGGCCGCCACCCAGGCGCGTACGGCCGGGAGAACCGGCCCCGACGCGGGCGAACGGCCGGGACCCCGCGACGAGCGGCGCGCCGACGCGGGCGGGGCCGGGCGGGACCGGGCGGGCGGCGGAGCCGGGGAGAGCAAGGGCGGCAAGGGCGGCGGCGCCCCCTGGGAGAGCGGCCCGTGGGCGGACTCGGAGGCGTGGCGGCAGGCGAAGGAGGAGTTGCGGCGGGCCAAGGAGGAGTGGAAGGAACAGGCGCGCCGGGCCAAGGAGGAGAGCCGTCGCGCCAAGCAGGACGCCCAGCGCGCCCGCCGGGAGGCCAGGGACGCCCGCGACTTCGCGCGCGAGGAGATCGAGCGGATCGCCCGCCGGGTGCAGGAGCAGACCCAGGCGCACCTGCGGACCGGGGACTGGCAGGGCGCGCTGCGCGAGAGCCTGTCCGAGGTCACCCGCGCCATGACGCGGATGGGCCAGCCGGGCTCCCGGGCGGACGGCGCGGACTCCGCGCCCCCGGACGCCGACGTCACCGTCGAGCGCGTCGAGGACGCGCCCACGACCCGGGAGGGGGTGGGGGCACAGGAGGAGGCGGGGACCCCCGACGGCCCGACCGGCCCGCTTCCCGAGTGGGCCACGGCGGACGGCGCCGCGTCCACCGACCCGGCACGCGACCTGGAGCGGCTGCTCGACCGGTTCCGTGACGGCGTCCGCGACGCCGCCCGCGACCACGGCGTCACGACGACCCAACTGGCCGCCATCCGCGCCCGGTTGGCGCGCACGGCGGCCCACGTGGACGACGTCCTGCGCACCGACCCGAGGGAGTAGCGACGGCGGGGCCCGACCGAGGGCGGCGCCTGGCGGGCCGGGGTCCCGCGACGCGCGGGCCAGCGCGCGGGGCCCCGCGAGGAGGTGCGGACTTGGCGGGGTGCGGCCCGGCGGGGCGGGCCCCGACGACGTGCGGCCCGGCGGGACGATCTCCCGCGGGGCGGGGCCCGGCGTTCGAGGGGGCGAAGGCGCGAGGGCCCGGCGTTGACTTGAACCGTGGTTCACGTAGCAGAGTCGGGCTCGCGGGCGATCGTCGGCCCGCTCTCCCCCGGCACGACAGGAGCGCCCCGTGACCTCCCCCGCCACCACCCCGCCCCTCCCCGACGTCACCCGGCCCGACGCCGGGACCATCCTGGTCAGCCCCTGGCTGGTGAGCGATCCGGCGTTCCAGCGCGCCGCGGCCGACTCCCTGGTGGACTCCTGGGAGGCGATGGAGCGCCCCGACGCGATGCTGACGCTGACGACGCTGCTGAGCACGGACGGCGGTCGGGTCCTCAACTACGCGCAGTGGACCAACGACGAGGACCACCACGCCTTCGTCCGCACCCGCCGTCCGGCCCTGGTCCGCGCCATCGACGACGCGCTGCCGGGCATCGAGCGCCCGGGGTTGACCCGCTACCGGCTGTACGACAGCTACCGCGCCCCCGCCGACGTACCCGCGCCGGGCGCCGGGACCCCGACCGGCCCCGCCGCCCGGGCCGTGGTCGAAGCCGTGGTGACGGGCGAGTTCGAGACCGACGGGCCCACGGAGCAGCGCCGCCTGGCCGACCTGGTGATCGCGGGACTGCGCGAGAGTCCCGTCCCCGACCTGGTCGCCGCCCACTTCCATCTGAGCCTGGACGGCCTGCGGGTCCTGAACTACGCGGAGTGGGCCTCCCACGACGGGTGGCGGTCCTTCGCCGGGAGCGGCACGGCCCAGGCGTTGGCCGACGCCGTCAACGCCCTCCCGGGCATCCGCCCGCTCGGCCCCACGCCGTACGACCCCTACCGCGCCGTGGTGAACGTCCCCGCCCCGTGACCACCGCGCTCACCCGGCCACGCCGGAGCGGGGCGCGCCGCCGACGGGCCCCCTCCGACGGCACGGGAGCGCACCGGCCGCCGCGCGCTCGGCCACTGCGGCGGTCATACCCCGCGACCGGACGGGGCCGTGACGCGCGTAGCCCCGCCTCAGGAACGGGCCGCGCGGCCGGAGGTGGGGGCCGGCTTCAGGGTGAGGACCGCGCGCTGGTCGCGGCGGTATATGACCCAGAAGGCCCCGGCGAGACCGACGAACGCCGTGCACAGCCCCACCGGAATCCACACCTGGAGCCTGAGCCGGGTGTGCGAGGCGTACGCCCAGCCGCTGCCGGCGAACACCGTGTCGCCCTTGGCGACCTGCGGGCCCTCGATCTCGCCCATGCTGACGCGCCCGTCCGCGAACTGCCACTCCCCCTCGCAGTGCTCGGGCTCCGTGCCCGGCCCACCGGCCTCCGCGCAGCGCGCCACGGTGCGCACGGTCGCGCTCTCCCCCGTAGCGAGCTGCTGAGCCTGGCGGCCGACGAACAGCCCGACCACACAGATCACGGCCAGCAGCAGTCCGGTCGCGGACAGTAGCCCCGAGAGGCGCCCACGCCTCGCTGGCCCGGCATGAGTCGGCTGCACCGCATCCGGTGTCGTACGCCTCACCCATCTCTGTGACTCGCTCAGCACCCCGCGCACCCCCCTAGGTACCGTACCCGCGGCCCCCATACCCGGCGAGAGCCCGCGAACACGCCGCTCGCGGCGGGCGGTGGAGCCACCTGGCCGCCGGCCTCGCACCCGAGCGCGCCCCCCGGCGCGGGGCGAGGGGCGAGCGAGTCGCCCGGGCGCTCCGGGCGCCCCGGCTCACTCCGCCGCGCGCAGCGCCTCCGGGGTGACCACGCGCAGGAACACCGGGACGGTCGCGGCCACGCTCACCGCGAAGACGAGGAACGCGCACCGCACGCCCCACCACTCGGCCAGCACGCCCATCAGCCCGGCGCCCACCGGCAGCGCGCCCCAGCTGAGCAGCCGGGCGACGCCGCTGTAGCGGCCCATCATCGCCTCGGGCACCTGGTTCTGCGCGATGAGGCGGGCGTTGACGGTCCACAGGGTGCCGCCCATGCCGCCGACGAACGCCGCCAGCGCGACCGCCCACAGCCGCGTCGTCAGGGCGGGTACGGCCATCATCGCCAGGGTGCCCAGCAGGTCGGCGAACATCGCCCAGCGACGGCCGAGCAGCCGGTTGACCCAGGTCGTGGCGACGGCCCCGACGAGCCCGCCCACGCCGAGCGCGCTCAGCACGATGCCGTACGCGTCCGGCGACAGCCCCATGTACCGCGTCGCGACCAGCGGCATCAGCGCGAGCCAGGCACCCCAGCTCGCGCACAGCACGGTCAGGATGAGCGCCATGGTGCGCAGGAGCCGGTGCCCCCACAGGTGCCGCAGCCCCTCGGCGATCTGCGCGTGGACGGTGTCGGGCGCGGCCGGGGGCCGCCCGCCGTCGACGGTCACGGGCCGCACGGCGCCCGCGGTGTCGGCGTCGGTCGGACCGTCGGTGACGGGCCCCACCTCGACGGGCCCCACCTCGACGGGGCCCGCCTCGACGGGGCCGGGCTGCGCCACGTCCCGCACGGCCCGGAAGCGGCCGGTGAGCAGCAGCAGGACCAGGCTGGCGGCGGCGTAGGTGACCCACGTGGCGCCGAGGGCCACCCCCGTGCCCGCGGCGACGAGCAGACCGCCCACGAAGGGGCCGCAGAACTCGTTGGCGACGGTCTCCGTGCCGGTCAGCCACGCGTTGGCGCGCTCGCGCTCCGCGCGCGGGACCACCACCGGCACCAGGGCCGCCGCCGACGTCAGCGCGATCACCTCGGCCACCCCGAGCACCAGCCCGGCCAACGCGAGCGCCCCCAGCGTCACCCCGTCCACCGCGGCGAGCGCCAGCAGTCCGCCGACGGCCAGCAGCCGCATGCCGTCCGCGAGCCACAGCAGCCGGCGCCGGTCGACCCGGTCGACGAGCACGCCGACGTGCAGCGCCACCAGCAGCCACGGCACGGTCAGGGCGAGCGAGACGAGCGAGATCCGACCGGGCGAGTCGGTGATGCGGGCGGCCATCAACGGCAGGGCGATCTTGGTGACGCCGTCGGCGAGGTTGGTGATCGCGGTGAAGACCAGCAGGACCGCGGTGTTGCGCGACCGCGCCCCACCGCGTGGCGCGGCGCGCGGGGGGTCGGCGGTCGCGGGTGCGGCGGTGGTCGCGGCGTCAACGCTCATCGAGGTCGTCCCCTCCATCAAACCGGCGTAACCAGCTATCGACTTTGACTGGTTATCGCGAGGAGCCTGGCACGGCCCGCCGAAGCCGTCAACCGGTCAAACGCTTTGCCGGTTAGAGGCGGGGTAGGCTGGAGGAGGCGCCCCGAGCCCGCCCACGCGACGGGCTCGCATCGGGCGCAGCGCGACGCGCCCGGGCGCGACACCGACACCCCACCGCCGGGACCACCCGGCCGGCGCGGGGCGACTCGCGAAGGAGGCGACGGCACGTGTACGAGGAGCCAGCGACGGCCCGACTCATCGAGGACTTCGCGAACACGCTCGACGTCGAGGAGGGCACCGACGACCTGAGCACGCCGGAACGGCTCACCGACTGGCTGGTCGAGCAGCGCCTGCTGGCCCGCCCCCACCACGCCGACGCGACCGACCTCGCCCTGGCCCGCCGGCTGCGCGCCGGGCTGCGCGAGCGGCTGGGCGTACCGGTCGGCGACCAGCCCGCCGCCGCGCTGCTCGCCGACGCGGACCTGGCCCTGCGCGAACTCCCCCTGCTCGCCACCCTCGGCGGCGCCCCGCGCCCGGACGCGCCGGGCGTACCCGCCCGAGCGGAGACGGCGGGCGAGGCGGGGCGCGCGGGCCCGCCGGACCCTTCGGGCGCGCCCGACCAGACAGCCAACCGAACGCCGCCGCCCGCCCCCGCCGCCGACACCCCGGCCGCCACCCGCCCCCTGACGGCCGACGCCTCCGTCGACGCCGCGCCCGCCGACACGGGGCCGGCCCTGGTCCCCGCCCCCGGGCTGCCCCCGGTGCGGCGGGCCCTGGCCGTGGTGGCCGCGGCCTGGAGCGAGTTGGTGATCGCCGGTGACACCGCGCGGCTCAAGCGGTGCGCGGAGCACGCGTGCGCCTGGGTGTTCTGGGACGTGTCGAAGAACCGCAGCCGCCGCTGGTGCTCGATGCGCGTGTGCGGCAACCGCAACAAGGCCCGCCGCTTCGCCGCCAAGCGCGCCACCACCCCGCCGACACGCCCGACGAACTAAGCCTGTGTGAAACGGTGTTGGGCCGCACCCGACCCCGGTACGCCGGATCGTCACTCCCGGCGGAACAGCGGTCGGCCGCCCCCGGTCGCGCCCCATACGCAACGTCCTTGCGTTATGGGGTCGTTCACGTCGGCGCCGCCCCGCCGCTATCGGTCCGCTCCCCACCGGACCGGCCGGATGTCCCCCCACCCGGCGGTGACCTGCCGGTATGCGCGACGGCCGGGCGGGACGCCGCCCCAGGCCCGCTGGCCAGCGACGTCGTGGAGGGCCGGCGTCCGGTGAACCGGCGTGCGCGGGCCGGGCCACGGCCCGGCCGGGCGGGTCGCGGTCCCCCCGCCGCGGCACCCGCCGTGCGCTCCGCAGGGCGCACTACGCCAGCCTTACGGAGGAGGCGTATCTCCGCCCTGGGCGGGTCGTGGATGCGTCGCCCGTGAGATGTACTGGGAGGTCTAGTGGCCGTGCCGCATCGTGCGGCGCGCATGACGCGGAAGAGGGAACCGTATGTCCTTGCCCGCCGCCATCACGGTGGAATTCGACTCCGCCCCCGGGGCCGACGAGTTGCTCTCGCAGGAGCTGGCCGACCTCGTGGACCACGACCTGGCCGGGGGGTGGCCGTCGGCGCGCACGCCGACCCGACGGCCGACCGCACCGGAGTCGCCACCGGCGATCGCGCGGGCGGACGCGGTCAGGATCGGCGCCTTCGCCTGCCGGGGCGTGGTCGTCCTCCGGCGCGAGGGCCATCTCCTGTGCTGGGCCCGCCTGTTACAACCACCAGGCGAGTCGGCGGCCGTCGTCTTCGACCCCGTCCTGGTCACCGGCGTGCCCAGACGCCCGCCCACCGGGTCCTACGGACCGACGACCGGCACCCCCCAACCGACCCACGAGGTCGAGCTGCTCACCCTGCTGCTGCGGCACGCCGCCGCCCGCGCCAAGGAACTCGGCTTCGCCACCATCAACTGGAGCGGGCCCGACACCGGCCCCGTCGGCCGTGCCGCCAGCGCGCTCGGGGCGCGCGTCGACGGGGAGCTCGGCCGGCACTGGACGGTCCCCGACCTCAAGGCGTGGACCCCGCCCCCCGGCCTGCCCCCGGCTCCCCTGCGCACCACGCCGCGCCCCTTTCCGACCGGACCGCACCCGGCCGTCGACGCGTACGTCCGGCTCTACAACACCGTGCACGCCCAGCACGACCACCAGGGCGGGCCCGTCCCGGGCGACCTGGCCGGCGCCCTGCCCGAGGGCGACACGGGCACGCCGCCCTGTCCGGGCGCGGGCGGCGCGCCCGAACCGCCCTGGAACGCCGCGGGCATCGACGCCTACCTGACCGACCGGGCGCCCCAGGGGCACGTGCTGGACCTGCTGGGCGCCGACGGCTCGCTGACCGGTCAGCTCGCGGCGGACCTCGTCGACGGTCGGGCCCTGCTGGAGGTCACGGTGCCCCTCGAAGCGGCGCCGACCGAACTGGCCGCGGGCATCGCCGGGTTGATAGACCACCTGCGCACCGCCGAGGCCGACGCGGCGGACCTGGACATCCGGGAGATCGCCGACCCACCGCTGCGGCGCGCCGCCGAACTGCTGGGCGCGCGCATCACCAGCCGCTGGCAGGCGTACGCGCTGACGCTCTGAGCGCGGCCCACCCGACGCGGCGGCACCGGGGCCGCGTACCGCTTCGGCCCGCCCCCACGGGCGGGCCATCGGTCGATCGGGACCCGGCCCGCACGGGGCCGGCCCGTACGGAGTCCCGGGCGCGCCGCCGCTCGACGCGCGGTCGGCGGCGTCAGACGGTCAGGACGACCTTGCCGAACACGTCGCCCCGCGCCAGCTTCGCGAAGCCCTCGCGGGCGCGGTCCAGCGGCAGCACGGAGTCGATCACCGGGCGCACGCCCGTGGTCGCGCAGAAGTTCAGCAGGCCCTCCAGCTCGTCCCTGGTGCCCATGGTCGAGCCGACGACGCGTAGCTCCAGGAAGAAGATCCGGTTCAGCTCGGCGGCCCGCGGGCTGGGCCCCGAGGTGGCGCCGGAGATGACCAGGGTGCCGCCCGGCTTGAGGGACTTGACCGAGTGCGACCAGGTCGCGGCGCCGACCGTCTCGATGACGGCGTCCACCCGGCGCGGCAGCCGCGCGCCCGGCTCCACCGCGGCCACGGCGCCCAGTTCCAGCGCCCGCTCGCGCTTGGCCGCGTCCCGACTGGTGGCGTACACCCGCAGCCCGGCCGCCTTCGCCAGCACGATCGCCGCGGTCGCCACGCCTCCGCCGGCGCCCTGCACCAGCACCGCGTCGCCCGGCCGCACGCCGGCGTTGGTGAACAGCATCCGGTACGCGGTCAGCCACGCCGTGGGCAGGCAGGCGGCCTCCTCGAAGGAGAGCTCCTTCGGCTTGCGCAGCACGTTCCACTCCGGCACCGAGACGCGCTCGGCGAAGGTGCCCTGGTAGCGCTCGGTGAGGATGGAGCGGGGCTCCCCCACGCCGACGCCGTGCCCGCTCTGGCCGATGACCGAGTGGAGCACGACCTCGTTGCCCTCGGCGTCCACGCCGGCCGCGTCGCAGCCCAGGATCATCGGCAGACTCTCCTCGCCCAGCCCCACCCCGCGCAGCGACCACAGGTCGTGGTGGTTGAGGGAGGCCGCCCGGACGTCGACGGTGGTCCAACCGGGCCGGTCGGCGGGCTCGGGGCGGTCACCCAACTCCAGCCCGGACAGCGGCTGGTCTGGATCGATGCGTGCGGCGTAGGCGGCGAACATGCCCCGACCCTAGGGGCGCGCCCAGCCGGGCGGAACCACGTGCCGGTGTGACGCTGCCCCCACCACCCGCCCGGCCGGCGCGGAGTTGGCCCGAAGTCACGCCGCGTCGACCCGCCCGCCCGGGCCAGGCTGGAACGACGCCGCCCGCGCCGTGCGTCGGCGTCCGACCACGAGGCTCGTGCGCACCGGGCCCGCACCACACCGTACGAGGCGAGGAGGAGTCATGCACCATCGGCGAGGAACCCACGGCGCCCACCACCCCGGCGGCCGGCGGGTGGCGGCGCTGACCGCCGCGCTGGCGACCGCGCTGGCGGCGGGGGCGTTACCGCCGGCCGCGCGCGCCGCCGCCCCGGCGCCGCCGGCCGTCGAGCGGGTGAGCGTGGCGGCCGACGGCGGGCAGGCCGACGCCGCCTCGGACAGCGCGACGGTCAGCGGTGACGGCCACCACGTCGCCTTCCGCTCCTGGGCCACCAACCTGGTGCCCGGTGCCCGGCGCGGCGGCCCCGAGGTCTTCCTGAAGGACCTGCGCACGGGCACGGTCGAGCAGGTCAACGTCGCGACCGACGGCACCCCGGTGGAGGGCCAGGTGTTCTCGTTCGCCCTCAGCCACGACGCCCGTCACGTGGCCTTCGCGTCCCTCGTCGAGGACCGGGGGCCCGACGGCTCGCTGCCGCGCTCCGAGATCCACGTCCGTGACCGGGTCACCGGGCGGACCGAGCCGCTGCTCCCGCCTGGCACGCGGCCGTCCGGCATCACGGACCGGCCCTCGATCAGCGCCGACGGCCGCCACGTCGCCTTCAGCTCCACCCGGGACGACCTAGTGCCCGGCGACACCAACAGCTGGTCCGACGTCTTCGTCCACGACCGCGGGACCGGCGTGACCCGCCGGGTCAGCGTCGGCGACGACGGGTCCCAGCTCACCGGGTTCTCGACGGCCCCCACCCTCAGCGCCGACGGTGGCCGGGTGGCCTTTCGCACCGTGGCCGGCCCCGACGCCGCCCCGAGCACGGCCTTCGACGCCGCGCACCGGGGCAGCCGTCCGAGCGCGCGCCAGTTGTACGTACACGACCTGCGCACCGGGCGGACGGTCCCCGGGGCACCGCGCGGGGAGGGGGGCTCGGCGTCGGTGTACGGCGGGGCGGGCCTGAGCCGCGACGGCCGCCACGCCCTGTACTGCACCGGTACCGCCCTCGTCCCAGAAGACACCAACGACCGGAGCGACGCGTACGCGACGGACCTGGCCACCGGGCGGGTCCGTCGGCTGAGCCTGGCGTACGACGGGGCCGAGGCCGACCACGTCACGCTGTCCGAGGTCCACCTGAGCGCCGACGCGCGGCGGGCGTTCTTCACCTCGTCGGCCAGCAACCTGGTGCCCGACGACACCAACGGCCACCAGGACGCGTTCGTCCGCGATCTGCGCACCGGGGACGTACGACGGCTGGACGTGGCGCCGGACGGCGCGCAGAGCGACGGCCCGGTCGGCGGCACGCACGTGGACACGGCGGGCCGCACCGTCGCCTTCGGCAGCGACGCCGGCAACCTGGTGCCCGACGACACCAACGGCGTGAGCGACGTCTTCGTCCACCGGCTGCCGCCGCCCCGCCCCTGAGGTGGGGTGCGGGCCTCCCCACGCGGGCGGGCCCACACCCCCCGGCCCGGGGGTGTGGGCCCGCCCGGCGCCCAGCGGCCGGCTCGCGCGCCGCGGCTAGCGCCGCGCGACGCCCTCCGCCCGCGCGGCGGCGGCCACGGCGGCGGTCACCGCGGGGGCCACCCGCTCGTCGAACGGCGAGGGGATGACGCAGTCGGCGCTCAGCTCGTCGGCGACGACCGCCGCCAGCGCCTCGGCCGCCGCCAGCTTCATGCCCTCGGTGATCCGGGAGGCCCGGACCTGGAGGGCGCCGGCGAAGATGCCGGGGAAGGCCAGGACGTTGTTGATCTGGTTGGGGAAGTCGCTGCGACCGGTGGCCACGACCGCGGCGTACTTGTGCGCCACGTCCGGGTGGATCTCCGGGTTCGGGTTGGCCATCGCGAAGATCATCGCGTCCTTGGCCATCGTCGCCACGGCCGACTCGGGAACGGTGCCGCCCGAGACGCCGATGAAGACGTCCGCGCCCTCCAGCGCGTCCTCCAGGGAGCCGGTCAGGCCCGCCTTGTTGGTGAAGCCGGCCAGGTCCCGCTTGACGTCGGTCAGGTCCGTGCGCTCGGCCGAGACCACGCCCTTGCGGTCACAGACGGCCACGTCACCGATGCCGGCCTCGACGAGGATCTTGGCGATGGCCACACCGGCCGCGCCCGCGCCGGAGATGACGGCTCGCAGCACGCCCAGCGGGCGCCCGGTGAGCTGGGCCGCGTTGCGCAGCGCCGCCAGGGTGACCACGGCGGTGCCGTGCTGGTCGTCGTGGAAGACGGGGATGTCGACGCGCTCCTGGAGGCGCCGCTCGATCTCGAAGCAGCGCGGCGCGGAGATGTCCTCCAGGTTGATGCCGCCGAAGGACGGCGCGAGCCGGGCGACGGTGTCGATGATCTCGTCCACGTCCCGGCAGTCGAGCGCGATCGGCACCGCGTCGACCCCGCCGAACTGCTTGAAGAGGATGGCCTTGCCCTCCATGACCGGGAGGGAGGCCTCCGGGCCGATGTCGCCCAGCCCGAGCACCGCGCTGCCGTCCGTCACCACGGCCACCACCTGGGACTTCCAGGTGTAGTCGTGGACCAGGTCGGGCTGTTCGGCGATCGCGCTGCACACCTTGGCGACGCCCGGTGTGTACGCGAGGGACAGGTCGTCCCGGTCGCGCACCGGCACCGTCGCCTGGACGGCCATCTTGCCGCCCCGGTGCAACGCGAAGGCTGGGTCGAAGAGTTCTTCGTCCGTCGTACCGTCGCTGTCGCTGCGAGGATTCACGATCTCCGCTGCCACTTTCTTGACCCCTTTGTCGTATATCTGGTGAGGGTAGCCGCCCCCTGTGTTGCGGAGCGGGCGGGCACCGCGTCCGCTTTCCGCCCCGCGGATATCCGCGGCGGAGGTGGGCGAACGCCGGGCACGCCGCACACGTGCCCTGAGCCCCGGGTGAGGGGTGTAACCGTCTTTTTTACCGGAGAAGCGGACTCCTGGACGAGTGAGTTCCGTCGCTGTGGGACGCGGTAACCCCGCGTTAACGCCGAAAGCAGGCCAGTCGCTACCGAATATCCACGTACCGCGACATCACCACCACGCGGACGGAGTCATTCCGCCACCCGGGCGTTTCCCGATGCGCCGTCGGGACGTCATGCCCGACGTCCTTCGCGCGTCACGTCGCGAGAGCCGCCCGTTATCCGATTTTGACCTCGCCGGCCCCCCGTATCCGCTGGCCCGGATGGCAAGATGCCCCAATCACACACGGCCGCGACACCCGAAGGTGTGTGCCGGCCCCGTCGGTGCTTCCCTCATCCGCAGGAGGAACCAGTATGACCGCCAGCCGCTCTCGCCGGCCGGGCATGGCCACCCCTCGGACATCCCGGTGGCTCGCCGTCGGCGCCCTCGCGGTCACCGGGGCGCTGCTGCTGTCCGGCTGCGGCGACCAGCGGGACAAGGTGGACGGCTCGGCCTCCGGAAAGGGCCTCTTCAACAAGCTGCCAAAAAATGTCCAGAATGCGGGCGTGATCAAGGTCGGCTCCGATATCGCGTTCCCGCCGGTGGAATTCAAGAAGAGCGGACAGACCGTCGGCATCGACCCCGACCTGGCCGACGCGCTGGGCAAGGAGCTCGGTGTGCGCTTCGAGTTCGCCAACGGCACCTTCGACACCCTGCTCACCGGCCTGCGCTCCAAGCGGTACGACATCGCCATGTCGGCCATGACGGACACCCGGGAACGCCAGGAGGGCATCGACCCCGAAAAGGGCAAGAAGGTCAGCGAGGGCGTCGACTTCGTCGACTACTTCCAGGCCGGCGTCTCGATCTACACGCGTAAGGGCAAGACCCAGTCCATCGAGACCTGGGACGACCTGTGCGGCAAGAAGATCGTCGTGCAGCGCGGCACCGTCTCCCACGACCTGGCCAAGGACCAGTCCACGGCGTGCGGCAAGACGGGCCAGGGCAAGATCGCCATCGAGGCGTTCGACAACGACGTGCAGGCCCAGACCCGGCTGCGGGCCGGCGGCGCCGACGCCGCGGCCAGTGACTTCCCGGTCGCCGCGTACGCCGTCCAGACCTCGGGCGGCGGCGACGACTTCGAGATCGTCGGCGAACAGGTCGAGGCCGCCCCGTACGGCGTGGCGCTCAGCAAGAACAACACCCAGCTGCGCGACGCCCTCAAGGCCGCCTTCGACCAGATCATCAAGAACGGCGCGTACGAGAAGGTCCTCAAGAAGTGGGGCGTCGAGGCCGGCGCCGTCACCGAGGCGACGATCAACGGCGGCTCCTGACCGCACCCTTCGTGACGGTTCATGCTGAAAGGCAGCATCTGTGACTGTTGACATCGACAAGGTGACGGGGCCATCGGGCGCCCCGGCGCCCGCCCCCGAGGCGATCAAGGCCATCCCGGTCCGGCACTACGGCCGCTGGATCTCGGCGGTGATCGCGCTCGGACTGCTGGCCCTGCTGGTCAACGCCTTCGCGCAGGGCAAGGTGAACTGGGGCGCCGTCCCCGACTACTTCTTCGACAAGGACATCCTCAAGGGCGTCCGCAACACCATCTGGCTGACCATCGTCGCGATGGCGCTCGGGGTGGCGCTCGGCGTCGTGCTCGCCGTGATGCGGCTGTCGAAGAACCCGGTCACCGCGTCCATCGCCTGGGCCTACATCTGGTTCTTCCGGGGCACCCCGGTGTACGTCCAGCTCCTCCTGTGGTTCAACCT
This sequence comes from Streptomyces sp. NPDC057702, assembly GCF_042799315.1. Taxonomy (NCBI): domain Bacteria; kingdom Bacillati; phylum Actinomycetota; class Actinomycetes; order Kitasatosporales; family Streptomycetaceae; genus Streptomyces; species Streptomyces sp. NPDC057702. The sequence continues at coordinate 45,068 of NZ_JBHVJC010000022.1, read as the reverse complement.
CGGCCTGGTCTTCGAGTACATCAACCTCGGCCCCATCTACCAGGACGAGTGGTCGGACTTCATGACCCCGTTCCTGGCGGCGCTGCTGGGCCTCGGACTCAACGAGGCCGCGTACATGGCGGAGATCTGCCGGGCCGGCATCCAGTCGGTGGACGAGGGCCAGACCGAGGCGTCCCACGCGCTGGGCATGAGCCAGGCCAAGACGCTGCGCCGGGTGGTGCTGCCGCAGGCGATGCGGGTGATCGTGCCGCCGACCGGCAACGAGTTCATCAACCTGCTCAAGACCACCTCGCTGGTGATCGCCGTGCAGTACTACGACCTGCTCCAGGCCGCCACCAACGTCGGCCAGACCTCGGGCGGCACGGTCGAGATGCTCTTCCTCGCGGCGATCTGGTACCTGGTCGTCACCAGCGTGCTCAGCGTCGGACAGTTCTACCTGGAGCGGCGCTTCGCCCGCGGCTCCCTGCGCCAACTGCCGCCGACGCCCTGGCAGAAGATCAAGGCCAACGTGGGGTCGCTGAGCACCCGCGGCGGCACGAAGGGAGGTGGCGGCGCGTGACCGCCATGGTCAAGGCCGAGGGCGTACACAAGTCCTTCGGCGCGGTGCGGGTACTCAAGGGCATCGACCTGGAGGTCGCCCCGCGCGAGGTGTTCTGCCTGATCGGCCCCTCGGGCTCGGGCAAGTCCACCTTCCTGCGCTGCATCAACCACCTGGAGAAGATCAACGCCGGTCGGCTGTACGTCGACGGCGACCTGGTCGGCTACCGGCAGCAGGGCAACAAGCTCTACGAGCTGCGCGACCGCGAGGTCGCCGCGCAACGCCGCGACATCGGCATGGTCTTCCAGCGCTTCAACCTCTTCCCGCACATGACCGCGGTGGAGAACGTGATGGAGGCCCCGGTCCAGGTCAAGCGGGAGTCCAAGGCCGCCGCGCGGGAGCGGGCGCTGACCCTGCTGGACCGGGTGGGCCTGGCCGACAAGGCGGGCAACTACCCGGCCCAGCTCTCCGGCGGCCAGCAGCAGCGGGTGGCCATCGCGCGGGCGCTGGCCATGGAGCCCAAGCTGATGCTCTTCGACGAGCCGACCTCCGCGCTCGACCCGGAGCTGGTGGGCGACGTGCTGGACGTGATGCGCGACCTCGCCGAGTCCGGCATGACGATGATCGTCGTCACCCACGAGATGGGCTTCGCCCGCGAGGTCGGCGACACGCTGGTCTTCATGGACGACGGCGTGGTCGTCGAGACCGGCCACCCGCGCGAGGTGCTCACCAACCCGCGGCACGAACGCACCAAGTCGTTCCTGTCCAAGGTGTTGTGAGCCCCCGCCGCCCACCGGCCGCCCCGGGCCCGCGCGGCCCGGCGGCGGCCTAGCCGCTTCGGCGCCCGGCCGGTCCGACGCGTGGCCGGGCGGATCGGCGGCGGGGACGCGCGCGGCGGGTCCGGCGCTTGGCCGGGCAGATAGGCGAGCCCGGCGGATCGGCGGCGGGGACGCGCGGGGCGGCGGCCTGGCGTGAGGACGACGGGGCGGACGGCACAGGCCGGCGGCCGGTACCGCCCCGCGCGCGGCCCCGTGGGCGGGGGCGTACGCCGGACGCCACACGCCCACGGACGACCCCGGACAACCGGGCCCGGGTCGAGCGGTACGGGTCGGTACGGGCCCGGTCGGGTGGTCCTACTTGAGGCCGAGCACCAGGGCGTCGGTGACCGAGGACCACACCGGGCGGGCCTCGTCGAAGCCGGCCTCGCGCAGGGCGCTCACGTGCCACTCCACCGGCTCGTCGTTGCCCTCGTGGTCGTTGCTGGCCTTGGTGGGGTTGTTGAAGATCTTGAACCGCTCGGCCGCCGGGCCGCCCAGCACCTCGTCCTCGGCGACCGCCCGCCACCACTCGACCCAGTCCTGCACCCCGGCGGCCAGCTCCCGCTCCTGCCGGGCCTTGCGGAACGTCCGCTCCACGGCGTTGATCCGAGGCGTGGTGGGCGCCGGCATATGGTCGACGTTCATGAACACCCCGCCCTCCCGCACCAGGTCCCCGACCTGCCCGTACAGCGCGCGCAGCGCGTCGCTGTCCAGCCAGTGCAGCGCGGTGGCGGTGAGCACCGCGTCGTACGAGTCGTGCGGCAGATGGCTCCGCCAGTCGGCGTCCCGCAGGTCGGCGGTCACGAACTCGACGCGGCCCTCGTCCGCGAAGTACCCGCGCGCGATCGTCAGCAGCGCCGGGTCGAGGTCCACGCCGGTGCTGGTGGCGTCGGGGAAGCGGGCGAGCAGCCGGGCGCTGATGCTGCCGGTGCCGCAGGCCAGGTCGAGCACGCGCGGGGCGGTGCCCACCGCCGCCTCGACCATGTCGAGCATCACGCGGAACCGCTCCTCGCGGTCCGGCATGTACCACTCCTGTTGGCGGTCCCAACTGGCCTGCCAGGCCTGCCAGTCAGCACCCACCGCCGTGATCGTCTCGGTCATCGCGACCCTCCCGTGGCTCGCACGTAATACCCTGATAGCCAGATCAGCCATTACCTCACTGCACCGACGACCATAGACCGCCTCCGTAAGGACTACAAGTGGAACTGGCCTATTACTCGGATCTTGCCGTCCGGCTCGTCAACAGCGAGGAGCCCCAGCGCGGCACCGACGGGCTCACCTCGGTCGAGGACGTGCGGGACCTGTTCGGGCCCAGCCAGCAGGTGGCGCGTCGGGCCACCGACGCCGACGTCACCCGGCTGCGCGGGGTGCGCGGGCGGCTGCGCGCCGTCTTCGAGGCGGCCGACGACGGCGACGAGGTGCTCGCCGTGGACCTGCTGAACGCGCTGCTGCTGGAGTTCCCGGTGAGCCCGCAGATCTCGGGACACGAGGTACGCGACGAGGACGGGCGCCCCAAGTGGCACATGCACATCGCGGACTACGCCGCGAACGCGGGCGCGAGCTACGCGGCCACCGCCTCCATGGGGCTCGCCTTCCACCTCACCGAGCTCGGCGCCGACCGGCTCGGCATCTGTGAGGCGACGCCGTGCCGCAACGCCTATCTCGACACATCGACAAACCGGTCACGCCGCTACTGCTCCGACCGCTGCGCCACGCGTGCGAACGTGGCGGCCTACCGCGCCCGCAAGCGCCGGGAGAGCGAGCGCTCCGAGCGGACGGACCGGCCGGCCAGCCAGCCGAGCGGACCCCGCCCCGAGCGCACGGGCCGCACCGCCGACGCGGCCCACGAGAGCACGCCGCTCAGCGAGCGCTGACCGGCGCCGGGCGGCGGGCGCAGCCGGGCCAGCGCCCGCGCGACCACCAGCTCGTCGGGGACCGGCCCGAACTCGCGGCTGTCGTTGCGCACGAACGGGTTGTCCCCCTCGACCCACCAGCCGCCGCCCCGCCGCGCGACCACGCGCTTGACGATCAGCAGGTCCTGCGCGAACGGGTGCCGCAGGACGACGACGTCCCCGGGCCGCACGGCCACCGCGTACTGGATGACGAGCTGGTCGCCGGGCCGCAGCGTCGGCACCATCGACGGGTTGTACACCTCGGCCAGTCCGATGCGCAGCAGCCCGTGACGCTCGCCGTCATCCCCCTGCCTGCGCTCGCGGCCACGCTCCTGCACGCGCTCCGGCATTACGGCACCTCCCGGTCCGTTGCTCCATCAGTCTCAGGTCGACACCGGACTTTTGTCCTAAGCCCCCCGGGCCACCCGAGAAAAGCCTTCCCTCACGGAGTAATCTCGCACCTGAGAAGACGATCACGAGGAAGGACAGCTCATGCTTTCCCGCCTGTTCGCCCCCAAGGTAAAGGTCAGCGCCCACTGCGACCTGCCCTGTGGCATTTACGACCCGGCCCAGGCCCGCATCGAGGCCGAGTCGGTCAAGGCAGTCCAGGAGAAGTACCAGGCCAACGAGGACGAACACTTCCGCGCCCGCGCCACGGTCATCAAGGAGCAGCGCGCGGAGCTGGCCAAGCACCACATCTCCGTGCTGTGGAGCGACTACTTCAAGCCCCCGCACTTCGAGAAGTACCCGGAGCTGCACCAGCTCGTCAACGACACGCTCAAGGCGCTGAGCGCGGCCAAGGGCTCCACCGACCCGGCCACGGGTCAGAAGGCCCTGGACTACATCGCCCAGATCGACAAGATCTTCTGGGAGACCAAGAAGGCCTGAGCCGCTCCGCCGGCTTCTTTCGGCCTCTTTCCCGGCAAGCACCCCGCCCCCAGGGCGAGCACCCCGCTTCCCGGGCCGGCGCCCACCCCACCAGACAGGCGCCACCCACCCCGCACCCGGTCCCGCCCACCGTCACACCCGACGGCCCGGCGGACCGGGTGCGGCCATCCCCGGCCCCACCCCAGGCGGACGACCGGCACCGGCCGCGCCAAGCCGCTTCGGCTCCGCTCGGAGTACCCCGCTCGGCAGAGCGCGCGACGGACGGCCGCGCAGTCGCGCGGCCCACTCCCGGACATCGGCCACATGGTCGGCCTGGAGCCCGACCCGGGGTTCGGGTTGGATCAGGAGAGTGGCCGCGCCACGGGCCCTACGCTCGACGGCCCACGTGCGATCGAGGTGGGTGAAGTCGTCGTCGATCCAGACGGCGGGGGCGTCGCCCAGCCAGGCGTCGACGTGGTCGCGCTTCCACAGGTAGCCGTTCGGATGGCTGGTGGTGATCCGCAGACGCGGCAGGTCGACGTACGGCCAGCTGGGAAGGTTCAGGAGCGGGCTGATCAGGGTGGCAGCGTCCTGCCGCCAGCTGGTGCACCAGACCGGGGTGACCAGGCCGGTGTGGATCACGTCCATGAGCAGGCGGCCGTGGTCGGGGTTAAGCCAGACGGTAACGGGGTTGTCGGCGCTCCGGCCGGTGGGGACGACGTCGTGGCGGGTGTGGGTGGCCGGGGTCGAGCCATCCGCATGGGGGAAGGGTATGAGGACGCCGTCGATGTCGAGGAGCAGGTAGGGCGGGCGCATCGGTTCCTCCCAGGGAAGCCGGGGCGAATGGCTGGTCAGAGCTTGCGGGCGCGGATCAGCAGGGTGGTGGGCCAGTGGCCCGTGCGGGGGTCGTGGAACTCCTGGGCCGAGGTGAGCCCGAAGCCCGTCCTGCTGAGGTGCTTCTCCCAGCGGTCGATGTCGAACTCCCAGCGGGCGATGGGGAGCCGGGTGCGGTCGGGGAGGGTGACGAAGTCGCGGCGGGGCCGGTCGTCGCCGGCGCTTCGACCGCCGCGCTGCGGGTGGGGGACGGAGAAGGCAAGCACTCGCCCGGGCGTGAGGCGCTGTGCGATGGCCGGCAACAGGAGCTCGGGAGCGACGAGGCCGACGGCGCCGAAGACGGAGTAGATCGCGTCGAAATGCTCATCAGTGGCGCGCAGGTAGTGCAGGGCGTGGCCGGCGACGAAGGTGAGGTTGTCCAACCGTCCGTAGTGGGAGCGGGCGCGGCGGATCTGGAGGTCGACCAGGTCGACGCCGATGACCTGGGCGCCGATGGGGGCCTCCCCTGCTTGAGCGAAGCCGAGAGCTTGGGGGAGGGTGGCGAGGTGGGCGGCGTTGCGGCCGGGGCCGCAGCCGAGTTCCAGGAGTCGCTTGCCGCGCAGGTCCGGGCCGAGGATCTCGGCTCCGGGCCCCTGGCCGGGTCTCGTGGTCCACTCCATCCGGGCGGGCACGGAAAGGGGTTCGGCGAGTCTGGCGGCGGTGCGCTGAGCGGCGTGGGCGTGCCATGGGGATGCCTGGGCGAGCACGTCAGATCTCCAGGAGGTGGAGGACGTCGGTGAGGTGGCGACGGACCGCCTTGAGGTAGGCGGGGTCGGTGGCCCGGTCGTTGATCCAGCGGATGGACTGCTCCATGAACCACTCGACGACCCACATGCGGTGCCAGCCCAGGGCCCAGTTCTCGGCGGTGAGCCCGCCGCGCGGGGCGAGGGCGTCGGGGGCGCCGCCGGCGGTGACGTACTGCTCCAGGAAGACGCGCAGGCGCACGGGGCGCGGGGGCTCGATGGTGCCGTGCCAGCTGGCGAGGTCGAGCAGGCCGGGGCCGGTGAAGGCGCGGGCGAAGTCGAGCAGCCGCCAGCCGCGCTCGCCGATGTGGAGGCTGGTGGGGTGGAACTCGGAGTGCACCCAGCCGAACGGTTCCAGCGTCGCTCCGGCCGAGCGGGCCTCGGCGGCCTGGGCGATTCGGTCGAGCGCGTCCTCGACGTCGCCGGCATCCTGCCACCGGTCGGCCTTGCGCAGCCGTTCGAGGTGCTCCAACGCCCTGGCCGGGAGCGTCTGCAGCCGCTCCTGGTCGAGTACGGGCAAAGACGGAGCCGTACGGGTGCCGTGCAGGACCACCGCTGCGGCGACGCCGTCGAGGTCGTCGGCCTCGCGGACGGACGGTCCGAGGTCCTCCATGAGCATACCGAGCCAGCCGTCCAGGACGGCGGAGGCGTGGACCTGGGGGACGGGCACGCCGAGGGTGCGCGCCAGGCAGAGGGCCTGGTCTTCGCTGTCGAAGGGCTTCTTTGCGTATTTGAAGATGGCGGTGGCACTGTCGGGGAAGGTCACGCGCTCGACGCCGGACATGGGCCACACGCGTACCGCCTCCCGTACGGCAGTGGTCAGGCCAGCCACGGTGAGCAGGTTGTCGAGGAGTTCGGCGCTGGGGTTCGTGGTCACGGGAGGGCTCCAGGGGATGGTGGCTTCCGGGGCGGGCGAGGGATGCCGGCCCGTCCCGGAGCCTGATCGGTGGGGTTACGCGGCGGGGTTCACGCGGCGGGCGTAGACCTGCCCGATCCAGCCCGCCTTGAAGGCCGCGAGGTCGTCGCGGAAGTTCGCCAACGAGGCACCGTAGGGCGCGACCACGCCGCCGGACTGGTCCGGCACGGACTGGCAACCGTGCACGAGCCTGCCGCCGAGCGCGGCGTGGGCCTTTCGACCGTGACGGTCGCGGTCTCGATGGTGAAGACCCCCTCAACGGCTGGCGACAGAGGCACCCACCGTGGCGCGACCGATCACCGGAGACCTTCGCGACTCGGTGCGCGGCAACCGAGGACTCTCATTTCGCCGATCTCGTCCACCTGGTCGGCGCGCTCAAACCCGAGTTGAATGAAGATTCAGTACCGTCCCACCTGATCATCGGCCGCCTGACACCCGCCGATCGAATCGTGGATGGCGACGCGTTGGGCATCGAACTCAGCGAATTCCACCTGAGTACGGCGCACATGCAACGCTGCCCGCATAAACGGACTACAAGATTCCCCTCTATAACCGAAGGCATCGCGCGACGAATCCCGCCGCAGCTGTCATCGAACTGCCCGATCCATTTTGAAAATCCGTCCAACCATAGCTGCGACAATCCCATGCGTCTCAGAAATTCAACCGCGGTTGAGGCTTGAGTAGCCGTCAGCTAGCGTTACGGCCCATCACGGCGCATGCAGCGCCTCGCAAGGAAGGACGTAGGTGTCCAACACCCTCAAGCCCGTCACCACAGGCTTTCCTGTCAAGCTCACCGAGGTACGCGAGACGCTCGCCATCGGAACGCTTGACATCGAGAACCTGCTCCACATGGTCAACGACCCCGTGAAGGTGGAGCAGGACGCCGCCAAGGACGCCAAAGCCGGCCACGATCCCGATGACTATGCCAAGCTGCGGGCCATGGTCCAGCGGATGATCGGCACCGCCGCCAGTCCCAAAGCCAAGAACATCGGCAGCTACGCGGACTACATCGCCGCTGGCCTCAGAGGCGACCTCGGCAACGCCTGGTCGCTCCCGCCGATCACCCTATGGAGCCCTCGCCCGCTGGAAATCCAAGAAGACGGGAGCGCCTTCTTCCCTATTCGAGACGGCTTGATCACCATCGACGGCGAGACTCAGATCACCGCCATGCACCGCATCAAGAAGAATCCCAGCGCGTTCGACCTCCAGGACTTCGACTTCGACAGTGCCGTAATCGCCTTCGAGATCTACCACGGCATCAGCCCCCTGTCGGCCCGACAGATCTTCCATGATCGCAACCTCAAGGGTGCCCCCGTGGATAAGTCGCTCGCCATGTCCATGGACATGCGCGACTTTGGCACCTCCGTTACCCAGACACTTGTTGACTCCACTACCGTCGCCGTTGACGGCGTGGAGACCCCCTTGGCGAATCTCATCCTCACCGGAAAGCGCCAAGTCGGCCCCAGCGCACCCGAGTGGTTCACTCTGTCCGGTCTGCGGACTCTGGTGGTCACGACCATTCTCGGCAAATCCGGCATCCACGCGGCATCCAGCGACGTGGAATCTTCCGATATTCCCGGTGAGCCCGACCCTCAGACGGTGAAGCGGGAGACGGTCGAACTCCTGGCTGAGTTCATGCGCGACAACGCGGACCTGTTCAGCGCCAAGACCGCCATAACCGCGCCCGCTGTCCTGGCCGGGCTCGGGGCGCTCATGCACCGCGAGACCTCGTGGACCAAGGAGCCGTTCCCCGCCGGGGAGACGGCGGGGAGTCTTCTGCACAGCGTGCAGTGGAAGCGTGAGGCAGCCTATTGGGGCGGCATTGCCGCCAAGGTCAACAGCAAGGGCGTCGTGTCCTGGGCTGGCGGCGCTCGCGACTCAGGGCACAAGGTGTATGACGCCCTCAGCGACCCGACATCGGTCGCCGGCCAGCAGGTCCGTGGTCTCGTGCCCAACCAGACCACTGCGTAGAAAGACCACCCGCACAACGGCAGGTGCTTCCTCCCTGCTTGCCCTGGGGAGGAAGCACCGCCGCCTGCACACGAAGCCCGCAGGACACCGATCAAGAATCGTCACACCCGACGGCCCGGCGGACCGGGTGCGGTCACATGCACACCCACCGCACACCCCGCCCCCGAGGCGACCGGCCTCGGCCCGCGTGCCCGCACCGCGCACCCCCAACCGCACCCCCACCACCCGCCCGCGCGCAGCGCCCCCCACCAGAAGGCCCCCCGCGCGCCCGCAGGGCGCCCCTCAGCCCGCGTATCCGTAGAGGAACGCCCGCACGCCGGCCGTGACCGTCTCGGTGATCTCCGCCTCGGAGCGGGGTGGGGCGGGGTGGGAGAGGTTGGGGCTGGCGATGAGGAGGCCGAGGTGGAGGGCCGCGCGTTGCGGGTCGGTGATGCGCAGCAGGCCCTGGTCGGCCAGTCGCTCCAGGTGGCGGGCGAGTTCGTGGCGTACGCGCAGGGGGCCGGTGCGCTGCCAGGCATCGATGGCCGGTGGGGGGATGTGGGCGGCCTCGGCGTTGATCTGGCGTACGAGTGCCGCGTGTTCGGCGTAGTCCGCGAGGGGGGTGACCCAGGCGCGGCCGAACGCGATGAGGTCGGCCTCCAGGTCGGTGACCCGGTGCAGATGGCGGTCGATCAGGGCGATCTGGGCGTCAGCGACGCGGGTGGCGCTCTCCTGGATGACGGCCTCGAAGAGCCCGGCCTTGTCGCGGAAGTGGTTGTAGAGGGTGCGTGTCGACACCCCGGCCTCGGCCGCGATCACGTCCACCCCGGCGCGCGTGAAGCCGTCCCGCGCGAACACCGTCAGCGCCCCGGCGAGCATCGCGCGACGCTTGTCGGCCGGCCCTCCGCGTGGCGCCGTCCGTCGGGTGTTGTCGCTGCTCATCGCCGCTCCTCCGAGGAAATTACAACGAGCGTTGCACTTACTACAACGCTCGTTGTACCTTACGTGGCACGGCCGACACGGCCAAGCGACATCCCGAGCGGAACCCAGCGCAGGAGGAACAGCCATGACCAGAATCGGCGTCATCGTGGGCAGTACCCGTCCCGGCCGCCGGGCGGCCACCGTGGCCGCGTGGGTCGCCGAGGTCGCCGCCCGCCATCCGACCGTGGCGTCGGGGGTCAGCGTCGAGGTGGTGGACCTGGCCGCGTACGGACTGCCGCTGCTCGACGAGCCCGTGCCGGCGATCGTCGGCGACTACCGCCACGAGCACACCCGACGCTGGGCGTCGACGATCGCCGCGTACGACGGGTTCGTCTTCGTGACACCGGAGTACAACCACTCCTTCCCCGCCGCGCTCAAGAACGCCCTCGACTTCCTCTACGCCGAGTGGGGCGACAAGGCGGCGGGCTTCGTGGGGTACGGCGGGCTGGGTGGGACGCGGGCCGTGGAGCAGCTGCGACTGACGCTGGCCGAGCTGCGCGTGGCCACCGTGCGCACCCAGGTCGCGCTCTCCAAGTACACCGACGTCGAGCTGTTCACCGACCCCGGGGCGTGGACGCCCGGTCAGGACCAGGAAGCCGCGCTGGGCGAGCTGTTGGACGAGGTCATCGCCTGGTCGCGGGCGCTCCAGCCGCTTCGCGCCGCCACGGCCGGCACGGCCGGCGCGGCGGTCTGAGCCGTCCCGACGGGCATCGGCCGGGACGGCTCAGGGCCGGGCGCCGGCGCCGCGCCCCGCGTGGGGTGGCGCCGGTATCGACCACGGCGCGCGTCAGTCCGCCGTGCGCTGGCGCGGCACGACGGCGATCGTCGTCGCCTCGGAGCTGACCGAACCGCCGCCGCTGCGCTCCACCGAGTAGGCGACGTCGACCGGCGCGTGCGCCGTCGCGAGCACCTCGGTCGGGACCACGAAGGCCATCTCGCGGCCCACCCAGGAGGTGGAGACGGGTGAGACGTCCGTGTAGAGGGCGCCGAAGGTGACGGTGATGACGTCGCCCTTGGCCATGCCCGCGTACGGCGCGACCCGGACGGTGGCTCCGTACGGCGCGTCCGCCACCGCGAGCGCCCCGTCGACCACGTCGTCGATCTCCGGGGCGGGCAGGTCGACGCTGCTGCCGTCAGCCGCTGATTGCTCGCTCATGGCGGGGCCCTCTCCGGGAAGCCAACGATGCGGTGGCGGCGACGACGTCGGCGTACGTCGCCGCTCTCCGGGGTGATCTTTCCGATGCTCGGCCGCTACGACAAGGGGGCGAGAGCAGCCGGTTGGGCCGCGCCCGATTCGTCCCCCCACGGCCGGCCCCCCGGCCGCCGCCCACAGCACGTCATCCGCAGCCGGCATACTGAGCGCCCCCTCATCCCGCAGGAGACGCCGTGTCGATGATCCGCACCCTTCGGACCGCCGCGGTCCGCATCGGGCGGCGGCGCCCGCGCGGCGTCGACCTCAGTCACCCGGCGCGCCACCCACTCGGCAGCGCCGTCGTCAACTGCGCGGTCTACCGCGACGGACAGCGCCGGGCCGGCGACCTGCCCGCCGCCGACGCCATCCGACGCGTACGCGAGGGCCGGCCCGCCGTCCCGGTCCAGGGCGCGGCGGGCCGGCGCGGCGGCCGGCCGGCCGGATTCGTGTGGATCGGGTTGCACGAGCCCGCGTACGAGGAGTTCGCGCACATCGCCGAGCTGTTCGGGCTGCACCCGCTGGCCGTGGCCAACGCCCTCCAGGCGCACCAGCGCCCGAAGGTGGAACGGTACGACGCGGACGCGCTGTTCGCCGTGTTCAAGACGGTGCGCTACGTGGAGCACGACCGGCTCACCGCGACCAGCGAGATCGTGGAGACCGGCGAGATCATGGCCTTCGTCGGGCCCGACTTCGTCATCACCATCCGGCACGGCGGGCACGGTTCGCTCGGCCCGGTGCGCGAGGAGCTGGAGTCGCGGGCCGAACTGCTGGCCCACGGACCGGCCGCCGTGCTGTACGCCATCGCCGACCACGTGGTGGACGACTACCTCGCCGTCACGGACGCCGTGCAGGACGACATCGACGTCGTGGAGACGGAGGTCTTCGCCCCGAACCCGCGAACCCGCCGCGCCGGGCGCGCCGGGCAGCCGGGCCGGGCCGGCCGCGTCGACGACGTGGAGCGGATCTACCAGCTCAAACGCGAACTCCTGGAGCTCAAGCGCGCCGTGGCCCCGCTGGAACGCCCGCTGCACACGCTGTCCACCCAGCCCTCCCGGCTCGTGGACGAGGACGTCCGCACCTATCTGCGCCACGTGGCCGACCGGCTGTCCCGCGTCACCGAGCAGGTCACCTCCTTCGACGACCTGCTCAACTCGATCCTCCAGGCCAGCCTCGCGCAGGTGAGCGTCGCCCAGAACGAGGAGATGCGCCGGATCAGCGCGTGGGTGGCGATCATCGCCGTGCCCACCATGGTCTGCGGCCTGTACGGCATGAACTTCGACCACATGCCCGAGCTGGGCTGGACCTTCGGCTACCCCGCCGCCCTGACCTCGCTGGCGGCCCTGTGCGTCCTGCTGCGCCGAGCGTTCCGCCGCAGCGGCTGGCTCTGACCCGGCGTCACGCCCCCCACCGCGCCCGCCGAGCCCGCCGCCCCCGCGTGGCACACTCCGCCGCGGCCCCGGTAGGGTCCCAGACCGTTAACCGCCGGCCATGCTCGCGCCGCCCCGTGTCCACCGGCGGCCGTGAACATCTGTACGAGGAACGCCGCACCGTGTCGGCTCCGTACGACACCGTGCCACCGTCCCCACCCCACCGGGCCACCGGGCGAGAGCGCGGCCCGGCCGCCCGCACCGCGCCCCACGCGAGACGAGAGACCCACCGATGGCCTTACAGCGCCACATCGGCCGACTCGGCCCCGCCGCCGTCACCCTGGCGGCGCTGGCCGGGCTCTTTGGCACCATCGCCCTCACGGCCACCGACGCGCCACCCGCCGGCAGCGGCCACCCCACCCCCGCCGATCGCCGTACCAGCGACGTACGCGACGGTCGTACCGAGGGCGTACCCGACGGCGCGGACAGCGGCTCCCGCCCGCGCGTCGAGCGGGGCGCGCCCCACCGCGCGGTACCCTCCGGCGCACCCCTGGGCCCCGGGCCCACCCGCGCCCGAAACGCCCCGTAGCCAGTCCGTGACCTCCCCGCGCGCGGGTGCCAGGTCGACGCGCACACGACATCCGGTCGAACTCGGCACCACGTCCACAGGGCCTGTACGACGGTCCAGGACTGCCGAAGACTCCAGATCTCGCCCCGGAACATTGGCGGATCGCACACCCCCACCCCGCCGAGCGGCCCGCAAACTGGTAGGTACCGCAACGGTGGGACGGCACCACTGACGTCCCCCGCGTCCCGCCGCCAGCACGGAGAAAGGGGCGCGTCCGTCATGCCCGGATCACGCGTACTGGCCCTCGGCCACTACCAGCCCGCCAGGGTGCTCACCAACGACGACCTGGCGACGATGGTCGACACCAGCGACGAGTGGATTCGCAGCCGGGTCGGCATCCGCACCCGCCACATCATCGGCGCGGAGGAGACCGTCGACATGATGGCGGCGCACGCGGCGGCCAAGGCGCTGGCCAACAGCGGCCTGGCGCCCTCCGAGATCGACCTGGTCCTGGTCGCCACCTGTACGGCCGAGGGCCGCAGCCCCAACACCGCCGCCCGGGTCGCCACCCGGCTGGGCCTCGACTCGCCGGCCGTGATGGACCTCAACGTGGTCTGCGCCGGCTTCACCCACGCCCTGGCCACCGCCGACCACGCGCTGCGGGCCGGTTCCGCGACCAAGGCGCTGGTCATCGGCGCCGAGGCGTTCACCTCGGTCGCCGACTGGACCGACCGCAGCACGTGTGTGCTGGTGGGCGACGGTGCGGGCGCGGCCGTCGTGGTGGCCTCCGAGACCCCCGGCATCGGCCCGGTGCTCTGGGGCTCGATGCCACGGATGAGCGAGGCGGTACGCATCGAGGGCACCCCGACCCGCTTCTCGCAGGAGGGCCAGAGCGTCTACCGCTGGGCCACCACGCAACTGCCACCGCTGGCCAGGGAGACCTGTCGGCGGGCCGGCATCGAGCCCGAGGAGCTCGGGGCGGTCGTCCTGCACCAGGCCAACCTGCGGATCATCGAGCCCGTGGCGCGCAAGCTCGGCGCGACCAACGCCGTCATCGCCCGGGACGTCGTCGACTCCGGCAACACCTCGGCGGCCAGCATTCCGCTGGCCCTGTCCAAGCTGGTCGAGCGCGGCGAGATCCCGCCCGGCTCGCCGACCCTGCTCTTCGGCTTCGGCGGCAACCTCTCCTACGCCGGCCAGGTCATCGACTCCCCCTGACCCGGGCCCGCCCCGACCCCGACCCCGCGACGGGCCGGGGCCGGGGCCGGGCGGCTCAGAAGACCGACCAGCCGGTCAGCGTGGTGAAGTGGTCGAGCGCGGCGACCCCGGCCACGGAGTTGCCCCGCGTGTCCAGGCCGGGGCACCACACGCACAGCGTGCACCGGCCGGGGATGACCGCGACGATCCCGCCACCGACGCCGCTCTTGCCCGGCAGTCCGACGCGGTAGGCGAAGTTGCCCGCCGCGTCGTAGGTGCCACAGGTCAGCATGACCGCGTTGACCTGCTTGGCCTCGCGCCGCGTGAGCAGCCGCCCGCCGCCCGAGCGCACGCCGTGGCGGGCCAGGAAGCTGCCGGCCAGCGCGAGGTCACGGCAGCTCATGCGCACCGAGCACTGCCAGAAGTAGTGCTGGAGAACGGTGGGCACGGGGTTCTCCAGGTTGCCGTAGCTGGCCATGAAGTGGGCCAGGGCGGCGTTCCGGTCCCCGTGCTCGGTCTCCGAGAGCGCCACGGTCGGGTCGAAGGCCAGGTCCGGGTTGTCGCTCTCGGCCCGCAGGAAGTCCAGGAGCGCGGTGCTGGCGTCGCCGGTGAGGGTCTGCAACCGGTCGGTGACGACCAGCGCCCCGGCGTTGATGAACGGGTTCCGCGGCACGCCGTTCTCGTACTCGAGCTGCACCAGCGAGTTGAACGCGTTGCCCGACGGCTCCCGGCCGACCCGCTCCCAGATCGCCTCGCCGTCCTGCGCCAACACCAGCGCCAGGCTGAAGGTCTTGGAGATGGACTGGACGGAGAACGACTCCTGCCAGTCCCCCACCCCGTAGACACCGCCGTCCACGTCGGCGACCGCCATCCCGAAGCGGCCGGCGTCGACCGTGGCCAGCGCCGGTATGTACTGCGCCACCTGTCCCTGTCCGACCTGCGGTCGGACCGCGGCGGCCACCTCTTCCAACGCTCCCTGGTAGTCCACGTGCCCCCCGTGCTGTCGTTCGTGCGCGCGGCGTGGCCGCGACGCGTGCGCACCCCGGGCAGGCTCGCCGCGAGATGTCGGCGCCATCATGCACTGCGTGGCACCACCAACCACACCGGCGTACGCCCCTGTCGCGCGCGCCCCCCGGTCCACCCATCCACCATCGGACAACTGCCCGCCCCGCTGGGCCGGGAGGCCACCGACCTGGGGCGGGGTCCGTCCCCCTCGCCGGCCAACCGGCCGAATGGGTTCGCACGGCACCCGAACGGCTAGTCCACCAGCGAACGTTCCGGTACAAGCAGGTCATAGAGGCGGTTCGCGAACGGCGACCGCCGCGCACCGAACGGAGGCGGCCATGTCCCCACCCATGTCCGCGCGGGACTTCATCAACGCACTGCGCGACGAGGGTCTGCGCGTCAGGGAAGTCGGCGACTGGGAACACCACAACCGCGACCACAAGGGCCCCTGGGGCCCGGTGCACGGCGTCATGATCCACCACACCGTCACCTCCGGCGCCGAGGAGACGGTCAGACTCTGCCGCGACGGCCACCCGAACCTGCCGGGTCCGCTGTGTCACGGCGTGATCACCAAGGACGGCACGGTGCACCTGGTCGGCCACGGCCGCGCCAACCACGCGGGAGCCGGCGACGACGACGTCCTGCGGGCCGTGATCGCCGAGAAGCGCCTCCCACCCGACAACGAGGCCAACACGGACGGCAACCGCTACTTCTACGGTTTCGAGTGCGAGAACCTGGGCGACGGCGAAGACCCCTGGCCAGCGGCGCAGGTGGAGGCCATCGAACGCGCAGCCGCCGCCCTGTGCCGCCACCACCAGTGGACCGAGCGCTCCGTGATCGGCCACCTGGAATGGCAGCCGGGCAAGGTCGATCCGAAGGGCTTCACCATGGACCACCTGCGTGAACGCATCCGCGAGCGGCTGAAGTAGCGCACCGGGCACAGCACCGTCACCCCCACCGCCCCAGCCCACGGCGCTGTGCCCCGCGCCCCGCCCCGCGCACCCCGTCCCCACCGCCCCGACCACCGCGGACCCGAGCCACCTGTACGCCGCCCGGCCCGCACGCCCATGCCCGCGCGCCGCCCGACCCCGTACGCCCCCCGGCCCCGCCACCGCGTACGCCGGGGCTCCCCGTACGCCTCCCGTCGCCGGCCAGCCGACAATGGAACCGTGAGCAGCGACGCCTTCCGCCCGTCTTCCTCCCCCGCGCCCCGCCCCGGTGCCGACGCGCCCGGCGACCGGAGCGACATCGTCCGCACCGGCCGCACCGGTGACGCGGCCGCCGGCGGCCCCGGCGGCGCGGGCACCAGCGGGCACACCGGCGGAACCGGGGGCCTGGACACGGGCGGAGTCGGTGGCGACGCCGGGGGCGATGGCGATGGTCGGCTCGCCGCCCTACGCCCCGCGCTGCCCTCGCCGCTGCGAACGGTCGCGGACACCCGGTTCGCGCGCCGTGGCGTACGCCTACTGCTGAAGCGAGACGATCTCATCCATCCCGATCTGCCCGGCAACAAGTGGCGCAAGCTGGAGCTCAACCTCCGCGCCGCCGCCGAGTCGGGCCCGCGTCCGCTGCTGACGTTCGGCGGCGCCTACTCCAACCACCTGCGCGCGACGGCCGCCGCCGGCCGCCTCCTCGGCCTGGCCACCATCGGCGTCGTACGCGGCGACGAACTGGCCGACCGGCCGCTCAACCCCGTCCTCGCGCGGTGCGCGGCCGACGGCATGCGCCTGCACTTCGTCACCAGGTCCAGCTACCGGCGCAAGGCCGAGCCCGAGGTCCGGGACGCCCTGCGGGCCCGGTTCGGCGACTGCTACGTCATACCCGAGGGCGGCAGCAACGCCCTGGCCGCCGCCGGCTGCCGCACCCTCGGTCGCGAGCTGCGCGCGGAGCTGGACCCGGCCGACGGGCCGCACGTCGTCGGCGTCGCGTGCGGCACCGGCGGCACCCTGGCCGGGCTCGCCGCCGGACTCGCGGACGGCCCCGCGCCACACCCCCGCGCCCTCGGGTTCCCGGTGCTCCGGGGCGACTTCCTGGCGGCGGAGATCCTCGCGCTGCAGACCGAGGCGTTCGGCGGACGGGTCGGCGACTGGGAACTGGACGGCCGCTTCCACTGCGGCGGGTACGCGCGCACGACGCCGGAGCTCGACGCGTTCACCACCGACTTCGCCGACCGGCACGGCCTGGCCCTGGACCGGATCTACGTCGCCAAGCTGCTCTACGGCCTGACGTCCCTGGTCGAGGCGGGCGCCTTCGCGCGCGGCAGCACCGTCACCGCGGTCGTCACGGGACCGGCCCCGGCGACCTGACCGGGCGCTCGCCCCCACGCGCGCCCGGGGGCGAGCGCCCGCGCGCCATGCCCGACCCCCACCCCGCCGCGCGCTACTCCTCGCCCTCCCGGTAGGCCGCCGCCTCCTCCAGGTCCAGCCGGCGCAGCAGCGTGCGCAGCAGCTCGTCGTCGATGCGCCGCTCGTCCCGCAGCCGCACGAACACCTCCCGCTCGGTCTCGATCACCTCGCGCGACAGGCGCCGGTAGGTCTCGTCCGCGGACTCCCCCGTCGCCTCGCTGACCGTGCCCAGCCGCTCCCACACCGCGTTGCGCCGCCGCTCGACGACCGTCCGCAGCCGGTCGGCCAGCGGCGGCGGCAGCCGGTTGCGCTCGTCGGCCAGCAACGCGGTCAGCCGCTCCTCGGCCGCCTGGGAGGCCGCGCTCTGCGCCTGCGCCTCGGCCAGCGTCTCGGCCCGTACGTCACGCCCCGGCAGCCCCAGCACGCGGATCAGCGCCGGCAGCGTCAGCCCCTGCACGACCAGGGTGGCGATGACCGTGCTGAACGTCAGCAGCAGCACCAGGTCGCGGGCCGCGAAGTGGTCCCCGCCGTGGGCGGCCGTGGGGATCGAGAACGCGATGGCCAGCGAGACGACGCCACGCATCCCCGCCCACCCCACGACGACCGGGGCCCGCCAGTCCACGTCGGGCTCGCGCTCCCTGATCCGCGCCGAGAGCACGCGCGGTACGAAGGTGGCCGGAAAGACCCAGAGGTAGCGCACCACCACCACGGCCAGGAACACCGCCGTGGCGTACCAGAGCACCTCGCCCGCCCCGTACCCGTCCAGGCCACGGAGCACCACGGGCAGTTGCAGGCCGATCAGCGCGAAGACCGCCGCCTCCAGCACGAAGGAGACCATCGTCCACACCGCGCGCTCCTGCAGTCTGGTCGCGAAGTCCACCTGCCACAGCTGGTGCCCCAGACGCAACGCCACGACCACCACGGCCAGCACCCCCGACGCCCCGACCTGCTCGGCGACCGCGTACGCCACGAACGGGATGAGCAGCGAGAGCGTGTTCTGCAACAGCGGCTCCGTCAGCCGCGTGCGCAGCCAGTGCAGCGGGACCATCAGCACGAGCCCGACGCCGACCCCGCCCACCGAGGCCACCAGGAACTCCCGCACGCCCGAGCCCCAGGTCGCCCCCGCCCCCACCGCCGCGGCCAGTGCCACCTTGTACGCCGTGATCGCGGTCGCGTCGTTGACCAGCGACTCGCCCTGCAGGATCGTCGTGATCCGGGAGGGCAGCCCCGCCTTGCGCGCGATGGCGGTCGCGGCCACCGCGTCCGGTGGCGCGATCACCGCCCCGAGCACCAACGCCGAGGTCAGCGGCAGGCCGGGCACCAGGAGATGGGTGATCCACCCGACGGCGAGCGTCGCGAAGAGCACATAGCCGACCGAGAGCAGCGCGACCGATCGGATGTTGGCGCGCAGATCCAGGTACGAGCTGTCCAGCGCCGCCGTGTGCAGCAGGGGCGGCAGCAGCAGCGGCAGCACGATGTGCGGGTTGAGCACGTACGCGGGGACGCCGGGCAGATACGAGGCCACCAGCCCGGCCGCGACCAGCAGCAGCGGCCCCGGCACCGAGGTCCGCCGGGCCGCGCCCGCGATCGCCGCGCTGCCCGCGATCAGCATCAACAGCGGAACGACGTCCATCGGCCCACGCCCATCCCGTCTCGCGGCCCGCACGCCTCGTACGACCCTGATCGCCCATGCCTCCCCCACACCGTGCGCCCCCTACCCGCGCCACGCGCCCGAACGGCTCCGGCGACCCACCTGTTTCCCGCCACCCGCACCGCCGCCGCCCGCCACCGCCGTCACCCGGCCACCACCGCGCCACGACCGGGCGCGGCCCCGCCCCCGCCCCGCCGTCCCGGGCCGCTCCGCCGCCCATCGGACGAACCGGCCTAATCTGGCCGTCATGAGCGAATGCGCACACGTCTCCGAGCTGCCGACCCCCGAGCCCGCCGCCCAGAGCCGGACCTGCCCGGAGTGCGTGGCGGCCGGCACCCACCCCGTCCACCTGCGACTCTGCCTGACCTGCGGACACGTCGGCTGTTGCGACTCCTCACCGCTACGCCACGCGTCCGCGCACCACCAGGACAGCGGCCACCCCGTCATGCGCTCCTTCGAGCCGGACGAGGACTGGCGCTGGTGCTTCGTCGACCAGAGCCTGGTCTGACCCCGCCCGCAGCACGGCCCGCGCCCCCGCGCCGTGCCCCCGCCGACGCCTGCGCACCCTCGTGACCCGGCCCAACCCGCCACTTGTCAGAGGCTCCCGCTACCTTTGGCCGCATGATCCGACCCGCCACGCCCGCCGACGTCCCCGTGATCCACACGATGATCCGCGAACTCGCGGAGTACGAGCGCGAGCCCGACGCGGCCAAGGCCACCCAGGCCCAGCTGCGCGAGGCGCTCTTCGGCGCGCACCCGGCCGTCTTCGGCCTGATAGCCGAGCAGGCCACCCGGCCCACGGACGACACGGCGAACGCCACCGCGAGCGAGCCCGTCGGCTTCGCCCTGTGGTTCCGCAACTTCTCCACCTGGACCGGCACCCACGGCGTCTACCTGGAGGACCTGTACGTCCGCCCGTCGGCGCGCGGCGCCGGACACGGCAAGGCGCTGCTGGCCGAACTCGCGCGGATCTGCGTGGAGCGTGGGTACGAGCGCTGCGAGTGGTCGGTTCTTGACTGGAACGCGCCCTCGATCGCGTTCTACGACTCCATCGGGGCGAAGGCGATGGACGAGTGGACGGTGCGCCGCCTGACCGGCGCCCCGCTCCGGGACCTCGCGGCGCTCGCCGGGAAGAACGCCTGACCGATACCGGAAGCGATTGCCACCGATCCGCACCACACCGCGCTGACCAGGACGTACGTCATGAAATGCGCGGCGTGGAGGAGGGCCGCGTGAGCAACGCGACGGCATCTCTTTCGATTTGGGGCCGCCAACCCCTAGCCACTGTGCGTACTCATATGCTTACCATGAGTGACAGTCGCGTGCCTCTGGCCTCGTACTCACCCTGGGCGAGCCATGCTCCGTCCGGGCGACACGGGGCCGCAGATCGCGATAGCGTCGCAGGCGAACCGTGTGCCGCGCCGGATCGTCCGCCTCCACCATAAGGGCTGACGGCCGGCGCTCATATCAGCTCAACCAGTTTGTGTCACCTTGGAGGTGAGGGTGTCCCAGATCGCAGGCGAGCCCGGGACCCAGGACTTCGTGGAAGTCCGGTTGCCCGCTGAGGGTGCCTACCTGTCGGTGCTGCGTACGGCCACAGCCGGCCTAGCGGCCCGCTTGGACTTCACCCTCGACGAGATCGAGGACCTACGCATCGCCGTCGACGAGGCGTGCGCGATCCTCCTGCAACAAGCGGTTCCCGGCAGCGTCCTCAGTTGTGTCTTTCGGCTGGTCGGCGACGCGCTCCGGGTGACCGTGTCCGCACCCACCACCGACGGCCGCGCTCCCGAGCGCGACACCTTCGCCTGGACGGTGCTCTCCGCGCTGGCGGGCGAGGTCGACTCCACGGTCGCCGACGACCGGACGGTCAGCATCAGCCTGCACAAGAAGCGCGGCGCCGGACCCGGGCAGCCGTAACGGAAAGGGGGGCTCCGTGAGCACTGCATCATCGCGGGGGGTGCGCGCCCCGGCCATCCCGCAGCAGCCGGACGGGCCGCACCCTGCGGACCCGGAGCCGGCCGGCGACGGACCAGAGCGGGCGGACCACATGGATCAGCACCAACACGAGCAGCGGACCCACGATCCACAGGACCGAAGCGGCGCGCGAGCGATGTTCATAGAGCTGCGCCAGCTCCCCGACGGCTCCCCCGAGCGGGCCGAACTGCGGAACCACCTCGTGCGCATGCACCTCCCCCTGGTGGAGCACCTCGCGCGACGCTTCCGCAACCGCGGGGAACCACTCGACGACCTGACCCAGGTCGCCACCATCGGACTGATCAAGTCGGTCGACCGGTTCGACCCCGACCGTGGTGTGGAGTTCTCGACGTACGCGACGCCCACCGTCGTCGGCGAGATCAAGCGGCACTTCCGGGACAAGGGCTGGGCCGTGCGCGTGCCACGGCGCCTCCAGGAGCTGCGGCTGGCCCTGACCACGGCGACGGCGGAGCTCTCCCAGCGACACGGCCGCGCCCCCACCGTGCACGAGCTGGCCGAGCACCTCGGTATCTCCGAGGAGGAGGTGTTGGAGGGACTGGAGTCCGCCAACGCCTACAGCACCCTCTCGCTCGACGTACCCGACACGGACGACGAGTCCCCCGCGGTCGCCGACACCCTCGGCGCGGAGGACGAGGCGCTGGAGGGCGTCGAGTACCGCGAGTCCCTCAAGCCGCTGCTTGAGGACCTCCCCCCGCGCGAGAAGAAGATCCTGCTGCTGCGCTTCTTCGGCAACATGACCCAGTCGCAGATCGCCCAGGAGGTCGGCATCTCCCAGATGCACGTCTCCCGACTCCTCGCGCGCACCCTCGCCCAGCTCCGGGAGAAGCTGCTCGTCGAGGAGTAGGCCGGACTCCGGCGACGGCGCCCCCACCCAGCGGGGCGCCGGAGCCGCGTCCCGGCACGCCACACGACCCGCACGCGAGACAGCTCACACGCGAGGGGTCCTTCACTCCCACACCCGCCACGTGGCGAGCCCCACACCCCCCGTACGGTTTCGCGGCGCGCGGCACACGCGCGACACCACGCCCGGCGGCAGGCGTCTAGGCGTCCCGTGGCCCGATGCCCAGCGCCTCGGTCGCCGTGGGGTTGACGAGCAGGACGAGGGCCGCGACGGCCACCACGCCGATGCCGATCCCGCCCGCGATCAGCCCGCCGCCCGAGTTGACCAGCGTCCAGGCCACCGGCAACGCCATGAGCTGCGTGATCATCGCCGGCCCCCGGCTCCAGTGCCGGCGCAGCCACAGCCCACGCGCGGCCACCAGCGGCAGCGCCGCCAGTACGAAGAACACGACCGCGAGGATCTCCGTCTGCTTCGGGCTGTCCGGGTCGCCCGCCACCCCCATCACCATCAGGTAGACCCCGTACGCGGCGAGGAGCACGCCCTCGGCGGCGGTGATGACCGCGGCGCCGGTGATCCGAGCCGGTCGCGGCCCGGCCGGCGTCCGCGACGCGGCGGACGCTTCCCTGCCTGCCTGGTCCGCGCTCGCGGTGGCGGCGGCACCCGTCGTGGAGCCGGTCCGAGCGGACGCCGTCGAGGGCGCGTCACCCGTGGCCGACTGGGGCGCGGCCTCGCCAGCGGCGGTCCTCCGCGCCGGCCGCGTCTTCTTGGCCGCCTTCTTGCCGCGCTGCGCGGGACCACGGTTCTGCTTGCTGCTCACCCCAGCAGCGTAGTGCGTCCACCGCCCGCGCCCCGTGGCCCCCGGGCCGGGCCCGCGGGGCCGGTCCGGGGCTCGGCGGGCCGACCCGGGGGGTGAGACGGGTACCAGCAGGTAGGTAGTCTGCATCGCATGCGCGCGCTTCTCGTGGTCAACCCGGCAGCTACCACCACCAGTGCTCGCACCCGTGATGTGCTGATCCACGCACTCGCCAGCGACCTCAAACTGGAGGTCGCGAACACGGAGTACCGGGGACACGCCCGCGACCTGGCCCGCCGGGCGGCCGAGAGCGGCACCTACGACGTCGTGGTCGCCCTCGGTGGCGACGGCACCGTCAACGAGGTGGTCAACGGCCTGCTGCACCACGGCCCCGCGCCGAGCGACCTGCCGCGCCTCGCGGTGGTGCCAGGCGGCTCCACCAACGTCTTCGCGCGAGCGCTCGGCCTGCCGAACCACGTCGTGGAGGCGACCGGCGCCCTGCTGGCCGCGCTGCGTGAGGGCAGCGAACGCACGGTGGGCCTCGGCCTCGCGGCCGGCACACCGGGCTCGGCGGACGAGGCGGTTCCGGCGCGCTGGTTCACCTTCTGCGCGGGTCTCGGGTTCGACGCCGGGGTCATCGGCCGGGTCGAGCAGCAGCGCGAGCGCGGCAAGCGCTCGACGCACGCGCTGTACGTGCGCCAGGCCCTCCGGCAGTTCGTCGGCGAGCCGCACCGTCGCCAGGGCATCATCACGCTGGAGCGGCCGGGCGAGGATCCCATCACTGACCTGGCGTTCTCGATAGTCTGCAACACCTCGCCGTGGACGTACTTCGGCAACCGACCGATCTACGCCTCACCGCAGGCGTCCTTCGACACCGGCCTTGACGTGCTCGGACTGACCAAGCTGACGACGGCCACGGTGACGCGCTACGCGACGCATCTGCTGACGTCCACCCCCGAGCGCGGGCCGCACGGCAAGCACGCGGTGTCACTGCACGACCTCGCCGACTTCACCTTGCAATCGCAGGCGCCACTGCCCCTCCAGATGGACGGTGACCACCTGGGACTGCGTACGAGCGTGACGTTCACAGGCGTACGCCATGCACTGCGTGTGATTGTGTGAGTGGCAGGGGCAAAACTCCTTCCACTCGAACGTTTAGCCTGGCTTCCACCCTGTGGAAGTACGGCTGTGACTGAGGCGACACCGTGGATTCAAAAAAAACTTTCCGGAAGGGGTTGTATCCGTCGCCGAGGTTTGCGAGTCTCTTCATGGCGATCGGGACGGCCGCACAAGGCCCCCTTGAGAGCCCGAATCCCCCTCCTTATGACTTTAGGTCCGCACCGGGCAACTGGGCGGCGGCCCTTCCATTGCGGGGGGATTCGTGAAAGCGTTCACATTCACAAGCAACGAACCCGCAATACGAGGAGATGGAGCAGCCATGGACTGGCGTCACAACGCCGTTTGCCGCGAGGAAGACCCCGAGCTGTTCTTCCCCATCGGCAACACCGGTCCTGCGCTGCTGCAGATCGAGGAAGCCAAGGCCGTCTGCCGCCGCTGCCCCGTCATGGAGCAGTGCCTGCAGTGGGCGCTTGAGTCCGGCCAGGACTCCGGCGTCTGGGGTGGCCTCAGCGAGGACGAGCGCCGCGCGATGAAGCGCCGCGCCGCTCGCAACCGGGCGCGCAACGCCAGCGCCTGACCCGCAGCCCCTCGGCCCCCGAGCCGCAGCGCGCAGTACCCCCAATGCTCTGCCAGGCTCCGCCCCCGGTCGCGAGACCGGGAGGTGCCAAGGGCGGTGCCCCCACAGCAACGTGAGCTTTGAGCCCCGGACCAGATGGGTCCGGGGCTCAGTGCTGTGTACGGCGACCGCACGGATGCCCGCGCCGCCCGAGCAGCGCCGCGCCCGCGACATCGCGTACGCCGTCGCGGGCGAGAGACCACCTGAGCGCTGACGTAATGTCCGGACAGCCGCGCCCGAAATCGATCTGCGCGATGCCCGAAAGCGGGGGACGTAGGCAACAGTCCGATATCGATCGCCCGTGGCACATCCCCGCGCACTCGGCGGACAACGGCCCTCGATCTTCCACGCTCACCATCAAGTCGCTTTATCGGCGCGGAATCGCATAACGAATGGGCGACTTTGCCTGACGCGACGTCAACTCCGTTGTCGGGTATCGCTTCCGCTTACACCCGTCGGCCCGTTGAATATCCCTTGGCAGCGCATACGGTGATCACACTGTCGATCCCCCACGTCGCGCGACGCGGCCCCGGCGGCGAACCGGGCCTCGCGTCCTCGCGCGGCGTCCGGCGCGCGGACCGGGCTCTCGGTGCCGCGAGTCGGCGCGGGGTGACGGCGATGACCGCCCCCGGCGCGTTTCAGCTCTTCTCGGCGCGCACCGGCAGGTCAAGGACGACGCGGGTGCCGCCCGTGGGCGCCGGGAGCATGGCGAACGTACCGCCCAACTCCCCCTCCACCAGGGTGCGGACGATCTGGAGGCCGAGGTTCCCCGCCTTGTGGGGGTCGAAGCCCTCGGGCAGCCCGCGCCCGTCGTCCTGCACGGTGACCAGGAGTCGGCCGTCGGCCCTGGTGCCGCCGCGTACCGCGCTGACCTCGACCGTGCCGTGCTCCCCCGGGCCGAAGCCGTGCTCCAGGGCGTTCTGCAGCACCTCCGTGAGGACCATGGCCAGCGGCGTGGCGACCTCGGCGTCCAGGATGCCGAATCGCCCGGTGCGTCGGGCGGTGACCGTCCCCGGCGCGATCTCGGCGACCATCGCCAGCACCCGGTCGGCGATTTCGTCGAACTCCACGCGCTCGTCCAGGTTCTGCGAGAGCGTCTCGTGCACGATCGCGATCGAACCGACCCTGCGCACCGCCTCGTTGAGCGCCTCGCGGCCCTGCTCCGAGTCCATGCGACGGGCCTGCAGGCGCAGCAGGGCGGCCACGGTCTGGAGGTTGTTCTTCACGCGGTGGTGGATCTCGCGGATCGTGGCGTCCTTGGTGATCAGCTCCCGCTCCCTACGCCGCAGTTCGGTGACGTCGCGCAGCAGGACGAGCGAGCCGATGTGGGTGCCCTTGGGCTTGAGCGGGATGGCGCGGACCTGGATGACGCCCTCCTCCCCCTCGACCTCGAACTCCCGGGGTGCCCAGCCACTCGCCAGCTTGACCAGAGCCTCGTCCACCGGGCCGCGCGCGGGGGCGAGTTCGGCGGTGGTGCGGCCCAGGTGGTGCCCGACCAGGTCGGCCGCCAGGCCGAGGCGGTGGTAGGCGGAGAGCGCGTTGGGGCTCGCGTACTGCACGAGACCCTCCGCGTCGAGCCTGATCAGCCCGTCCCCCGCGCGCGGCGAGGCGTCCATGTCCACCTGCTGCCCGGGGAAGGGGAAGGAGCCGGCGGCGATCATCTGGGCCAGGTCGGAGGCGCTCTGCAGGTAGGTGAGCTCCAGCCGGCTCGGGGTGCGCACGGTGAGCAGGTTGGTGTTGCGGGCGATGACGCCGAGGACACGGCCTTCGCGGCGGACCGGGATCGACTCCACGCGCACCGGCACCTCCTCGCGCCACTCCGGGTCCCCCTCGCGCACGATCCGCCCCTCGTCGAGCGCGGCGTCCAGCAGGGGTCGACGTCCGCGCGGGACGAGATGACCCACCATGTCGTCCTGGTACGAGGTGGGTCCGGTGTTGGGTCGCATCTGGGCGACCGAGACGTAGCGCGTCCCGTCCCGCGTGGGCACCCAGAGCACCAGGTCGGCGAAGGAGAGGTCGGAGAGCAGCTGCCACTCCGAAACCAGCAGGTGAAGCCACTCAAGGTCGGAATCGTCCAGAGCGGTGTGCTGGCGTACGAGATCGTTCATGGAGGGCACGCCGCGAGCCTACCCGCGCCCTCCCGTGAGCCAGTGCGCGCACAGCCGTAGACAGCCGTGAATGGTCTAGTCCACAATGACTGCACAGTGACCTCCGCCCTCCCCGCACAGGAGGGTGGACCGAGGCTCACGGCGCTCTCTGCCCTGACCGCGCCGAAGCCTCATCAGGTCGGCCGCACCGGCCGATGCAACTCCGGGCTGCGGTGCCGGGTGGGTTGAGGGTCCCGCCCTGGCGCCGCGGCCCGCGGGTGTGTCAGGGGCTCTGTCGCCGCCCGTGAGCGCCGCTCCGGACTCCGGCGCCGCGCCGGCCACGCCTCGGCCCCGGGGCCGGATACCGCTCCCACAGCGGCCGAGCCGGACCCTCAGTCCGCTATCTCGCCCGTCTCCGCCGGCCAGGCCGTCATCGCGGTGTGCGCCACGGTCTCCAGCATCGCCTGGTCGGCACCGTCCCGGGCCTGCTGGGCCATGCCGTGCAACACCACCGTGTAGTAGACGGCGAGGGCGTGCGCGTCGGTCTCGGCCGGGAGTATTCCCGCCGCGACGTCGGCGTCGATGCGCCGCTCCACCTCCGCGAGCCCCTCGCTACGCCGCTCCGCCAGCCCCTGCGCGATCTCGGCGGACTGGCTGGTGCAGTTGGTCGCGGCGCTGATCAGCATGCACCCGCGCGGGTAGCCCGGAAGCGTGTGCCAGGTCGCGGCCTCGTGGAGCAGGCGGGCCACGGCTCGACGCGCGGTCGGCTCCTCCTCCAGCGCACGGTCCCGGTAGCCGCCGAAGTCCCGCACGTACGACTCGATGGCCTCCTCGAACAGCGTCTTCTTGTCACCGAAGGCCGCGTAGAGGCTCGGCGCCTTGACGCCCATGGCCCGGGTCAGGTCGGCGATGGAGACCGCCTCGAAGCCACGGTCCCAGAACTCTATGGTCGCGGCCCGCAGCGCCGCGTCCCGGTCGAAGGAACGGGGCCTTCCGCGCTTCACCGCCTCGTCGCATCCCTCGTTCGTGGTAGCCATGCGGCCATTCTATAGCGGTCGCTAAGCAATGTGCTACGGTCTTTCTGTAGCAACTCCTAAAGAAAGAGGGGGGCGTAGCCATGGGCGCGCTCGATGGCAAGACAGCGCTGGTCACCGGCGGTAGCCGGGGCATCGGACGGGAGATCGCCGAGCGGCTGGCGCGAGACGGCGCCAGGGTCGCGGTGCACTACGGCCACAACGAGACGGCGGCCAAGGAGACGGTGGCGGCCATCGAGGCGGCGGGCGGGCGGGCGTTCGCGCTGCGTGCCGAGTTGGGCGTGCCGGGAGACGCACAGGCCCTGTGGGCCGCCTTCGACGAACAGGCGGAGGGCCTGGACATCCTGGTGAACAACGCGGGCATCGTCGAGGCCGACAAGCCGATCGCGGCGGTGACGCCGGAGTCGTTCGACCACGTCTTCGCGGTCAACGCCAAGGCACCGTTCTTCATCACCCAGCTGGGGATCGAGCGACTGCGCGACGGGGGGCGGGTCGTCAACATCTCCACGGGGCTCACGCGAGGCAGCGCGACACCGAGCCTGATCTCCTACTCGATGACCAAGGGGGCCATCGACGTGCTGACCCTGACCCTCGCCAAGGAGCTGGCCCCGCGCGGCATAACGGTGAACGCGGTCGCACCGGGCGTGGTGGACACCGACATGAACGCGGACTGGTTGCGGGACGACCCTCAGGTGTGGCAGGCCGTCGCCGAGGAGTCCCCGTTCAACCGCGTGGCCAAGGCTGACGACGTGGCCGGCATCGTGGCCTTCCTCGCATCCTCCGACAGCCGTTGGGTGACCGGTCAGTGGATCGACGCGACAGGGGGTGCGCTGCTGTAGGTCCGGAACCGGCGGTCTCGCGGGTCGCCCGTGGCGAGGGCGTACGGCGCGGAGGCCGTACGGCGTCGCGGGCGGCACGCGCCCGGGTGGGGACGGCCGGGCGCCCGGCCGCACGCCGACCCGACCGCTCGGGCCGTATCGACTGGTCACCACGGCGCACGCCGGCGAGCGGGGCTCATGCGAGCGGGCGGCGCGGCATGGCGCCCAGGAGGTGACGAGGGTGGGGGCGCGTACGGCGGGGGGCCATCACCTTCGGCGGGCGCGGCGGCATGCGGTCGCGCGCGGGTGCGGTCGCGTGGGGGTGTGGTCGCACGCGGGTGTGCTCGCGTGGGGGTGCGGTCGCGCTCGGCGGGCACGGCGTGTGGGGTGGGGCTCGGGCGCGTGCGGCCGGCATGAGCGGCGGCGCGACGTGTACGACAGGTGCGGCGAGGTGCGGTCGCGTGCGGCGGGTGCGGGTGCGGCGGGTGCGGCCGGGTGCGGGGTGTCGGTGGGGGTTTGAACGCCGACGGCCCGGGCCGGTCGTGTCGCCGGGCCGGGTCGTCGGGTGCTGGGGGGCTACCGGGCTTCGCCGGTGATGGCCTCCGCGGCGGCCCGCCCGCAGACTCGGGCGGCGCCGTGGGTGGCGATGTGCAGCGCGCCGATAGGTGCTGCCTGGGGCACGCCCATCTCGACGACGACGGTGTCGGGGCGTGCGGCGACCAGGGCGGCCAGGGCCTCGGTCATCCACGCGTGCCGGTGGACGTCGCGGACGACGGCGACGACGGGGCGGTCCCCCGCCGCCGCGCACACCCGCGCGACCGTCTCGCGGACGCCGTCCTCGGTCACCCGGGCGTTGTTCAGGGTCTCGGTCTCGGTGCCGGGGAGCAGTCGGGCCAGTTCGGCCGCGACACCCCACGGGGTGTCGTCGCCCACCGCGATGCTCGCCATCGGGGTGAAGGCGGCGACGTAGGCGGGGCGGGTGAGGGGGGCGTAACCCCGTTCGCCACCCTGCTCGCCGACGGTCAGGCGGACCGCGCGGCGGGCGGCGGCGAGTCCCACCTCGGGGGCGGCCGGTACGGGAGCGGACGCCCGGCCGGCGGGGGTCGCCGCCGACCCCGCGCCCTGGGTGCCCAGACGGGCCCAGTCACCCAGGGCGCGGACCCGGGCCGCCGCGTCGGCGAGCCGCTCCTCCTTCAGCTCGCCGGAGCGCACGGCCTGGACGAGGGCATCGCGCAGTCGTCGCACGGTTTCCTCGTCGGCCAGCCCGCCTCCGACGCAGATGGCATCCACGCCGGCGGCAAGGGCGAGTACGGTGCCGCGCTCCACGCCGTACGCCGCGGAGATGGCCTTCATCTCGATGGCGTCGCTGATGATCAGCCCGTCGAAGCCGAACCCGCCGTCGGCCACGGGGCGGCGCAGCAGGCCGTGGAGAGCCTGGGGGCTGAGGGTGGCGGGGCGGTTGGGGTCGAGGGCGGGCACCAGGATGTGCGCGCTCATCACGGCTTGGGTGCCGGCGGCCACGGCGGCCCGGAAGGGCACCAGGTCGCGGTCGGCCAGGACGGTCAGGTCGGCGTCGATGCGCGGCAGGTCGTGGTGGGAGTCCACGGCGGTGTCGCCGTGTCCGGGGAAGTGCTTGACGCTGGTGGCCACGCCGGCCGCCTGCATGCCTTCGACGTAGGCCGCCGTGTGCCGGGCCACGAGCTTCGGGTCGGCGCCGAAGGAGCGGACGCCGATGACCGGGTTGTCGGGGTTGGCGTTGACGTCGGCGGAGGGCGCCCAGTTGAGGTTGACGCCGCACTCGGCGAGGCGACGACCGATCTCGCGGGCGACGGCCCGGGTGAGATCCGGGTCGTCGACCGCGCCGAGCGCCAGGTTGCCGGGGAAGGAGGAGCCCTCGTTCACCTCGAGGCGGGTGACGTCGCCACCCTCCTCGTCGATGGCCACCAGAAGGTCTCCGCGTTCCGCCCGCAGCTGTTCGGTGAGCGCGGCGACCTGCTCGGGCCGTTGGATGTTCCGGCCGAACAGGGCGACGGACGCCAGCCCCTCGTCGATCGTGCGGAGCAGCCAGTCGGGGGCGGTGGTGGTGCCCCTGAACCCCGGCTGGAGGACGGCGAGGGCGTCCCGGGTCAGGGAGTCGGTGCGGGCGGAGGCGGAGGTGGTGGTGCTCATCGTGCGGTGTGTCCCTTGCGGTGGAGGCGCGTTGTCCCGTTATCCCTTGACCGCGCCGGAGGTCAGGCCACCGACGGCCCGGCGCTGGAGGAAGAGGAAGAGGATCAGGATCGGGAGGGCGAACAGCGAGGCGGCGGCCATGGTGGCGCCCCAGTCGTTGCCGAAGTTGCTCTGGAAGCTGTAGAGCCACACGGGCAGCGTCTGGGCGTGCTCCTCCTTGTTGAGGATCAGCACCATCGGGAACTCGTTCCAGGCGGTGATGAAGCCGAACAGCGAGGTGGCCATCAGTCCCGGGGCGAGCAGCGGGAAGATCACCTTGCGGAACGCCTGGGACCGGGAGCAGCCGTCGACCATGGCGGACTCCTCCAGTTCCTTGGGTACCGCCGCGATGTAGTTCCGTAGCGTGAGGATGGTCAGGGGCAGCACCATGACCATGTAGAAGAGGGTGAGGGGGACCAGGCTGTTGAGCATGTCAGCATCGCGCACCAGCATGTAGATCGCGATGACCATGACCTCCCAGGGGGCCATCTGGGCGATCATGAAGACCAGGATGACGCCGCGCCGGCCCTTGAACCGCATGCGCGCGATGGCGAACGAGGCGCACAGCGCGATCAGCAGGGACAGGCCCACGGCCAGACAGGTGACCGTGAGGGAGTTGCCGACCAGGGTCCAGAAGTTGTCCGCGTTGACAGCCGTCTTGAAGTGCTCGAACGTCAGCGAGGTCGGGAACCAGACCGGGTCCTCGGTGAGGATGTCGCCGGTCGGCTTCAGAGCCGTGTTGAACATCCAGTACACGGGGAAGACGAACCCGATGAACAGGACGATCGCCGTCGCGTTGGGCCAGATACGGCCGAGGAGTGAACGCTTCACAGCTCGTCCCTCTCTTGCTTCAGGACAATGCGGAGGTAGTACGACGTGAGGGCCAGCAGGACCAGGATGGTGAGCAGCGAGATCGCCGCGCCCATGCCGAAGTGCTGGTTTCCGACGCCCTCGACGAAGGCGTACACCGGGAGGGTCTCGGTGAGCCGGTCGGGCGCGCCGCCGCTGATGGCGTAGATCTGGGGCAGTGCCTTGAAGACCCAGATGACCTCAAGGAACGTCGTGGCGAAGAGGAACGGCTTGATGAAGGGGAAGGTCACCGCGGTGAAGCTCTTCCAGGCACCCGCGCCGTCCAGCGAGGCGGCCTCGTAGAGCTCGCTGGGGATGGTGGTGGTCGCGGCGTACAGGCTCAGGGCCACGAACGGCACGGACTGCCAGACGATCAGCAGGGAGATGACGAAGAAGGCGGAGAACTGGGAGCCGATCCAGTTGTAGTCCGCCATGGAGTGCCAACCCAGCTTGTCCAGCACCCAGTTCACGACGCCGAAGCGGGAGGCGAACAGCCACTGGTACACGGTGGTCGCGGCGATGATGGGCATGGCCCACGTCAGCACCAGACCGATCTGGAGCGTCAGCCGCATCTTCTTGCCGAGCCGGGCGAGCAGCAGGCCGATCAGCGTGCTGACCACCATGATCAGGATGACGTTGACTGCGGTGAAGACGATCGAGCGGCCGACGACGCGCCAGAACTCTTCGCTCTTGAGAGTCGCTTCGTAGTTGTCGATCCCGGTCCACTCGGTGAGCCGGAGGATCAACTGCCGTCGGTTGATGTTCTGCAGGGACAGAAGGCCGTTCTTCACCATCGGCCAGCCCAGGAACACCAGGGTCACGGCTAGCGCGGGAAGGAGCAGCACGTACGGCAGGAGATTGCCTCTGATCCCCTTCCGTTTCGCGTCGGGTCCGCCGTGCGGCGGTCCTCCGCTCTTGCGGACGGCAGTTCCCGGTGCCGCCTCCGCACGTTCGGTCTGCACTGACATGCTCGTCTTCTCTTCCTGGCCGGACGTACTCGATGCGCTGCCGGGGGTGGTGTCTCACCACCCCCGGCAGCGTGCGCGTGTTATCTAGCGGCTAGCGGTCAGCGACTAGAGAGCCTGGCCAAGCCGCTTGTTGAGCTCGCCCTCGACGGACTTGGCGGCTTCCTCGTGCGACTTGCCGTTGAGCACGGCGGTCATGTACGTCTTGATCGGGTTCGGCGTGTTCTCGACCGAGGCCCACTCGGGAATCAGCGGGGTCGTGCCACCGACGGTCGCCGGCGCCATGGCCTCGGCGGCCGGGTTGCCCTTGAGCTGGCTCTGCAGCGAGTCCTTGTTCGGGATCACGCCGCCTTCCTTGGCGAGCTGGCCCTCGTGCTGGTCGGAGAGTGCGATGCGCAGGAATTCCTTCGCCAGCTCCTGCTTCTCGCTGCCCGCGGCGACGGCGAGGTTGGAGCCACCGAGGAAGACGCCCTCGGGCTTGTCGGCGGTCTCACCCGGGACGGTGAAGTAGCCGATGTCCTTTTCGATCTTCGGGTTCGCCTTGATGGCGGTGGCCGCCTCCCAGCCCATGCCGATGAAGGCGCCGGTCTTGCCCTGGGCGAAGACCTCGGCCTGCTGCGGAGTGGCCTCGTCCTTGTCCTTGGGGGCGTCGCTAAAGGCGGCGTACTGCTTGTAGATGTCCATGGCCTTACCGACCTTCGGGTCGGCCAGGTTGGAGACGTACTTGTCGCCGTCCTTCTTCACCAGTTCGGCGCCGGTGCCAATGGTGAGACCGTCGAAGAAGTACCAGTTCTGGCCGGGCATGTAGATAGGCTCGGCGTCGGTCTTCTTTTCGATGGTGTCAAGCGCCTTGAAGAACTCGGTGCGCGTCTTCGGCGTTTCCTTGATGCCGGCTTCGTCCCAGATCTTCTTGTTGTAGAGGACGACGCGGCTGACGCCGAACCACGGCGCGGCGTACTGCTTGCCGTCGAAGACGGAGGACTTGTTGAGGTTCTCCGTCCAGTCGCCCCCGATCTCCTTCTTCAGGTCCGACAGGTCGGCCAGGCCCTCGGTCTGCGCGTAGGCAGGCGTCTGGGTGTTGCCGAGCTCGATGACGTCCGGCGGATTCGACTCAGAGAGTGCCGTGGTTATCTTCTGCTGAATTCCGTTCCACTGCTGAACCTCAAACTTCAGCTTGGCTCCGGTCTTCTTTTCGAAGGCAGCCGTCACATCTTTGGTCCACCCGTCAGGTGTGGAACCGTCCATGGCCCAGACGGTCAGGGTCTCGCCCTTCCAGCCGTCCTTGCCGGAGCCTTTGTTGTCGTCGCTGTCAGACCCACAGGCCGCGACGCTCACCAACATGGCCGCGACACCCGTCGCCGCTATGAGCCCACGCTTCACAGCACTCTCCTCAAAGAACCGGAATTGGTCTTTAATGGTTTAGACCAGTTCCCGCAGCTTGGCCTAGACCTTTAGGGGTGTCAAGGGTGTATAAGAGTCGCTGTCAGGTCCGTTATCGGACCGACACCTGGGGCCCGCTGGCACGTTGATGAGGGTGCCCCGGGGCCCACCCATGCCACGATGTGAGCCGCGCTGCGTTGTCCGGGGAGACCCCCCGTACCTCCAGCCGAAGTAACGGAGGAGCCGGTGACGGCAACAGGATCGGAGTCGGGACGTCACGCCATGGGGACCGACGGGGGCACCGCCCAGAGCGCCGGCGGCGCACTGGGCAACGGGAACGGGACGACCGCGAGCGGTACGCGCACCGCGCGCGTCCCCAAGTATTACCGACTCAAGCGCCACTTGCTGGAAATGACCGAAACCATGCCCCCGGGCACGCCGGTGCCGCCCGAGCGCACCCTGGCCGCCGAGTTCGACACCTCCCGCACGACGGTGCGCCAGGCGCTGCAGGAGCTGGTCGTCGAGGGGCGACTCGAGCGCATCCAGGGCAAGGGCACCTTCGTCGCCAAGCCCAAGGTCTCGCAGGCGCTGCAACTGACCTCCTACACCGAGGAC
The DNA here is from genome assembly GCF_042799315.1 of Streptomyces sp. NPDC057702. Classification (NCBI taxonomy): domain Bacteria; kingdom Bacillati; phylum Actinomycetota; class Actinomycetes; order Kitasatosporales; family Streptomycetaceae; genus Streptomyces; species Streptomyces sp. NPDC057702. Next base: position 10,845 of record NZ_JBHVJC010000022.1, on the reverse strand, counting down.
ATGAAGGCCCAGGGACTGGAACCCACGTCCCAGCTCCTGGACATCGGCTACGTCACGGCCGACGACCGGCTCGCCGGACTGCTCGACATCACCACCGGCGGTCGGGTGCTGCGTATCGAACGCCTGCGGCTGGCCAGCGGCGAGCCGATGGCCATCGAGACGACGCATCTGTCCGCCAAGCGCTTCCCGGCCCTGCGGCGCAGCCTGGTCAAGTACGCCTCGCTGTACACCGCGCTGGCCGAGGTCTACGACGTGCGCCTGGCCGAGGCCGAGGAGACCATCGAGACCTCGCTGGCCACCCCGCGCGAGGCGGGGCTGCTCGGCACGGACGTCGGGCTGCCCATGCTGATGCTCTCCCGCCACTCGCTGGATGACAACGGTGAGCCCGTGGAATGGGTGCGCTCGGTCTACCGGGGCGACCGGTACAAGTTCGTCGCCCGCCTGCGTCGCCCCACGGACTGACCGCCCGCGCCCGAGCCCGACCAGCGGGCTCGGGCCGGCCGGCGCCGTCGGGGCCCGCCCCGCGTCCGGGCGCCCACTCGCCACCGTGCCCCCGCTACGCGGCGGGCGCCGTGCGGGGTTCCAGGGCCCACACCCGCTCGGTGCGCAGCGGCCCCGTCCGGGACAGGAACAGCCCGTGACCGACGCCGAGCGGAGCGAGCTGGGAGCCGTAGCACTGCACGGCCAGGCGCTTGGCGGCCCACTGTTCGTCGTCCAGCCGCACCTCCCAGCGCGGGCTGAGGCGGAAGCGTTCGGCCAGGTCACGGTAGGACTCGCCGCGCTCGGGCTCCGCCGCGAGCGCCGCCTCGGCCCCGTCGGTGTGCCAGCCCGGGGTGTGTCCGGTGTAGGGCAGGTCGGCGTAGATCAGCGGCGTCGCGGCGCCCTGCGCGGCACGGGTGGCCAACACCTGCTCGCGTACCAGCGCGTGGTGGGCCTGCCGGGTGCCCATCGGGGCGAGTACCTCGGTGTCCAGCGGAAGGTCGCGCAACCACTGGTCGAGGTGGCCGAGCTGGTCCGCGCCACCGTACGGGCCGTCCGGGTGCGGCAGCGTGACCTGCGCGACCCCGACCAGGGCAAGGGCCTGCGCGTCCTCGACCACGCGGGCCGCGTGGGCCTCGTGCGGCGTGGTGAACCCGCACATGTCGTCCCATTCCGAGACGGTGGCCTCGGGTCCGGGCGCCCCGCCGTAGGCCGTGACGACCACGACCGGGCCACGTAGCTGGGGGAGCACGGCCGCCAGCGACAGCACGGCGTCGTCGAAGTGCGGAGAGATCACGACGGTGCCCCACGGCGGCGCGCCGGGCGGGGGCGTGGCGGACGTCGATGCGGTCGGGGCGGTCTCGGGCATGGGCGTGCGGTCCTTTCTCGGGGGAACGCGCCGCGGGCGGCATCGTCGGCGGGCGGGGCCGCGCGGGGGTGCACGACACCGTGATACGTCACGCGCGGCGGCAGCGGAACGGCGGGGGTCCACTGGGTGGCGCGGACCCGTTCCCTCCGGTACGCGGCGACGGGTCGCGCGACACGGGGGTGGCCCCTGCCGCGCACGCCTCGCGACCCCCGCGAGCTGCCGCGGCGCTGGATCGATCGTCGGTCATCGGCCGCCGGACAGGGCAAAGGGTTGGTCAAGAGTGGTCGGTTCGCGGCCCGCGGTGGCCGGACCCGACCACCTCCCCCGCCACGCGACGCCTTGCACGCACCACTCCGACAAGGCAAGACCGCGTCGGCCCGACGGCTGCTTTTCGGCCAGGTATCGCGCCACACCCGGCGTCTGCCGGCGTCGCGGGCCGGGCGCCGGAGTGTCGGCCGCCGGTCCCGGAGTGGGGGCGGGCCAAGGCTTCCCATCTCATGGTCAACCGCGCGAGGATTTCCGCCTGCCGCCCGGCGCGTGCGGCACGAGCGAACGGAGAGGACGGTCCGGCGGGCTCCAGAGGGCGCGTGGTTCGGGTCCGGACCGCCGCATCTGGTGCACGCGTGACGTGTGAGGCCACAGGGAAGGATGATCCGGTGTCGGTGAGGACGAGAGGCGTCTGTGCGTTCCGGTTGCGGACGGAACGGACGCCACGAGGGACATCCTCAGCCCGCAGTACCACCACGATGTCGAGCACGGTCGGGTCCCATCGCAGGCGTGGGGAAGCGGAGTTGAACCAGATGAAGGCGATCGTACGAGCTCGCGAGAAATTGGTCCAGACCACACCAGGCGACCAGCCAACCGGCCGCGCCACCCTCGTGGCCCGCCGGCCACGACCTCTGACCTGGGCCGACGGGGCGGCGACGAGCCCGGCGGCGCGGCCGGCCACCGCCCCCGCGCCCGCCGCCCCCGCGACCACGCTGACGGCCACCACGCCGACGGGCGCCGCACGCGCGGCGGCCTCGACTCGGATCGACGGAGGGCACACCCGGTGAGCACACCCACGAGAAGAGCCGTGTCCCCCCGCTCCGTCCTCATATGGACGGCCGTCGCGCTCGCCGGCGCCCTCGGCTGGGCCGTGCTCGCCCTGTCCCGGGGCGAGGAGGTCTCCGCCGCCTGGCTGGTGATGGCGGCGCTGGGCTCGTACGCCATCGCGTACCGCTTCTACTCGCGTTTCATCGCCACCAAGGTGCTGCGCGCCGACAAGACGCGGGCCACCCCGGCCGAGCGGCGCAACGACGGCGTCGACTTCCACCCGACCGACCGCCGAGTGCTGCTCGGACACCACTTCGCCGCGATCGCGGGCGCGGGCCCGCTGGTCGGCCCGGTGTTGGCCGCGCAGATGGGATACCTGCCGGGCACCATCTGGATCGTGGTCGGCGTGATCTTCGCGGGCGCCGTGCAGGACATGGTGACGCTGTTCTTCTCCACCCGCCGGGACGGCAAGTCGCTCGGACAGATGGCGCGCGAGGAGATCGGTCCGATCGGCGGCGCGGCGGCGCTGCTGTCCGTGTTCATCATCATGATCATCCTGCTCGCGGTGCTGGCCCTGATCGTGGTCAACGCGCTGGCCGAGTCGCCCTGGGGCACCTTCTCCATCGCGATGACCATCCCCATCGCGCTGGGCATGGGCTTCTACCTGCGCGTGCTGCGGCCCGGCCGGGTCACCGAGGTCTCACTCATCGGCCTCGTCCTGCTGCTGCTGGCCATCGTCGGCGGCAACTGGGTCGCCGAGTCCTCGTGGGCCGACGCGTTCACCCTGGACCACAGCACGCTGGTGCTCTGGATGGTGGCGTACGGGTTCATCGCGTCGGTGCTGCCGGTGTGGATGCTGCTGGCGCCGCGCGACTACCTGTCCACCTTCATGAAGATCGGCACCATCGGCCTGCTCGCCGTCGGGGTCGTGTGCACGCTGCCGACGCTCAAGATGGACGCGGTCACCGACTTCGCGGGGCGCGGCGACGGGCCGGTGTTCGCCGGGTCGCTGTTCCCCTTCGTGTTCATCACCATCGCCTGCGGTGCGCTCTCCGGGTTCCACGCACTCATCGCCTCCGGCACCACGCCGAAGATGATCGAGAAGGAGACCCAGGTCCGGATGATCGGCTACGGCGCCATGCTGATGGAGTCGTTCGTGGCCGTCATGGCGATGGTGGCGGCGTCCATCATCGACCCGGGCCTGTTCTTCGCGATGAACGCGCCGGCGGGCGTGGTCGGTGACAGCGTGCGGTCCGCGTCGGACGCGGTCGCCGGGCTCGGGTACAGCATCTCGCCCGACCAACTCGCCGCCGCGGCCAAGGCCGTGGAGGAGAGTTCGCTGCTCTCGCGGACCGGTGGCGCGCCCACCCTGGCCGTGGGGGTGTCGGAGATCTTCTCCGACGTGTTCGGCGGCGACAGCATGCGGGCGTTCTGGTACCACTTCGCGATCATGTTCGAGGCGCTGTTCATCCTGACCGCCCTGGACGCGGGCACCCGGGTCGGGCGGTTCATGCTCCAGGACATGTTGGGCAACGTGTACAAGCCCTTCCGTGACGTGAGTTGGAAGCCCGGCATCTGGCTGTGCAGCGCCCTCGTGGTCGCCCTGTGGGGCTACTTCCTGTGGGTGGGCGTCCACGACCCGCTGGGCGGCGTCAACCAGCTCTTCCCGATCTTCGGCATCGCCAACCAGCTGCTGGCCGCCGTGGCGTTGGCGGTGTGCACCACGCTGCTGGTCAAGTCTGGGCGGCTCAAGTGGGCCTGGGTGACGGCGGTTCCGCTGGTGTGGGACGTGGTGGTGACCCTGACCGCGAGCTGGCAGAAGATCTTCTCGGACGACCCGCGGGTGGGCTTCTTCAGCCAGCGCGACCGCTACCAGGACGCCATCGACGCGGACAAGGTCCTGCCGCCCGCGAAGAACATGGACGAGATGCACACCGTCGTCACCAACTCGACGGTGGACGGCGTGCTCTCCGCGCTGCTGGCCGTCCTCGTGGTGATCGTCCTCCTGGACGCGGCCCGCACCTGCGTGCGCGCCATCCGTCACCCGGAGACCGCCCGACTGCACGAGGCGCCGTACGTGGAGTCGCGGATCGTCGCGCCGGCCGGCCTCGTACCCACCCGCGAGGAGAAGCGCGAGCTGGCCGAGGCGGCCGCCGCGAGCGGCGGGCCCGACCGCACACCGGAGGCGGACCGCTCCTCGTAGCGGAGCCCGCGCGCCGGGGGCGGCGCCCCAGCCGGACACCGCCGCCCCCGGCACCCTCCGCCCCCTTTCCCACCACCTCCGCGAAGGGAACCGATCGCGATGATCACCCGCACCACGAGCCGGGCCGCGCACTGGGGCCGCCGCGTGCGCCACTACGTACGCGAGTTCACCGGCGAGGGGACGTACGACCGGTACGTCGCGCACACCCGAAGCCAACATCCCGACACCGAGCCCGCCAGCCGCGCCGAGTTCGAGCGGCGGCGGATGGACGAACGCGAGGCGGACCCCCGCAGCGGCTTCCGCTGCTGCTGAGCCCACCGGGCACGCCGCCCCACCGAGCGCACCGCCCCACCCGGCACGCCGACCTACCGGGCCCACCACACCACCAGCCACACCGGCCGCACCACCAGCCCCACCGGGCACGCCACACCCCACCCGCCGCGCCCGCGCCATGGCCGGGCGCCCGATCCGGCCGACCCGGTCGGGGCGCCCGGCCTCCGCGGGCCTCAGTCGCCCCGGTGGCGGGCGAACAGGTCACTGACCGCGTTCGTGTCGCCGGGCACCAGGTGGTCGTCGGCGGAGACGAAGACCACCTGACGCGCCTCGGCGTCGGTCAGCACGGCGCCGGCGTACTCCTCCGGCGCCGTGCTCGACTGGGTGCCGTCGGCGCGTATGGTGAGCCGCTCGACCGCGCCGGTCCGCAGGTCGCGGGCGAAGAGGTCGGCCACCTCGTTGGTGTCCCCCGGGACCAGGTTGCTCGCGTCGGAGGTGAACAGCAGCGTGCGGCCGTCGGGGCTCAGGACGCCGTAGACGCTCTCCCCGTTCGCCTCGCCGCCCCCGGGCGTGAGGCTGACGCGCTCGGTCGTGCCGCGCTCCAGGTCGCGCAGGAACAGGTCGTGGACGCCGTTGGCATCGCCCGGCACCACCAGGTGCGAGCGCGAGGCGAAGAGCGCGAAGCGGCCGTCCGCGCTGAGCGAGCCCCGCGTGGCGCCGACGTCCGTGCCATCGGATGTCGTGCTGGCGGCCACGGTCCTCCCGGTGTCCAGGTCGTGGACGTACAGCGGTTCGAAGCGCGGCTTACGCGACCCCGAGGGCCCCGGGGGCTCCACCGACTCCGGGGGCTTCGCCGATCCCGACGCCTGCGGGGTCGCCGACGGCGCCGCCGGCCCGCGCGCCGGGCCCGGACGCGGGTCGCCCACCGGGGTGCGGGAGATGAACCCGACGCGCCGCCCGTCCCCGCTGACCACCGGCTGGGTGGCCGCGCGCGGCGCCTGCGTGCCGTCGCTGTAGACGTTGGCCCGCCGCACGCTCCCCTGCCAGCGGTCGTACGCGAAGATGTCGGCGACTCCGTTGGTGTCGCCGGGCACCAGGTCGGGACGGACGGACTGGAACACCACGGTGCGACCGTTGGCGCTGATCTCCACCATCTGCAGGCCCTTGCCGGGGTCCGGACTGGTCGGCAGCAGCGGCTCGGTGCGGTGGGTGTGGCGGTCGTGCAGGAACAGGTCCTCCTCGGGCAGTTCGTCCGGCGGGGCCTCGGTGCGCCGGGCCGCGAAGGCCAGGAACCTGCCGTCCGCGCTGGCCGACAGTTCGACGACCTCCCACTGGGAGCCGATGAGGTCCAGCCGCTCGACGTGGCCGCTGTCGAGGTCGCGTACGAAGGTGTCCGCGCGGCCGTCGGTGTCGCCGGGCACCACGTGGTCGGCCTCGGTCGTGAAGATCAGCGACCGGCCGTCGGCGCGCAGGGCGTAGCCGTGCGCGTCGCGGTTCAACTGGGCGCCGTCGTGGGCCAGGCCGACCCGCTCCGTCCGCCCCGCGGCGAACCGCCCGGCCTCCCGTCCCCCACCGACCCGCCCGGCCGCACCGACACGTTCGCCGCCGCCGCGCTTCCCGACGGCACGCTCCACGCCGGTCCGTCCGGCCGCGCCACGCTCCGCGCCACCGGGTCCGACGGCCGCCGCCGCGCCCGGCAGCAGTCCGACGGCCAGCCAGGCACCCAGCGCACCCGCCACCGCGCGCCGTGTTCTTCGCCTGATGCTCCGCATCCGTTTCCCACCCCTTCGACTGGTGATGTCCGTCGCCGTCCACGGGCGGCGTGCGCCGCACCCAACTCCGCGTCGCGAGGGGCGTCAACACGCCGGGGACTGTGACAAGCCACCAATCCCCGGGTGCGCGGCCGAGCCGTCCGGCCCTTCATGACAGGCTCGACGGGCCCGCACACCCCTCGATCGGTTAGCACATCCGTACGGCTTTTCCTCGCCCGCGACACAAGATGTGGGGGGACACGCGGCTGCCGACACAAGATGTATGCTCGTGCTCGCTGTCGCCGCAGGGGAATCCGGTGCGAATCCGGAACTGTCCCGCAACGGTGTACGTGTGCCGTTTTGCGCGCCGCTAGTCCGAGGACCTGCCGACAGCGCGCCCACGGCCGGACACGCTTGCCGGCCCTGGGCGTCGCAAACGTCCGGGCCCCGCGGGTTGGGCCGGTGGACGCCGCGTGACAGGCCCGACCTTCAGGTCGCGGCCCGCCCGTGCGCGCCTTCCGCCTCTCCCGCGTGGCCCCCTGCCGAGCGAGGGAGAGCCACACGTGACCATCGCGCCAGCGGACCCCGTTTCACGCGAGTCCGTCTCAGAGTCAGCGGTCGAGGGAGCCGGTACCGCGCTGTTGCGCGTCCTGACCGACCTCACCGCCGACCTGCCCGCCACCGACCCCGGAAAGGTCGCCGCCGCCGCGTTGCGGGGCCGCCATCCCGGTTCTGACGAGGCGGAGTTGCGGTCGCTCGCGACCGAGGCGGCGGCCGGTCTGATCGCCGAGGAACCGCAGTACTCGCGGCTGGCCGCGCGGCTGCTGACCCGGGCCATCGCGGAGGAGGCCGCCGGGCAGGGCGCGGTGTCCTTCTCCACGTCGGTGGCCGTCGGGCACCGCGAGGGGCTGATCGCGGACGAGACGGCGGACTTCGTCCGGGCCCACGCCGCGGCCCTGGACGCGCTGCTGAAGAGGACGAACGCGCCCCAGCACGGGCACGGCGTGGGTCGCGCCGACGACCGCTTCGGCTACTTCGGCCTGCGGACCCTGCACAGCCGCTACCTGCTGCGCCACCCGATCACCCGCCAGGTCATCGAGACCCCGCAGCACTTCCTGCTGCGGGTGGCCTGTGGTCTGGCCGAGGCGGGGTCCGCGCGGGCGCTGGCCGACGTCAGCGAGCTGTACCGGCTGACCAGTTCGCTGGCGTACCTGCCCAGCTCGCCCACGCTCTTCAACTCCGGCACCCGGCACCCGCAGATGTCCTCCTGCTACCTGCTGGACTCGCCGCTGGACGAGCTGGACTCGATCTACGACCGGTACCACCAGGTCGCGCGGCTGTCCAAGCACGCCGGCGGCATCGGCCTGTCGTACTCGCGCATCCGGTCCCGTGGTTCGCTGATCCGTGGCACCAACGGCCACTCCAACGGCATCGTCCCCTTCCTGCGCACGCTGGACGCCTCGGTCGCCGCGGTCAACCAGGGCGGCCGGCGCAAGGGCGCGGCCTGCGTCTACCTGGAGACCTGGCACGCGGACATCGAGGAGTTCCTCGAACTGCGGGACAACACCGGCGAGGAGGCGCGGCGTACGCACAACCTGAACCTCGCGCACTGGATTCCGGACGAGTTCATGCGCCGCGTCGAGGCGGACGAGGACTGGTCGCTGTTCTCCCCGGCCGACGCGCCGGACCTGGTGGACCTGTGGGGCGAGGAGTTCGACGCCGCCTACCGGGCCGCCGAGGCCGCGGGCAGAGCCAGCAAGACGGTGCCCGCCCGGACACTGTACGCGCGGATGATGCGCACCCTCGCGCAGACCGGCAACGGCTGGATGACCTTCAAGGACGCCGCCAACCGCACCGCCAACCAGACCGCCGAGCCCGGCGCGGTCATCCACTCGTCCAACCTGTGCACCGAGATCCTTGAGGTCACCGACGACGGCGAGACGGCGGTGTGCAACCTCGGCTCGGTCAACCTCGCCGCGCACCTGCGCGAGGACGTGGACCCCGCGTCCCTGGCCGACCCGCTGGACGCCGTCGACTGGGCGAAGCTGGACAGCACGGTGCACACCGCGGTCACCTTCCTCGACCGCGTGGTGGACATCAACTTCTACCCGACCGAGCAGGCCGGCACCTCCAACGCCCGCTGGCGGCCGGTGGGCCTGGGCGTCATGGGCCTGCAGGACGTCTTCTTCCGGCTGCGGCTGCCGTTCGACTCGCCGCGCGCCGCCGAGCTGTCCACCCGACTGTCCGAGCGGATCATGCTCGCGGCGTACGAGGCCTCCGCCGACCTGGCCGAGCGCCCGGGCGGGGGCGCCGACGGGCAGGCCCCCGTCGGCCCGCACCCGGCCTGGGAGGCGACCCGCACCGCGCGCGGCGTGCTGCACCCGGACCACTACCCGAGCGCCGCCGCGCACTGGCCCGAGCGCTGGGACGCGCTGCGCGCGCGGATCGCGAGGACCGGCATGCGCAACTCGCTGCTGCTGGCCATCGCGCCGACCGCGACCATCGCCTCGATCGCCGGCGTGTACGAGTGCATCGAGCCGCAGGTCTCCAACCTCTTCAAGCGCGAGACGCTCAGCGGCGAGTTCCTCCAGGTCAACGGCTATCTGGTGGAGGACCTGAAGAAGCTGGGCGTGTGGGACGCGCAGTCCCGCGACGCGCTGCGCGAGGCCAACGGTTCGATCCAGGACTTCGGCTGGGTCCCCCAGGAGGTGCGCGACCTGTACCGCACGGCCTGGGAGGTCCCGCAGCGCGCCCTGATCGACATGGCGGCCGACCGCACGCCGTACCTGGACCAGAGCCAGTCGCTCAACCTCTTCATGGCCTCGCCCACCATCGGCAAGCTCAGCTCGATGTACGCGTACGCCTGGAAGCGCGGCATCAAGACCACGTACTACCTGCGCTCGCGCCCGGCCACCCGCATCGCCCAGTCGGCGCGCGGTGGCGAGGCGGCGGCCAGTGCCCCCGTACCCGCCCAGCAGACGCCCGCCGAAGCCGACGCGGTCGCCTGCTCTCTCGAGAACCCCGAATCCTGCGAGGCATGCCAGTGACCAGCCCGGCCACCACCCCGGCCACCAGCGCCACCCCTGACGCCGCCCGACCCGCCGACGAGGCGGTCAGGCAGCGGAAGAACCTGCTCGACCCGGGCTTCGAACTGACCCTTCGGCCGATGCGCTACCCGGAGTTCTACGACCGCTACCGCGACGCGATCAAGAACACCTGGACCGTCGAGGAGGTGGACCTCAACTCCGACGTCGCCGACCTGGCCAAGCTCTCGCCGGGCGAGCAGCACATGATCGGCCGGCTGGTCGCCTTCTTCGCCACGGGTGACTCCATCGTGGCCAACAACCTCGTGCTCACGCTGTACAAGCACATCAACTCGCCCGAGGCGCGGCTGTACCTGTCGCGGCAGTTGTTCGAGGAGGCCGTGCACGTCCAGTTCTACCTGACGCTGCTGGACACCTACCTCCCCGACCCGGAGGACCGCGCCGCGGCCTTCGACGCCGTCGAGAACATCCCCTCCATCCGCGAGAAGGCGCAGTTCTGCTTCCGGTGGATCGACGAGGTGGAGAAGCTCGACCGGCTGGAGACCAAGGCCGACCGGCGTCGCTTCCTGCTCAACCTGATCTGCTTCGCGGCCTGCATCGAGGGGCTCTTCTTCTACGGGGCGTTCGCCTACGTGTACTGGTTCCGCTCGCGCGGGCTGCTGCACGGCCTGGCGACCGGCACCAACTGGGTCTTCCGCGACGAGTCCATGCACATGGAGTTCGCGTTCTCGGTGGTGGACACGGTCCGCGCGGAGGAGCCCGACCTCTTCGACGAGGAGATGGGCCGCCAGGTCACGGCGATGCTGGAGGAGGCCGTCGAGGCCGAGCTGCAGTTCGCGCGCGACCTGTGCGGCGAGGGGCTGCCCGGCATGAACACCGAGTCCATGCGCGCCTACCTGGAGTGCGTCGCCGACCAGCGGCTGCTGCGCCTCGGCCTGCCGGTCCGCTACGGCACGGAGAACCCGTTCTCCTTCATGGAGTTGCAGAACGTCCAGGAGCTGACCAACTTCTTCGAGCGGCGCCCCTCGGCGTACCAGGTCGCCGTGGAGGGCTCGGTCTCCTTCGACGACGAGTTCTGAGCCTCGATCTCTGACCGTCCCCGGCCACGGGCGGGGCGGGCGCGGTGAGTCACGGGCCCGCCCCACCCGGGGCACCACGTCAGCGGGCCGCCGCCCACCGGTCGCGTACCGG
>NZ_JBHVJC010000021.1:0-161828 GCF_042799315.1 Streptomyces sp. NPDC057702 | reverse complement strand
CGCAGGAACGACGCGCCGACGCTACGCGTCGGTACCCGTCTCCGCTCCGCGAAGACGGGCGGCCACTCCGTGGCCGATGATCCGCTCCGCGGATCCGGGTTGGTTCGTAGGGAAGGAGGCTGATCGCTCCGCGATCTGCCCCCTTCCCTACTTGTGTCTCACCCACAGTACGCAAGCTAGTTGGCTAGGACGGCTGCCAGAAGACCAACACTAGGCCCGCGCTCGCCGACATGAATAGCAACAACTACTCGCTGAATAAAGGAGCTTGATGGAGCATCAGCTAAAGTTGACGGGTCATCAGTTGTAAACTCGACAACTCTTGAGCCGCTCTTGGTTTCAGTCGGGGGGCTCTGGGGTTGGCCCAGGGCTGTGAGGTCGTCGAGCAAGGCAAGTGCGGCTCGAGCAACTGGGCAGCGTCTGTCCTGCGGCCGCATCTCGTCAAGGCGCTCTTGGGCCCGTACAACAGCGCACGCGAGTGGTGCACGCTTGATACGCCACACGCGCGATCCAAGCCCCGAACAGCTCCTAAGGCGGAGGAGTTTAACTGGACGGCTGTCCACCGTGACATCGGCGAGTATGTCAACCGCGCGCCGTGCGTGGCGTTCGCCCGCGACCCGTGCCCGATTCCGTCGGTCGCGCCCGCTGTGGGGTCTGCCACCCAGATATTCGGGTGACAGACCCCTTGATTTCGTGGGGGTCACATGGGGTTTCTGGCAGTCGGGGGGCGCGCTGGGGTGGGGTCAGTTGAGGTGGAGGCGGTCGGCCAAGCCTGCTTGGTTGAAGGCTGTCACGAGGTCGTCGCGGCCCTCGGTGAAGTGGGCCCAGCTGTCGCAGTGCACGGGAACGACTCGGCGGGCTTCGAGTGCCTTGGTTGCCTCTGCGGCCTGCGCGCTGTCGAGAACGATCGGCGCGCCGTCGAAGAGGCCGTCGAAGCGTGGAGCTCCGGCGAAGAGCACGGCGGTGTCGACGGGGCCGAAGCGCTCCGCGATCTGACTGACGGCATCTAGCGAGGCGTTGTCGCCGCTGACGTAGACCGTGGGCAGGTCTGTGGAGGTCAGTACGAATCCGACGACCTGGCCGAGGATCGGCTCGACGTCCTCGCGTGGCTCGGGGCCGTGGATGGCGGGCACGCCTGTCACGGTCACCGTGCCGCCGTCGGGGCGGTCTAGCTCGATGGATTCCCAGTCTGCGAGCCCCTTGGCTCCGCTCCCGAGGCGCTGCCCGCCGCCGGGGGTGGTGAGGGTGAGCGGCACGTCGGCGAGGAGTTCCCGGCCGGAGATGTCGAGGTTGTCGGGGTGTTCGTCGTGCGAGAGGAGCACCACGTCGATGCGGCCAAGCTCGGTGGGGTCGGCTGCGGACGGGGCGGTTTTCGTCAGGCCCGGGCCGCCGGGCACGGCGTAGTCGCCGGGCGGGTCGAAGGTGGGGTCGGTCAGGAAGCGCAGTCCGCCGTACTCGAAGAGGGCGGTCGGGCCGCCTAAGACGCGGACGGTGATCTGCTCGTCGGGCGTGCTGTCAACAGACATGAAAGAAAACCTCACGGATGAGAAGGAGTCTATCCGTGATGACCGTAGCGGCTCCTCACGGATACCAGCAAGCCGTACCATGAGGCCCATGACGGAGCCCGTGGCCGCCGCACTCGCCCCACCCTCCGCGCCAGGCGCGGAGCAGTACCCCTCCCTCGACTTCGCCAACAGCGCTATCGCTCTGCCAGGCGGTCACTTCCTCGATCTGATCGGCACGCCGGCCACCGCCGGCCAGTGGCTGACCGAGCGCGGTCTCGCCCCGGACGACCCGGGGTTGCAGGAGATGTGCGCGGCCCAACTGCGGACCCTGCGCGAGCAGATCCGGGCGCTGATCGCCTCGAAGCTCGGGGGACATCCCGCGCCCGTCAGCGCCCTCCACGCCATCAACGAGGCCCTGACCCGAGCTCCCGCGGCCACCTTGTTGTACTGGGACGCAGATCGTGGCCTGCACCGAGCGGGTGCTCATCCCACCACTCAGGTCGTCGAACACGCCCTGGCGACCCTCGCCGCCGACGCCGCCGACCTCCTCACCGGCGCTGCGGCCGAACGTCTCACGGCCTGCGGCTCTCCCCCGTGCACCCGCTATCTGCTCCGTCATGGCCGCCGCCACTGGTGCTCCACCCGCTGCGGCGACCGTGCCCGAGCGGCCCGGGCCTACGCACGCCGCACCCAGCCCGCACCGCGCTGAAGCAACCCGCGTCGGAGGAGCGCGACAACCACTTCCTCAGCGCCTTGGGCCTCACGAGCCGCGCCCTCGGCGGCCGTCGGGATGGACGAAGCTCCCGCCAGGCCCCGCGCTCAGCGCCAAGCCCCCACCCGTGGGCATCCGCGGCCGGCCCGGCATGGCGCCGCCCCGGCCATCGCACAGATCGGCCACAGCCGGGGCGCCTCCGAAGCGGGACCCTGACAGCCGGACCTCGCCCCTCCGGGCGGTTCGGTCGGCGCACAGGCGACGTACGTGCTTTCCGGTGTATCCGCCGGGCGGAGTGCACCCGCCCGCACGGGGTGCGACGACGGTGTTCGCGTCTCGGCCGCGCGAGGTAGGGCAGCCTCAGCCGTGGCCCGATCACCGAGTGGGTCGCGCATCTGACGCATCGGGCACGCCAGGTGTGGGAGGCGACGAGTGCGGTGTGTGGTCGACGGGGTGCTGTGAGTGCGACCCAGCCGGCGGGGACGCGAGCCGGCGGGCTTCCGAGCTGAGCGCGCTCCGGACGCTACGCGTGGTGGCGCTGGCGGTAGTGGTCGCGCCAGCTTGGGGTTGCCGCGCCGTCCAGGACGGTCATGACCACGTCGTGCGCCAGTTGGTCGGTGACCGGCCGATGGCCGAAGAGGACGCGGTGGTAGGTGGCAGCCGCGAGAAGGTCGAGCAACAGGTCGATGTCGGCGTCGGCCCGGATGTCGCCGCGCTCGATGCCGCGTCGCAGGGCCAACTCGGTGGTAACGCGCCGGGGATGGAAGATTGTTTCGGCGAAGACCTGGTCCAGCGCCGGGTCATCGGCCAGGTCGGCGACGAGCGCGGGCAGCGTTCGACGACCGAAGGTGCCTCCGAACGCCTGGCTGATCGTTTCCATGCCCTTGATCAGGTCGCAGTGGGTGCAGCCCGTGTCGGGGGTCGGCGCGGTGCCCATGATCTCCGCCAGGGCCGTGATGACGAGGAGTTGTCGCGAGGCCCAACGCCGCCGGATGGCGGGCTTGGTGGTGCCGGCCCGCGCCGCGACGGCTTCCAGGGTCAGCCCCTGGTAGCCGACCTCCTCCAGCAGTTCCCTCGTCGCCTCCAGGATCGACGCGTCCAGGCGGGCGTCGCGCGGTCGGCCGGCGCGAGGCCCGGTCGAGGGCGAAGTGCTACCGGGGTTTGCCATGTCGCCCAGTATAGGTAGCATGCATTTCATTGCGATCCGGAACGTAACGAAATAGAGGCCCGGCATGCCGCAGCACGACCTGACGGACGGCGCAGCCGCCCGCGACCGAAGGACCGAGCCGTCCCCGAACGAGCTGGACCCGCCATCGCCCACCGCCACCGAGTCGACGACGGCCCACCGCTCCGACCGGGTGGTCGCGGCCGAGCCGCCCACCCCTCCCCCACCCACCGCAGGGAGCATCTTCCAGGCTCCGTACACGGCCATGACCTGGGGAATCGTGCTCTCGGTCAGTCTGGTGGCGTTCGAGTCGATGGGCGTGGCGACCGTGCTCCCCGAGATAGCGGGCAAGCTCGGCGGACTCAACGCCTACGGGTGGGGGCTCTCGACACTGATGCTCGCGAACCTGATCGGGACGGTCGCGGCGGGACGCGCGGCGGACCGTCGTGGCCCGGCCCGGCCGCTGGGCACCGGGCTGGTCGTCTTCGCCGTCGGCTGCGCGCTGACGGGCGCCGCGACGAACTGGCCCGTCTTCCTGGTCGGGCGCTTCGTCCAGGGACTGGGGGTCGGGGCCGTGATGGCGCTGGCGTACACGGCGATCTCCCTGGTGTATCCCGAACGGCTGCGGGCCCGCATGTTCGCGCTGGTCTCCGGTGGGTGGACGGTTCCCTCGCTGGTCGGTCCGGCCATCGCCGCCCTTGTGGCCGAGCACGTGCACTGGCGTGGGGTGTTCGTGCTGCTGCTGCCGCTGATCGTGGTCGCCTGGATGATGGCTGTGCCTCCGTTGGCACGCTTCAGCCGTACGTCGCCCGTGCCGGTCGCCGACGGGGCCCGTGTCCCGTGGTGGCGCGGGCCCGTGGCGCTCGGCGTTCTGGTCAGCGCGAGCACGGCCGTGCTGCTCGTGGGTCTGGAGCGCACCGATCCGGCGCTGCTCGTACCGCTCGTGCTGGTCGGTGCGGTGGGCGCGGTGGTCGGGCTGCGGTCGGTCATGCCGGCCGGCACGCTCACCGTACGGCGTGGTGTACCCACCGGTGTCGTGCTGCGCTTCCTGCTGTGTGGCGCCTACTTCGGGAGCGAGGCGTTCCTGCCGCTGGGCCTGACCCGGCTGCGCGGGCTGAGCGCGACCGAGGCGGGGTTGGGGCTGTCGGCCGGGGCGATCACCTGGGTGGTCGGCGCGGCCTGGCAGGGGCGCGCGGACAGCCGCTGGAGCGGCCGGTCGCGGGCGGTGCCGATCTCGGTCGGCTTCGCGGTGCTGGCCGTGGGCATCGCGGTGATCGCCGCCGGCATCCTGGTCGACGCGGTGCCGCCGCTGGTGGCGGTGGTCGGCTGGGCGATCGGTGGCGCGGGGATGGGTGTGGCGTTCAATGCCGCCACGACCGATGCGATGGAGCAGGCGCCCGCCGTTCGGCAGGGTGAGGCCAGCGGGTCGATGCAGTTGGCCCAGACGCTGGCGACCGCCGGGCTCAGCGGTGTCGGCGGTGCGGCCATCGCCCTGGCCCACGCCCACGGTGGGACCACGTCCACCGCGCTGGCCGTGACCTTCGCCCTGACGGCGGCTCTGGCCGTCACCGGCGTCGCGACGGCCTACCGCATCCGACCCCGGGCACAGTGATCTGACTCCAGACGCACTCGCCACCCTCGGGTGGTCCGGGGGCCCTGTTCGCGACGCGGGCTGGGCGAACCAGGATCGCGCGGGGGTGGCCTGCGCGGTGCGCGCGGAGGAGGTCCCCGGTTCTCTGCGGTCCTGTTCCTGATCGCGCGCCCACCTGGCCATGGGTCACCGGTGCCGGAGGGAGCGGGTGCCGCGCGTGAGCGGGCCCCGTGGTCGGCGGGTCCTGGCTCTGTCGCCGTACTCGCTCGTCAGGTCGTGGGCACCCGATGGTCGGTGACCCGCGCGGCGGTGCCCCAGGGGCTCGTGGGTCACACTCGTGCGCGGCAGGTTGGTCTACGGGTTGCCACGGCGGGCTGTGTACCGCCGGCCGTGCCTACAGCGGTTCGCCGGGGATCGACTGGTACGCCGCCTGGAGTTGCTTCAGGACGGGGTGGTCGGGGGCGAAGCCGGTGGTGTCCAGGGTGGCCAGGGGGCGGACACCGATGCTGACGTTCGTCGCGAAGGCCGCGCTCATGGTGGTGGCCTCGGCCAGAGTCAGGGGGGCGACGCGGTGTGCGATGCGCCGCTGGAGCAGTGTCATGGTGATGCCGGGGAGTACGGGGGCCTGTGGCCACACCACGGTGTCCTGGTCGTCGACGAAGCCGACGTTCCATGTTCCGCCCTCGCTGACCAGCCCGTCGCGGCCGACGAACAACGCGTCGTCGTAGCCCGCGTGTTGTGCGGTCCGGCGTGCCCACAGGGTGCCGAAGAGGCCGACGTGTTTGACCTCGGGCAGGTCGCGTTCGTAGGTCAGGCTCAGCGCGCGCAGCGGGGCCGATGGCGGGGCGGCGGCGGGGCGTACGGAGATCAGGGGGCGTGGGGTGGTGGCGGCGGCGGGGTTGTTCATGTTGATCGTGGGGTCGTGGAGCGTGGTGCGTACGACGCACGGTCCTCGCTGTGGGCTGACGGCATCGCGGATCAGGTCGCGTACGTACCCGGTGTCGAGGTCCGTGCCGAACACGGTCGCGCAGTCTCGGGCCAGGCGGTCCAGGTGCAGTCGAAGGCCCCGTACGCTGCCGTCGGCTTCGACGCGCATGGTCGTGAAGTGGCCGAAGTTGGTCAGGGCCAGGGGAAGCAGGTCGTCCGTGGAGGCGGGTGATCCGTCGAGTGTCGCCATGTCGTCCAGCATGTCAGGGGGCGGGTTCCCGTGGCCTGACCGGCGGCTCTCTGCCGTGGCTTCGCCTGGTGTACGCGGTTGCCCGGGGCGTGGTCTGTGCTACGGGTGTGCTGGGTCGGGTTCGGGTGCCTGTCGGTGTGTCGCGTGTCCACGGGCGACGGTCGCGGCCAGGGCCGCGGTCGCCGCGGCGAGCGCGGTGAAGTAGAGCAGGGTGGCGTGGAAGCCGGTGAGTGTGCGGGGGCCGTGGCCGCCGGCGTGGAAGACGGCGCCGGCGGTGACCACTCCGATGGAGTTGGCGGTCTGCTGCGCGGTGGCCAGCAGTCCGGATGCCACGCCGGCGAGTGGGGTGGGGACGCCGGTCAGGACGAAGCGGATGAGAGTGGGTGCCACAAGCCCCGCGCCCAGGCCGTTGAGGATGAGCAGGAGGGTTACCGAGGGCTCGGCGGGGTGGAGTTGGTGCGCGGTCAGGCGGGACAGGCCCAGGTAGCTGAGCGCGGTGAGGACCGGGCCGCAGGTGGTGAGCCACACCATGTGGCGGGCGTCGAGTCGGCCCGCCAGGACGGAGGCGGCGAGGAAGGCCACGCCGAGCCCGGCGTAGAGCATGGCTGACGACAGGGGGGAGAGCCCGGCGCCGTCCTGGGCTGTTCGCGCGAGGACGACGTAGAAGGGGACCTGGGTGCAGAAGAACAGCAGGCACAGTGCCAGGCCGGCGCCGAAGGTCCAGTGCCGGAAGAGGTCGGTATGGAGCAGGGGTGACCCGCCACGGTGGGTCAGGCGTCGTTCCCACCACACGAAGGCCGTGCCCGCGCCGGCCAGGATCGCGAGTGCGGGCACCGCGTGGCGCGGGTTGTTCGTGGTGCCCGGCATCGACCAGGGCAGGGTCACGGCGGCCATCGTCACCGCGAGCAGCAGGGCGCCGGGCAGGTCCAGGCGTCGGGTGCTGGTCCGCTCGCCGGGCAGCAGTGTGGCTCCCGCCGCCACGATGGCCAGGCAGAGCGGCACGTTGACCCAGAAGGCCGAGCGCCATCCGGTGGCGGCGATGTCGAGTTCGGCCAGGACGCCACCGCCGAGCTGACCGAGGGTGGAGCCGGCGCCCAGGACGGCGCCGAACGCGCCGAGTGCCGGGCCGCGCCGTTGGGCCGGCAGCACCTGCTGGATGCCGGCCAGGACCTGGGGGAACAGGAGTGCCGCGCCGACGCCCTGGGCCGCGCGTGCTCCCGCCAGCACGGGCAGGGTGGGTGCGAGGGCACAGGCGGCGGAGGCGAGGCCGAAGAGGGCGACGCCGGTGAGGAAGACGACGCGGATGCCGTGTCGTTCGCCGAGCCGACCGCCGGTCACCAGCAGGCTCGCGTAGGTCATCGCGTAGCACGCCACCACCAGGTAGGACTCGGCGTCGCCGGCGTCCAGGTCGTGCTGGATGGTGGGTAGCAGCACGTTGACCACGGAGATGTCGAAGATGGCCAGGAACTCGCCGGCGAGCAGGACGGTCACGGTCAGTGCCGCGGAGCCGGCTGGGCGGCGTCCGTGGCCGGGGTGGATCACGCGGTGTCTTCTCCCTGCTCGGGGTGTGGGCCCTGGGTCAGTCTGAGCAGTTGGTAGTCCACGACATGGGTCGTCTCGGGGACGGGCCGGCGCGCGAGGTGGGCCAGCTCGACGCCGGTCTCGGCGGCCAGCCGGCGCAGCAGGTCCATGTCGCCTCGGCTGCTGAAGCCGAGCAGGGCGTCGCCGCCCGGGCGGAGGCGGTGGGGGGCTTCGGCGAGGTAAGCGCGGTGTGCCCGGTAGCCGGGGTCGACGTAGGCCAGGTCGTGGTAGTCGAGGTGGTCCAGGGTCTCGGGTGCGTGGACGAAGTTGGAGTGCCAGAAGACCAGGTCGAAGTGCTCGTGGGGGTCGAGTGCCGCGAACATGTCGCTGACCTGGCAGCGCACCCGGTCGGCGACCCCGTGGCGGGCTGCGTTGAGTCGTGTGTTGCGGACGGCTTCGGGGCTGATGTCGGTGGCGACGACCTGGGCGCAGCCCGCGAGTGCGGCGCTGACCGCGATGACGCCGGCGCCGCTTCCGATCTCCAGGACCGTGCCGCCGACCGGGAAGTCCAGGAGGTCGAGGAAGGTCTGTGACGAGGGTGAGTACACCGGTGCGAACACCTCGCCCAGCAGGGTCCACTGGCGGCCGGCGAGGTGGAACTCGGCCGGCCGGTCGGCGCGCGTGCGGCTGTCGTGGCTGCGCTGGAGTGAGCCGTGGTAGTCACCCACCGCGTGGCTGGGCTGGTCCATGTGGTGCTCTTCTCAGGCGGGGCTGTCGGGGTGGGGGGCGCGCAGCCTGGGCAGCACCTTCTCACCGAAGAGGGTGACGGACGCGCGGGCCAGCCGTGGGTCGAGGGTGGAGAAGTTGGCTTGGAGGCTGGCGACCTCGAAGCCCCCGCTGAGTTCCTGGACCTCGCGTAGCCGTTCCAGGATGTCGGTGGGGTTTCCGACCAGCGCGGCCGAGCGGGCGAGCACGCTGCGGAAGTCGTCCTTGGCGAGGCTGGCGATCATCTGCTGGTAGCCGGGGTAGTCGGCGCTCGCGGCGCCGCCCGTCCAGTCGGACGCGGCGTCCACCAGGCTGTGCAGGTAGGAGTTGATCGGCCCCTCGGCCTGGTCCTGGGCTGTCTTCGTGTCGGGCGCGCAGTACATGTGGAAGGCGAGCATGACCCGGCCGCGTCCCGGGTGGCCGGCTGTCTGCCATGCCTCGCGGTAGACGCCGAGGTTGTGGCGCATGGCTTCGGCGGCGAGGGGGTTGGCCATGATGCCGCACCCCAGCTCGCCCGCGCGGCGGAAGCTCTGCTCGCTGGAGAGGGCGGCGATCCACATCGGGGGGTGGGGGCGTTGGGTGGGTCGGGGCAGTGAGGTGGTGGCCGGGAAGGAGTGGAAGCGGCCCTGGTGGGTGACCTCTTCTTCGGTGAGCAGCTTGCGGACGGTGTGCACGCCTTCGTCGAAGCGGGCCCGGCTGGTGTCCATGGCCACGTCGAAGCGGAGGAACTCGTGGGGCAGGAAGGCCCTGGCGAAGCCGACCTCCAGTCGGCCGCCGGAGATGGCGTCCAGCATGCCGATCTCACCGGCCAGTTTGAGCGGGTGGTTGAACGCCGGGAGGACCGCGCCGGTGATGAGTCGCAGCCGTCGGCTTCTGGCTGCCGCCGCGGCCAGGAACATCATGGGGTTGGGCGAGTAGCCACCGTACTGGTGGAAGTAGTGTTCCACGATGCGTACGTGATGGTAGCCGAGCCGGTCGGCCAGTTCGACGATATCCAGACACTCGGCGAAGTACTGGTCCGCGGCCTTGGTGCGGTGATCCACGTCAGGGAAGAAGTTGATTCCGATCTGCGTCAACGGCGCCGTCCCCCGTCACCTCGTGGTGTGCCCGGCAGTGCTGACCGGCGCACCGATGATCGCCTTTCGGCCTTTTCTGCGGAGCGGAACAGGTAAAGCTTTTTCGGTTCCCGATTGCCTTGCCGCGCTGGGCGAACCCGACGGGCACGGCGGCGACTTCCAGCACAGCAGGTGCGCGTATGCCGCGTCAAGACGGGCTTTTTTCGTGCGGTCGCGGGTAATGATCGCGAGAAATTGCCATCCGCGTCACTACCTATACCCAAAGCATCTTGACATGTCATCGAGGCCGGCAGATCCTGTGATTGGCCGCTGCTTAGGGTGACGTGAGGCCCGGCTTCCCGACTTCCCTAGCATCGGCCACGGGGGGCTCACGGCGAGGAGCGCGGGTCGCGGTCACCGGGCCCGGTCGCCTCGCCGGCCAAGCGCTTTCGCGCGTCGGAGGCCCGGGATCGACCGTGCCTGGGTGGAGTGCACGCGCGGTGCGCGGTATGCCGCCGTACGGCGGTACCGGTGTCCGTCTCCGGCCCGGGGCGCCGTGGAAACCCCCCGCCTCGCACGCGTACCGCACGACGACCGCCGCTTCACGACAACGGGCACGCGACGGGCGGCCCTGTCAGCTACGCGCCCGCCCGGCCCTACGGACGCGCGACGGTGCGCGGTGGCGGTCACAACGGGGGAAACAGGAGTCTGCTGGTGAATTCCGGTGTCATACGGACGTTACTCGTCGATAACTACGACTCATTCACCTACAACCTCTTTCACTATCTGGCGGAGGTGAACGGTGCCGACCCGGTGGTGCTGCGTAATGACGACCGCTGTCCCTCCGCCGACGAACTGTTGGCATTCGACAATGTCGTGATTTCCCCCGGACCAGGAAGTTGCGAACGGACCGAGGACTTCGGCATGTGTCGCCCCCTCATAGAAAAGGGTGAGCTGCCGCTACTCGGCGTCTGCCTGGGCCATCAGGGGATTTGCGAGGTCGCCGGAGCGCGCGTCGGATACGCGCCCGAGGTGCGGCACGGCCGGGTCTCCCCGGTACGGCACACGGGAGGGGACCTGTACGCGGGGATACCCTCGCCGTTCGACGCCGTGCGCTACCACTCCCTGGCGGTCGGGGAACTGCCCGCCGAGCTGGAGGCGACCGCCTGGTCGGCGGACGGGGTCCTGATGGGGGTGCGTCACCGGCACCGGCCCCAGTGGGGGGTGCAGTACCACCCCGAATCCGTCTCCACGGAGCATGGTCATCAACTCCTGCGCAACTTCCGGCACTTGACGATCGAGTGGCATCGCACGGCGGACCGTTCGCGCCCCCACACCTCGCGGCGGGGCGCCACTTCCCCGCCCGCGCCCCGCCCACTCGCCCCCAGCGCCGACGCGCCGGTCACCGCCGCGCCCGGCGCCTCGAAGGCGGGCCCGTCCGTACCGCACGGGCCGGAGGCGCGGCACGCGGGGTCGCGCGGGCCAGCCGGGTCGGCGGCGGGCGGGGACGGCCGGCGGCCCGGTGGCGGGCCACGGCGGGTGCTGGTGGAGTCGTTTCCCACCCGGGTCGCTGACGAGGTGGTCTTCGATCACCTCTTCCGTTCCTCGCGGTACGCGTTCTGGCTGGACAGCAGCGCGAGCGGGCCGGGGACCGGTCGGTTCTCGTTCCTGGGCGACGCCACGGGGCCACTGGCCAGGGTGGCCCGGGGCGACGTGTGGGAGGGGACGGTCACGGTCGAGTCGCCGTCCGGCACCGAGGTGATCACCAGCGGCTTCCTGGACTGGCTGGATCGCGACCTGGCGGCCCACCCCGCCGCGATACCTGAGACACCTTTCGACTTCACGCTGGGCTGGGTCGGCTATCTGGGCTACGAGCTGAAGGCCGAGTGCGGCGGGCAGCGCGCCCACCGCTCCCCCGATCCCGACGCGTTCCTGATCTACGCCGACCGTGCGGTGGTCCTCGACCATCTCACTGGCACCACCTACCTGTTGGCGCTCGTCGAGGGCCACGACGAGCGCGCGGCCCGTTCCTGGCTCGAACACATCCGTGCGACGCTCGACCGGCTGACAGGCCGGGCGCCCGAGCCGGCCGCCGGCGCCCAGCGGCTGTCCCCGCTGCGGGCGCGGCACGGGCGGCAAGCGTATCTGGGTTCCATCGCCGCCTGCCAGAAGGCGATGGACCAGGGTGAGACCTACGAGGTGTGCCTGACCAACGTCGCCCAGGCCGACGGGCGGCTCGACCCGTGGGAGGCGTACCGCTTCCTGCGGCGCACCAGTCCGGCGCCGTTCGGCGCACTGCTGCTCCTGGACAACCTGTCGGTGCTGAGCACCTCACCCGAGCGCTTCCTGTCCGTCTCCGCCGACCGGGTGGCGGAGTCCCGGCCCATCAAGGGCACCCGGCCGCGGGGGGCGACGCCGGGCGAGGACGCGTCGCTCCGCGCGGAACTGCGCGCCAGCGAGAAGGACCGGGCGGAGAACCTGATGATCGTGGACCTGGTCCGCAACGACCTGGGGCGGTGCGCCGAGGTGGGCTCGGTGTACGTGCCGGGGCTGTTCGACGTCGAGACGTACGCGACCGTGCACCAGATGGTCTCCACCGTCCGGGCCCGGCTGCGGGCCGGCTACTCGGCCGTCGACTGCGTGCGCGCCGCCTTTCCGTGCGGTTCCATGACCGGCGCCCCCAAGATCCGCACCATGCGCATCATCGACGAGTTGGAGGCGGGGCCGCGCGGCGTGTACGCGGGGGCCGTCGGCTACTTCTCCCTCTCCGGCGCGGTGGATCTGAGCGTCGTGATCCGCACGGTGGTCGCGGGCCCCGACCGGCTCACCTACGGCGTCGGGGGCGCGATCGTCGCGCTGTCCGACCCCGCGGCGGAGTTCGAGGAGACCGCGGTGAAGGCCACGCCGCTGCTGCGGTTGCTGGACACCCGCTTTCCCGACCGCCAGCCGGGTCGGGCCGGCTGAGTCCCCGTCACGACCACCGGTTCGGCCAGGCCCCGGCCCCGGCCGCCGAACGGTGGACGACGCCGTGGACGGGGCCCGACGAAGGAGACGGACACGTTGCGTCGCATACGTACCCAGGTGGTCATCGTCGGCGCGGGCCCGGCCGGGCTCGTCCTGGCACACCTGCTTCACCTGGAGGGGATCGAGTCGGTCGTCCTGGAGCGGCGCGAGCGCGCGTACGTGGAGGGGCGGGTCCGCGCCGGGCTGCTGGAGCAGGGCACGGCCGACCTCCTGCGGGACATCGGGGTCGGGGAGCGCATGCGGCGGCAGGGGCGCGTGCACGAGGGTTTCGAGCTCCGCTTCGACGGCGGGCACCATCGTCTGAGCACGGCCGAGCTGTGTGGTCGCACGGTGACCATGTACGGGCAGCAGGAGGTGGTCAAGGACCTGATCCAGGCCAGGGTGACCGCCGGGGCGGCGCCCCTGTTCGGCGCGGACGAGGTCACGCTCACCCGTGTCACCGGGGACCACGCGGAGGTGCGATGCACCGTGGACGGTGAACCGCTCGCGGTGCGGGCCGACTTCGTCGCCGGTTGCGACGGGTTCCACGGGGTGACTCGCCGCAGCGTACCCGCCGGCCGGTTGAGCACTTACGATCGCGAGTACCCCTTCGCCTGGCTGGGCATCCTGGCCGACGCGCCACCCGCCGCCCGGGAGCTGGTCTACGGCGCGCACGAGCGGGGCTTCGCGCTGTACAGCATGCGCTCGCCGACCGTCAGCCGGCTCTACCTCCAGGTCCCGCCGGACCAGGGTCTCGACCAGTGGTCGGACGCGCGTATCTGGGAGGAGTTACACACCCGGCTGTGTCCCTCGGGGGAACCTCTGCACGAGGGCCCCATCCGGCAGCGCGGCATCACCGCCATGCGTGGCTTCGTGGCCGAACCCATGCAGTACGGGCGGCTCTTCCTGGCGGGGGACGCCGTGCACATCGTGCCCCCCACGGCGGCCAAGGGCCTGAACCTGGCGGTGGCTGACGCGACGATCCTGGCCCGCTCGCTGGTCTCCTGGTACGCGGCGGGCAACCGCGCGCCCCTGGACGACTACACCGCCACCTGTCTACGCCACGTGTGGCAGGCCCAGGACTTCTCCGCCCGCATGACCTGGCTGCTGCACCCACGCCCGGACGACGACGCGATGGAACGGCGCATGCGGGTGGCACGGCTGCGCCACCTGGTCACCTCGCGCCGGGCCGCCACCGCGTTCGCCGAGGACTACGTCGGCCTGACCCGCGAACCCCGCGCGCTGCGCACGACACTCTGAGCGAGCGCCCCACGGGCCGTCGCGGTCGGGTGTCGGCCAGGGTGGTGCGGGGCGGCGTGCTGTCGCCCCGTGACCGGGGAGCCGGGCGGCGTGGGTCGTCAGGGCGGGCCGTCGGCATGCTGGGCCGGGCGGGTCGGTGACGCGTTCGGCGACGGTGGAAGAGGTGACGCGTTCGCCAGCCCCACGGAGGAGCACCGCTGTCCCTACCCACCGCGGAGGGCCGCCGTTCCTGCGGGCTGGCAGGGGCGGTCTCCTTCGAGCGCTCTCAGCGCATCGCCCCGCGAACGGAGCGCATCCCGGTGGCACTTCTCCCCTCGTCCCTTTTTCGCGGGGCTCGGGGGGGCGCATGCATGTGGTGCGTGCGGGAGGGTGGTTCGGATACCGGAGCCGCCCGCTATCCGCGTCCTGACCCGCGCATCAGTCTCGGGATCTCTCTCTCGCGAGCAAGCGCCGAGGGTCGCACGAACGGTGGTGTTCGCCCGATCGCACGGGGTGGTCAGCGGAGCTGGGCGGCCCCCGCCACGGCCAACCATCCGACGGAAATCCAGCACCACGGGCGTGAGGAAAGCCGGTTCCCGGGTGCCGTGGGCAGCCGACAGGCCACCGAGGACCACGCGGGAGCCGCCCCCTGTCGGGAGGGCGTCAACGCCACGGGATCTTGATCTGGGCTGGCCCGACTCGTACCGTCGCCGCATGCTTCCCTCTGTTCGCCTCCGCGCGTCGGACCTCATGACCACCCTGGGCCGTGGATATGTGCGTAACGCCCCCGGCTCTCTGCTGAAGGGGCGTCTCGCGGCCCACTACCTGAATCCACGCCTCCGGGACCATCCACGTCAGCGGGTGGTCACGACCCGGTTCGGCGCCCTCATGGCCTGCGACTCGCGCGACCTGATCCAGCGCTATATCCAGCTCTTCGGCGCGTGGGAAGTGCACATGACGCGTTGGATGGAAGGACGTCTGCGGCCCGGGGACGTCCTGGTCGACGTGGGCGCCAATGTGGGCTACTTCTCGCTGCTCGGCTCCGGGCTCGTCGGTCCCGAGGGCCGCGTGGTCGCCCTCGAAGCGTCGCCGGTCTCCCACGGGCGAGTTCTGCGACACATCGCGGTGAACGGGATCGAGAACATACGCGCGGTCAACGCGGCCGTCTCGGACCGGGAGGAGACGCTGACCTTCGTGCTGGCCAGTTCGCGCAATACGGGCGCCAACTCCATCGTGCCGTACGACGGGCCGGCCGAGTCGACGTTCGACGCCACGGCGTATCCGCTGACCGAGTTGTTGGAGGCGGATGAGATCGCTCGGGCCAGGGTCATCAAGATCGACGTGGAGGGCGCCGAGGGTGCGGTGGTCCGTGGCCTTCTGCCGGCGCTCGACCGGATGCGCCCGGACGTGGAGCTCGCGGTGGAGGTCACACCGGCTCGCATGGAGAAACTCGGCTTCTCCGTCGAGGACCTGTTGGAGGCGATGCGTGTGCGCGGCTTCCACACGTACCGCCTGACCAACGACTACCGGGCCGCGAGCTACCCCCAGGCTCTCAGGCGTCCAGAGCCGCCCCGTCGCTGGGACCGTCCCATCAGCGGGGAGATGGACGTGGTCTTCTCCCGCGTCGACGCCGACGTGCTCGACTGACACGGGGCGACGCGTCGCGACGCCTGGCGCGAGTGTCACCCTTTCCCCGCCACCGCGGAAGGCCGTCACCGGGCGGCGGTTACCTGTCTCGGCGTGCCGGCGTGGGGTGGACTGCCTAGGGTGACCACCATGTCAGCTTCCGATCTGCGGCCGGTCGCCGTTCTGGTCCTTGAGGGGGCCAAGCCGCTCGACGTCGGCATTCCCGCGCAGGTGTTCACCACGCGTGCCAGCATGCCGTACGAGGTGCGGCTGTGTGGTGCGGCCCCCGGGCTGGTGGCCGGGGGTGACGGGCTGTCGTACCACCTCGCCCACGGCCTGGAGGCGTTGGAGTGGGCTGACGTCATCTTCATCCCCGGCTATCGGCTTCCGGACCGTGAGGACCCGCCGCCGGCCGTCGTGGACGCGCTGCTGGCGGCCCACCGTCGGGGGGCGCGGCTGGCGGCCATCTCCACCGGGGCGTTCGCGCTGGCCTCGACGGGGTTGCTCGACGGCAGGCGGGCCACGACACACTGGCACTACACCCGGGCGCTGGCGGCCAAGCACCCGCTCGTGCGGGTCGACCAGAACGTCCTGTTCGTCGACGAGGGCAGCGTGCTGACGTCGGCCGGGGCCGCCTCGGGCATCGACCTGTGTCTGCACATGTTGCGCGGTGACCTGGGGGTGGCGGTGTCGAACCACGCCGCCCGGCGGCTGGTCGCGGCCCCCTACCGCAGCGGCGGCCAGGCGCAGTACGTGCCACGGAGTGTGCCCGAGCCGCTCGGGGAGCGGTTCGCCACCACCCGTGAGTGGGTGCTCGCCCATCTCGCCCAGCCGCTCACCCTGGAGATACTCGCCCGGCACGCGTCGGTCTCGCCGCGTACCTTCTCGCGGCGCTTCGTCGAGGACACCGGGTACACGCCGATGCAGTGGGTCACGCGCGCCCGCGTCGACATGGCCCGCGAACTCCTCGAACGCTCCGAGCGCGACATCGAGCAGATCGCCAACGATGTCGGGCTGGGCACTGGAGCCAACCTGCGGCTGCACTTCCAACACACCCTGGGCACCACCCCGAGCCAGTACCGGCGCACCTTTCGGAGCAGATAGACCGCCGTCCGGGTGTCTGGCGCGATTCTTTCGAAGCGTGGCGCTCGTGCCAGGGCCGTGAGCGGCTCAGGCGCGCGAGGCTGGTGGCGAACCGAAAGGACACCTGTGATGACTCGTATCGCCATCAACGGATTCGGCCGCATCGGGCGCAACGCGCTGCGTGCCCTGCTCGAACGGGGCAGCGACCTCGACGTCGTCGCCGTCAACGACCTGGCCGAGCCCGCCACCCTGGCGCGGCTGCTCGCCTACGACACCACGGCGGGCCGGCTCGGGCGTCCGGTGACCGTCGACGGGGACGCCATCGTCGTGGACGGCCGTCGCATCAGGGTGCTCGCCGAGCGCGAGCCGGCCCACCTGCCCTGGGCCGAGCTGGACGTCGACATCGTCCTTGAGTCCACGGGCCGCTTCACCTCGGCCGAGGCCGCGCGCGCCCACCTCGCCGCGGGTGCCCGGAAGGTGCTGGTGAGCGCGCCTTCCAGCGGGGCCGATGTCACCCTGGCCTACGGTGTCAACACCGGTGCCTACGACCCGGCCGCGCACACGGTGGTCTCCAACGCCTCCTGCACCACCAACGCGCTCGCTCCGCTGGCCTCGGTGCTCCACGAGCTGGCCGGCATCGAGCACGGCTTCATGACCACCGTGCACGCCTACACCCAGGAGCAGAACCTGCAGGACGGCCCGCACCGCGACGCCCGTCGCGCCCGCGCCGCCGGCGTGAACATCGTGCCGACCACGACGGGCGCCGCCAAGGCGATCGGCCTCGTCCTGCCCGAGCTCGACGGCAAGCTCGCGGGCGACTCCATCCGCGTACCGGTCCCCGTGGGGTCGATCGTCGAGCTCAACACGACCGTCACCCGCGAGGTGACGCGTGAGAGCGTGCTGGCCGCCTACCGGGCCGCGGCCCAGGGCCCGCTCGAGGGTGTCCTGGAGTACTCGGAGGACCCGTTGGTGTCATCCGACATCACCGGCAACCCCGCCTCGGCGATCTTCGACTCCGCTCTCACGCGGGTGGACGGTCGTCATGTGAAGGTCGTCGCCTGGTACGACAACGAGTGGGGGTTCTCCCACCGCGTCATCGACACGCTCGAACTCCTGGCCGCCGGCTGACCCGCCCGGCCCCCCACCCCGGCCCCGCGCCGACCGACCATGGCACCGTCCGGCCACCTCTCCGGGTGGCCGGGCCCCCGCGAGGGGCGGGCCGGCTGGTCGCGCGGGGGCCCGGCGCGTTCGGCTGTCGGCGTGGTGCCTGGTGTCGGGTGGCCTCAGCCGCCGAACCTCACGGCGGTGCGCGGGCTCTCGTCGACGTGCAGGGTGAACAGGTCGGGGCGGGCGTAGTGGCCGACGGCGTCGAAGTCGAAGCGGGCGCGGGCGAGGTCGTTCAGGTCGAGCCTGGCGGTGAGGATGCCCTCGCCGTCGCGTAGCGGTCCGGCGAGCACCTCGCCGAGCGGGGAGACGATGACGGAACCGCCGCCGATCAGGACGGTGTCCGGCTCGTCACCCTGGACGGGGTGGAGGTCGCCCGGCAGGCCGTCGCGGCGCAGGTACTGGTTGGCGCTGAGGACGAAACAGCGGCCCTCCACGGCGATGTGGCGCATGGTGGCCTGCCAGACGTCGCGGTCGTCGACGGTGGGCGCGCACCACAGGTCCACCCCTTTCGCGTACATCGTGGTGCGCAGGAGCGGCATGTAGTTCTCCCAGCAGATGGCCGCGCCGAGGCGGGCGGTGCCGGTGTCGATGACGGGGAGGGTGGAGCCGTCACCCTGGCCCCACAGATAGCGTTCCGCGGCGGTGGGGACCAGTTTGCGGTGCAGGCCAAGGTAGCCGTCGGGGCCGAAGAAGAGGGCGACGCAGTACAGGGTGGCGCCCTGGCGTTCGATGGCGCCGATCACGGCGTGGCATCCGAGTTCGCGGGTGAGGGCGGCCAGGGCGGTGACCTCCGGGCCGGGCACCTCGATGGCCGCGGCCTGGTAGCGGCGGAACAGGTCGCGGCCCGCCGGGCTCCGGCTGCCCACCGCGATGCCGAAGTCCAGGCCCTTGGGGTAGCCGCCCAGGAACGCCTCGGGGAAGACGACCACTGCGGCACCCCGCCGTCCGGCGGCCTCACGGAGCAGTTCCTCGGCTCGGCCGAGGGCGGCCGGGGTGTCGAAGAGCGGGGCGGACGCCTGGACGACGGCGACGGTCACGGTGCGGTCGGACTCGCAAGCGGCATCAGTCATGCCGTGACGTTAGGAACCCCACCACCCGTCCGGCAACAGCGCCGCCCGAGGCGAGTGGGCCCGCGGCGCCGGGCGCACCGCCGAGCGCGGATCGGGTGTGCCGGCTGTCGGGCGGTTCGTACGGCCCAGGCGGTCCTACTCCCCCGGTGGGACGCCGGGGCGATCGCACGGCGGAGTGGGACAGCCCGGGTGGATGGGCTTTAGGCCGCCGCGTCGGAGGAGGCCAGCTCGAAGCGGAGGACGGCGGTCTTGCCCAGGGCGCCGACCACGTGCAGGCGCAGCTTGTTGACGCCCGCCCTCGTCCCCGTCGGGCAGGTCAACCGCATGGATCCGGGTGAGGTGGCGTCGGGCCCGACGATGCTCATCGTGCACCCGCCGTCGGTGGAGTACTGCGGCTGGACCAGCGGCGCGTACAGCACGACCGTCTGTCTCCCGACCTCCGCCACCTCGATCTGGCCGACGCCCGACCGCCGTGGAACCGGCACGCTGCCTCCCTCGGCGACGCGGACCTCGCAGCGGCCGTCTCGGCACGCGGCGGTGTTCGTGCCGTCCTTCGCGCGCGGCAGCGTCGGCCGGGGTGTCGGGCTGGCGGACGTGGGGGCGGTCGAGGGCGAGCGGGCGGAGGTGGGTGCCGAGGGGGGCCGGCTCGTGTCGTGGGAGCGCGTGTCCTCGGAGCTGTCGGAGCCACAGGAGGCCAGGAGGGTGGCCGTGGCCGTGCACAGCGCCGCGCGGATGAGAGTGCCGCGCGCGAGGCGACGTACGCGCGGTCGGGGTGAGGTGGTCGTCGGTGACGGCAGGCGGGTCATACGCCCAGTCAACCGACCCGCGTCGGGACCGGTCCCGACGTTCGGCGGAGGCGCTCGGCGGCCGAGGTGACCGGTACTCGCCGGGGCGAAGCGGGCTGCCGAGGGTCGGTGGGGCGCGGCACGGCGGGTACGTGTCGTTCGGGGTCCGAGCACGCGTTGACCTGGGCGGGTCGTGGTCAGAGGGTGGCGAACAATTCGTGGAGGGGGGCGGGCACGTGGTCGGGGTCCAGGGCCTCGACCAGGACGTGACCGTAGCGGATCTTGCGCCCCTTCTTCGTGCCGAGAAAGCGGCGCAGCTGTTGCTGTGGGGTGCGGCCCCGCTGGGCGGGCTGGTGGAGGAAGGTCCGCAGAGCTCGGAGGTCTCCCTCGGCGTGGACGAGTTCTTCCACCCGTGCCACACCGAGCGCGCGGATGAGTTCGTCTTCCAGGTCGGCCGCGCAGACGAAGAACTCGGCCTCGGCGTCGCCGGCCCGTTCCAGACCACGGGCGTAGAAGCGGCGCTCGCCCATGTCGCAGAGTCCGATGAGGCGCAGGCCGAGGCCGGGTGAGCCGAGGAGGTGGGCGAAGCGTCCGACGCTCATCGCGCCGCCCATCGACAGGACGCACACCCCTTCGGCCGCCAGGTCGCGGTCGCGGCGTGCGGCCAGCGCGTTGATCGCGGCGAGGTCGCTGGGCCCTTCGAGGAGGACGGCTGTCCGCAGGGAGAGCCGGGTGGCCAGGTCACGTGCGGGCTCGCCGGGGCCGCCGGCCGCCCAGGTGGCCATGGCTGTCTGGAACGCGCCCATGTCGGTCATGGCGCAAGTCTGCGCCTCCCGCGATCACCACGGTAGGGAGTTTTCGTGAGCCTGTCGATCGGCTCGGCGTCGGCGCCACCACGGTGGCCGGCCGGTGGGGTACGCGCCGGGTGGCGAGGCACCGCCCTTGCCGTCGGTGGTGCGGGGCGTGTCGGGTTGTGGGTGGGTGATCGGGGTGGGTGGGCCGCTGCGCGGCGGGCCGTCGTGGGTGTTCGACCGCCTCCCAGGAGGGTGGGGGCGGGCGGGGAAGGTGCGGGTGGTGAGGTGGAGTTGGTGTCCCACGCGGGCTGGTGGTTGTGCCACGGGGCTGTGCCGGGGGTGGTGTGAGACACCCGAACCGGTGACGTCGGGGCAGGTGTCGGGTGACACAAGTGGGCTGCCTGACACACGAATGGCGCTGTCTGGGAGCCCAGTTGGGGGCGACAACGCGCAGGTGGGATGGGTGACGGCGGGCCTGTCGGGTGGTGGCTCGGCCTCGGGTTGGCAGGAACTCCCGTGGGATTCGCGGGTGCTCGTGGCAGCGCGCGGCGGGGTTTCATGAGTAGCATCCAGGGCCAACATCCCCCGAAACGCAGGAGAGCACGTGACAGCCCAACGTCGGAAGAGCACTCCCCCGCTGCCCCTGGACCCGTCCGCCTCGGTGGAGTCCGTGCTGCGGCACATGGACGAGGAGCGCGAGGAACTGGTCAGCCAGCTTGCCGGGTTGCGGCACCGGCTGGAGCAGTTGGAGTCGTCGAAGGCCCTGCTGCTCACGTACGTCGGCACCTCCGGCGACGACGACCAGAGGGAGGACGGGCCCACGGGCCAGGAGGTGGAGCGGCCGGCGGCTGCGGCGGCGGCTGTGCCCGGCGCGCGGCGTGCTCCGGCGGCCCGTGCCGGTGGGCGGGCGGCGCGGCAGGGCTCGACCGGTCGGGCCAAGACGCGCAAGAAGCCGGTCGCCAAGAAGGCCGAGGCGCCGGCGCGTGGACAGCGTGGGCAGACCATCGCCGACTACCTGGCCGAGCACGGCGAACCGCGGTCGGCCACCGAGGTGACCGCCGCGTTGCAGGAGCGTCATCCGGGCCAGGACTGGAGTCGGGCCGGGGTGCGCGAGAGCCTGGAGCACCTGGTGTCCAAGAACCAGGCGCAGCGCACCACCCAGGGGCGTTCGGTGTTCTACTCGGCCGCGGCCGACCAGGCGTCGACGGGTGATGCTCCGGTGGCGGACGCCGCCGAGGCCGCGACGGGTTCCTGACCTCTCGTCCGAGGGTGTGGGCACGCTCGGCGAGCGTGGTGTCGGGCCGGCCCCGGTGAGGTGGGGGCCGGCCCGGTGTGCGTGGGGGGGCGCCTCGCGTGGGGGCCCGGTGGTGGTTTCAGGGTATGCGGGCGACGGCACCGTAGCCGATGCCGGCGCGGGCCGGGAGGGTGTCGCTGTCAGGGCGCCAGTCGGGCATGAGGACCAGGCCGGGTTCCACCATCTCCAACCCGTCGAAGAACTGGGTGATCTGTTCGCGGTCGCGCAGGGTGAAGGGGATGACCCCGGGTTGGTCGTTGTACTGCTGCTCGGAGGCGACCACGGCGTCCGAGGTGGGCGCGGAGTGGCTGATGATGAGGTAGCTGCCGGGTGCGACGCCGTTCACGAACTCGCTGACCAGGCTGTAGACCTCCTCGTGGTCGGCGATCAGGCCCAGGCTGTCGGAGAAGATCAGTGCGATGGGCTGGCTGAAGTCGAGGGTCTTGGCCGCCTGGCGCAGCACGTCGGCCGTGTCGCGCATGTCGGCGATGAAGCAGTCGGTTCGGCCCTGTGGGGTGCTGTCCAGATACGCCTGCTGGTACATGCTGACCATCAGGTCGTTGTCGACGTAGACGACGCGGGCGTCGGGGTGGTGGCGTTGGGCGATCTGGTGGACGTTGGGTTCGGCGGGCAGGCCGGCACCCAGGTCGAGGAACTGACGGACGCCGGCCTCGCGGGCCGTCCACCGAACGGATCGCCACAGGAACTCGCGGCCGGACAGGGCGAGTTCGCTCACCTCGGGCAGTTGCGCGATGACCGCTTCGGCGGCCTGTCGGTCCGCCGGGTACCAGTACTTGCCGCCCAGCATGTAGTTCCAGAACCGCGCGGGGTGGGGAACCGTGGGGTCCACGCCGGTGGGCGGGTGCGGGCGGCCTGCGGGGGTGGCGTGGTGGGTCATCGGTAGGGCTCCTTCAGCGGGTCGTCGGGGCGATGAGGTCGGATATCGGGGTGCCGGGGAAGCCGGCCGTGGCGGAGGTGGCGTCCAGCCGCTGGCGCCAGGTGGCCACGGTTTCGGGGGCTTCGATGATGGTGGTGCCGCCGGGCAGGTCGAGCAGGATCTGGTCACCGATCTCGTCCACGTCCAGGCGGAGCAGGCGTACCGGGGGCGCGCCGGTGAGCGAGTGCCAGCCGGTGGCCAGCGGCAGCACCTGGAGGGTGACGCGCGGGCGGGCCGCCAGGGTTTCCAGGGCCTGGAGTTGGGCGCGCATCACCTCGGGCGTACCGACGGTGGTGTGCAGGGCCGTCGCGGAGAGGGCGGCCCACAGGCGGGCCTGGCGCTGGCTCAGGCGGCGTTGGCGTTCGGCGACGAGTTCGACGGCGAGGTCGCGTTGTTCGACGCTGTGGCCGGGGTGTTGGGCCTGGTGGAGGGCGGCGGTGTAGTCGGGGGTCTGGAGCAGGTCGGGGACGAGGGCGGGGTGCCAGACGCGTACCAGGGAGGCGGCGCTCTCCAGCGCGATCCACTCCTGGTAGTCGCGGGGCATCACCGGGCGGTAGCGGCGGTGCCACCAGCCGGGTCTGGCCGCCGCGGCGGCCTGGTCCACCAGGCGTTCACGTTCGGCGGGCGGTAGTCCGTAGAGCGTCAGGAGCTGCTCGATCAATCCGAGGTCGATCGAGGTCTTCGCCTCTTCCAGGCGCCAGACCGTGGTGTGCGCGACTCCCGCGGCCTCGGCGGCCTGTGCGACGCTGCGGCCGACCTCCTCGCGTACTCTGCGCAGCCGTTTCGCCACCACGCGGTGCTCCAGCGTGGGGCTGGGACGTGGCCGCTGCGGCACGTTTTCCTCCCCGTATGGGTTGTTCGTCGCCCGGGTGGGCGAGGCGTTCGGTGGTGCGAGATTCCCGATAGTCACATATTGCCAAGTGTGCAATGTGCGCGCATGGTTGAGCGTATGAGCTATCGCTTTCCAGAGGAACCCTCGTCACAGCGCGGCACTGGGCCGGACTGTGCGTGTCGCCGCTGGATTCCCGCCGAGCCGGAGGGGCCGGCCATCGCTCGGAGACAGGTGCGCAAGGCCCTGGAGCACTGGGGGTTGGACGAGCACACCATCGAGCATGCCGCGTTGCTGATCAGCGAGTTGGTGACCAACGCGGTCGAGCACGGCCGGCACCGGGGCCGGTTGCGCATGGTGTGGTGTCACCTTCGGCGTACGCCCGCGGGGTTGCGGCTGGGGGTGTGGGGGCCGGTGGGTGACACGGTTCCACAGGCGCGGCGACCGGTCGAGGACGCCGGCGTGGAGGTGGCCACCCTGGCGGAGTCAGGGCGTGGGTTGCTGATCGTGGACGCGCTGTCCCAGCAGTGGGGGACGCGCCGTGGGCGGGTCAGCCGCGAGGTGTGGGCCGTCATCCCCGCGCGGCAGTGGGCGCACTCGTGAGGGGCGATCGCCGGGCCGAGGTGGAGCGGGCGACCCGGGACCTGTGTGACGCGTTGGCGCGGCTGGAGGCGCTGGGGCAGGCGCCGTACCCGGTGGGGAGTGTGCCGGGGCGCGGGCCGGGGCCGGCGCTGGCCGGCTGGGGCGAGCGGGGCATTCTGTTGCCCCGGGAGACGCTCATCTGGTCCCCGCCCAGCGGGGAGCGTGACGAGCCGGGCATGTGGTTGCGCTGGCCGCACGAGTGGACGGCGCCCCGGCACCGGCTGTGAACTCTGTCGCGGCCGGCTCGCGGGGAGCGTGCCCGGCCGGTGTCGTACGCGGCGGGCGGGGCGGGGTGGCTGGCGGGTGTCGGCCGCCACGGTTCCGAGCGGGTTCGCACGTCGGTCAATGGCGGCGCGCCGAGGGTGTCAGGTCGCGCGGACGGCGCTGACCGCGACCGTGGTGTAGCGCGCGGTGAAGCCGCCACCCAGGGTGTCGATGGCCGCCCCTACGCTGTCTCGCACCCGCGCCCACTGGTCCGGCGGGAGGGTGGTCAGGGGGCCGTGGGTGGGGAGTTGCTCCAGCCAGGCTGCCCGGGTGTAGGGGTGGTCCCACGCGTGGGACCACTGCTTCGGGGTGTCGAGTCCGGTCGCCTGTTCCATGCCGTCGGCGACCTTGGCGAACAGCTTCTGGTACGCCGTCAGGGTGGCTTGCTGGTCCACGACGGGCAGGGCGGGTACGAAGCGCCGGTAGGCGTCAGCGAGGGCGTCGGCCACCTTGGGTGGGAGGGTGACGACGTTCCACAGCGCGGTCAGCCTGCCGCCCGGGCGCAGCACCCGGGCGGCCTTGGCCGCGCCCGCGACCGGGTCGATCCAGTGCCATGCCTGGCCGGCGACGAGGGCGTCGAAGGCGCGGCCGGCCGGATCCCAGGCTTCCCAGGTGGCCACCTCCACCTCGACTCCCAGCCGGCCGGCGAGCTCGGCCATGCGCGCGTCCGGGTCCACGCCGAGGACGGTGCGGCCGGCGGCCTGGAGTTGGCGGGCGAGGATGCCCGTGCCGCAGCCGATGTCCAGGACGCGTGGGCCGGGGGTGTCGGCCACGGCCCGGGCCAGGAGGCGCTCCGGGTAGCGGGGTCGGGTGCGGTCGTAGCGTTCGGCGTCGACGCCGAACGACTGGGCCATGGCGCGGAGGTGGTGGGGTTCGGGTCGCGGCGCGGGGGTGACCCCCGACGGTATGGTGGGCATGCGCCCACTATTGGTGGGCGGTCGCCCACTCGTCAAGAGTGGGGCGGTGACGGCGAGGGGACGACGTACGATGCCGACCGGAGTGGCGCTCCACGACGCGCGGGAGCGACTGTTCGAGGCCGCCGAGCGCATCCTGCTGCGGGCCGGGCCGAGCGCGTTGACCAGCCGGGCGGTGACCGAGGAGGCGGGGTGCGCCAAGGGTGTCCTGCACCGGCACTTCGCGGACTTCGACGCCTTCCTCGCCGAGCTCGTCCGCGAGCGCGTCCGGCGTCTGGATGACCAGGCGGCGGCGCTGCGGCGCGCGGTCGGGCGGGCGGGCCTGGTCGACAACCTCACCGACGCGCTGGGGGAACTGTTCGACGCCGTCGCCGTCGCCGTCGTCGGACTGGTGACCTCGCGGGACGAGGTCCGTGCCCGGCTCCGGACGACGACACCCCACGGTATTCCGGTCCTCACCGAGGCCACCGCCGTGATCGCCACGTATCTGACCGCCGAGCGCGAGCGGGGTCGGCTCGCCGACGACGCCGATGTCGAGGCCCTGGCCCCGATGCTGGTGGGCACCGGACATCTGCTCTTCGCGGATCGTACGGCCACCCCGCCGGAGCGGGACACCGTACGCCGGGCCGTCGCCTCGGCCCTCGCCGGCACCGCCCGTGAACGCGCGACGTAACGCAGACAACCAGCCGCGCAGACAAGCAGGGTCGACCACGCCACGCGGTCACCGCGAGGGGGCGCGGGTCCGTCCCCCGAGGTGGGGCGAGGGGCTGGGCGGTTACCGCTCGGTGCGTGGCATACGGACGATCGCCGTGCCGGCGGTCAGGTCCACCGTGGTCCGGTTCGGTGGGGCCCCGTCGTCCTCGTCGTCCGGCAGGACCAGGGCGGACTGCCGTTCTCTCAACTCGTTCTGCTTGCCCGGGGACAGGCTCGCGTGCAACTGCTCGAAACCGGTGGCCGATATCTGGCCCTGCCGCGCGGCGCCACGCCAGGGCAGCATCCCGGCACGCCCCGCGCGGAGGAGTAACTGGTCGACGAAGGCCAGCAGGGTGAGCACGATGACCAACCCGGGCAGGGTCATGAAGAGGACGAGTTCCATGTCCGCAGTATCCGGGCCGCCGGCCACCGACCGGCACCCCTGGCGCGGCGCGGGTTCGGGCTCGCCGTGGTGAAGAGGCGGGCCGTGCCGGCGGGCGCACCGGGTGATCCGCGCGGGGTGACGCCTAGAAGATGGGCAGGGCCAGCAGCGAGCCGGCGTTGAGGACGAACAGCCGGTTCCCGGCCCCCGCGAGGGTGCGGCCCTGGTCGCCGGTGAGGGGGTAGGTCTGGATGACGCCGGAGCTGACCCGGGAGAGGCCGCTGACGCCGCTGTCACGGCTCTCCGCCACCCAGACGCTGCCGGCCTGTGCCACCGGCGGCTGCCAGGGTGGGGCGACGCCGGAGACGAAGGCGGCGGGGTGGGCCTCTTCGCCGTCGGGCCGCAGAGAGCGCAGCGCCTCGCTGTCCAGGGTGAAGAGGGTGCCGCCGGCCACCACGGGTGGTCCGAAGCCGTAGCTTCCGCGTCGGACGGGGTGCAGGGGGGCGTGGGTCCACAGCGCCTTTCCGTCGCTGGCGCGGATGGCCGCGAGGGTGTGGCCCCCCAGGAAGACGGTGCCGCCGTCGACGGCCGGGGGCAGGGCCGCCGCCGCCTGGCCGGGGCGTACCCACGCCCTGACGCCGTCACGGGTGCGCACGGCGGCCACGTCCCCGGAGGCCGCGCACACCACGAGCAGGCCCGCCCCGAGCGCCGCCGCCGACTGCCCGCCCGTGAGTGCCAGGGGCGGGCGGCGCGTCCATCGCACCCGGGCATCGGCCGTGCGTACGCAGCGCACGGCGCCCTCGGTGGTGAGTACGTACACATGGTCGGCGTCGGCGGCCAGCAGGGCGCCGGCGTCCACGTCCGCGCTCCAGCGGGGGGCGCCGGTCGAGGCGACGTAGGTGCGCACCACTCCGTCGTCGTCCGCGGTGGCCACCAGCCGGTCGGCGATGGACAGGTATCCCGCGCCGGCGCGCGCTTCGCCCGCCGTCCAGCGCGGTTGGCCGTCCGTGACCTGGTGGGCGGCGATGCCGCCGCCGGCGGCGGCGAAGACCACCACGTCGCGTACGGGCAGCGGTCGGGGCGAGCCGGCGTCGGCGACCTCGGTCAGCGGGCCCCACAGGGGGCGTGGCGGGCCGGTGTCGGAGCCGAGGCGCGCGGGTCGCACCGTCGCGGCCGGGGGGATGTCGAACGGGTCGGCCGAGGGTGTGTCGGCCTCGCGGGCGAGCCACCAGGCCACGCCGCCCGCGCCGGCGGCCAGCAGCGTGCCGCCGCCCGCGAGGCTCCAGACCAGGCGCCTGCGGGTAGGGCGGGCGGTGTCGGCGGTGGCCGTGGGTGGGTGGTCGGGTGGCGGGCCGGCGGCGCTCTCCTCCGCGACCAGGAGTCGGGCGGCGGCCTCGCGTGCGCGGATCTCGTCGGCCAACGGTCCGACCTGCCACAGGCGTTGGCTGCCGGCGGGGGGTCGGAGCGCGTCGGCGACCTGCTCCGGCCGGGGGCGGGCGGCCGGGTCCTTGGCCAGGCACGGCGCGAGGAGGGGGCGCAGCGGCTCGGGTACCTGTCCTAGGTGCGGCTCGCCGTGGACGACCTCGTAGAGCACCGCCGCCACCTCGGCCCCGGTGTACGCGGGTCGGCCGGCGGCGGCGAAGGCGAGCACCGCGCCGAGCGAGAAGACGTCGGCGGCCGGTCCCACCCGACGGCCCAGCACCTGTTCGGGAGCCCCGTATCCGGGGGTGACGGGGATCTGGCCAGTGCGGGTGAGGGTCAGACCGTGTTCGGGGCGGGCGATGCCGAAGTCGATGACCCGTGGGCCGCGCGAGGTCAGGACGACGTTCGACGGCTTGAGGTCGCGGTGGACCAGGCCGGTGGCGTGGATGTCCCGCAGGGTGTGGGCCAGGGAGCGGGCGACCTCGCGCACGAGGGCGTCGCCGAACGGCCCGTACCGGCGTACCGCGTCGCTCAGGGTGGGGCCGGCGAGGAACTCACTGGCGATCCAGGGCCGGCCCGCGTCGAGTTCGGCGCCGAGCACGCGGGCCACGCCCTCGCTGGTGACCGCGCCGGCGGTGCGTGCCTCGCGGACGAAGCGCTGGGCCAGGTCCTGGTCCTGGGTGAGTTCGGGCAGGAGCACCTTGACCGCCGCGGGCCGCCCGCGCGCGTCGCGCCCCAGGTAGACCTTCCCCATGCCGCCCTCGCCGAGCACGCCGAGCGTGCGGTAGGGGCCCAGGCGCAGCGGGTCTCCGGGGCCGAGCGGTTTCACGCGGTGTCCTCCTTCGAGGGGGGTGTTCGTCGCTGCCGGGTGGGTGGCGCGGCGGTGTGGGTGCGGTGGGTCGCTCGCTTCCGGTGGGTGGCTCGGTGGCGGGTAGGGGTGGGACGGCAGGGGTCAGGCGAGGGGCAGGGCGAAGGTCTCGCGCTGTTCGCGTACGTACAGGCGCTGGCGCGCGTGGTCGGGGGTGAGCACCGTGGCGTCGGTCTCGTACGTCCACACCGCGCGTCGAGTGCGGAGGTCCACCGCGCGCAGGCCCCGGTCGTCGAGGCTGTACAGGTACCTCTCGCCGACCACCGGGGGCACGTCGCGGTGGAGGCGTCGGCCCTGGAGACCCTTCTCCAGCCAGTTGAGGCTGCCGGTCAGGGCGTCGACGGCGACGACTCCGCGGTCGCCCTCGGTGCAGTACAGGACGCCGTCGCGCAGGGCGGGTGCCCCGTAGAGGCGGGTCTCGCCCGCGCTGTCCCCGACGTCGCGCCGGTCGCCGAAGAGCCAGCCGAGTCTGCCGTCGGAGCGGTCGCGGGCCGTCACACCCTCGTCGCACAGATAGACGTGGCGCGCGTCGCGCACGATGCGACTCGGCGGCACGCTGCCGTAGCTCTCCCACTGTGACCAGCGCTGTCGGCCGTCCCTGGTGCCGCGCACCGCCACCTCGATGGATGCGGAGTAGGGCTCCTCGCGCCACAGGAACAGGTCGCCGTCGGTGACCGAGCCGCCGAGCAGGGGTGGCTGGCGCTGCTCGGTCGGTCCGTCCAGGGGGCGGCGCCATACCTCGCGGCCGGTACGCAGCGCGACGGCGACGAGGTGCCAGCGGTTGTCCGAGGTGGTGCGGGCGGCCAGGTAGGCGTGGTCGTCGGTGGCGCACAGAAGCTGGTTGCGGTCCTCGTCGCCGGCGAAGTCCGCCAGGTCCACCCGGGGCGGGCCGAGTTCACCGCTGGCGGGGTCGATCTCGCCGAGTGCCAGGGTGCGGCCCTCGTCGTGCTCGCGCAGCGCGTACACCCTGGTGCCGTCGGTGGTCCAGCGCCATCCGTCGTACATGTTGGCCTGCCAGGTGCCCTGCCCGCTTTCGGCGTTGACGCCGGCCAGGACGACTCCGGCGGGCATCGCCAGGCCGTGTCGCGTGGTCAGGACGTCGGCGTAGGTGTCGGGGCAGCGCGCGGGGAAGGTCCACACCCGGGCCGGTGGCCGTTGCCTGGTGGCGGTGGGCCTGGCCGGAGCGGCGGCCCCGCCCGCCCTCCTTCGGTCCGCCGTCCAGGCCCACACCCCGCCGCCGGCCAGGCCGGCGCCGGCGAGCGCGCTGCCGCCGGCGAGCGCGAGCAGTCGGCGCCGCGAGGGGCCGGGGCGGGCGGGGGTGGTCTCGGTGGTGGGGGGCGGGGCGTCGGGGGGCGGGGGCGGGAGCCGGTTGGGGGGTGTGCGCCACACCTCGGCGCCACGGCGGGCGATCTCCCGCAGCACGGCGTCCGGCAGCGCGTCCACCCACGGCAGCGGGTTGTCGCCCGCGCCCAGCGCGGTGGCCAACTCGCCCAGGGTGGGTCGGTGGGCGGGGTCCTTGGCCAGACAGCGGGCGAGGGTGGGCATCAACTCGGGTGCCACGCCGCCGAGATCGGGGTCGGCGTGGCGGACGCGGAAGAGGAGCTCGGCGGGCTGGCCCACCCCGAAGGGGCCTCGGCCACAGGCGGCGTAGACGAGGACGCCGGCGAGCGCGAAGACGTCACCGGGCGCCCCGTGCACGCCGCCGGCCGCCTGCTCCGGCGACATGAAGGCGGGGGTCCCGACACTCTCGCCGACGTCCGTGAAACCCTCCGTGCCGATGGCCCGCGCGATGCCGAAGTCGATGATCCTGGGCCCGGAGGCGGTCAGGAGGATGTTGGACGGTTTGAGGTCGCGGTGCACCGCTTCCGAGCGGTGCAACTGGCCCAGCCCCTCCGCCAGCGCGACACCCACCGCGCGGACGGCGGCCGTCGGCAGCGCGCCACCCACCCGTACGGCCGACGTCCAGCGGCGGCCCGATGACGTACTCGGTCGCCAGCCAGGGCCGGGGCGCGGTCGGGTCGGCGTCGTGGACGGCCGCGCCGTGGCGTCCTCCGATGACGCGCGCCACGTCCGTCTCCAGTCGGAAGCGGGTACGCGGCGCCGGTTGGGCGGCCAGCCGCTCGTGCAGCGTCTTCACGGCCACGACCCGCCCACCCGGGGTGCGGGCCAGGTAGACGGTGCCCATGCCACCGCCGCCGAGCCGGGCCAGCAGCCGGTAGGGACCGATGGTGTGCGGGTCATCGTGACGGAGCGCGGAGAGCATCGCTTCAGAGCACCTCGGTGGGGGACGTGGGCAGTTCCGCGGCCAGTACGCGTGCCGCCTGGTCGGACAGGGCCGCGACGACACGGCCCGGCAGGGACACCGGCTCGGTGGCGCCGGCCAGGGTTCCGTAACCGGCCCCGGGCGCCAACTCACGCAGCAGGTAAGCGGGTTCGGGGCGACTCCGCGGATCGCGCGAGAGGCAGGCAAGGACGAGCGCGCGCAGCCCGGCGGGGATCTCGTCACGCTCGGGCACGGCATGGCCGGTCACCGCGTACGCCAACACGGCGCCCAGGGCGTACACGTCGCCGCTGGCATCCAGCGGCCCGCCGGCCAGGTGCTCGGGAGCCAGGCACTCGGGGTCGACGCCGGGCAGGCCGGCGCGCGGTGTGCCGTCGGGCCCCGCGGCGCGCACCGCCCCGAAACAGCCCAGCAACGGGCCGTAGGCGGTGAGCAGTACGGCGGCGGGGCACACGCCGGCGTGGGTGAGACCAAGGACGTGTGCGGAGGCGAGGGTTTCGGCCAGCGTCGCGCCGATGGCGCGCACCGTGCTCTCGGGCAGGGGGCCACCGTGCGCGGCCAGGGCGGAGGTCAGTGGCAGGAGCGGCCGGTACGGGGAGGCGTGCCAGGGGAACGCGGCGGTCCCGCCGAGCCGGGCCACCGGCCAGAAGCCGGGTTGGTCCACCTGGCTCGCCCACCGCGCTTCGGCCGCCCAGCGGCCGGGGTCGGCGCCCGGTGCGGGCAGGCTGACCCACAGGGTGTGCGCTCCGTCTGGGCCGCGCGCCAGGTAGCGGCGCTCTGGCGGCGTGCGCGGCTGACTCGCCGGGTCCAGCCTGGCCAGTGCGGTGTACTCCCCTATGCGTGGCGGGTCCGCCGCCCGTAACCCTTCCATGGCCCCCTCGGTTCGCACTGGCACGCGAGCCTACCGGCGGCCCGGCACGGGCGCCCGGGGTGGGGTCGCGGTGATGCGCTCACGAGGGTGTCCCTGGGGTGTCTCGACGGTGTATCGGGGTGGGCGGGGGCGAGTTGAGGGGGTCTCATCGGGGCGCGGGTGGGGGGAAGATCGGCGCGGTGGTTCGTTCGGGAGGCAGGGTCGCGAGGCCATCCGGTGGACGTCGAGCGGGAGTTGGGGCGGGGGCCCGGTCGGCGGCGTGTGCCCTGATGTGCCGCTGGAATATGGCCCTGGCGGGCCGTGGCGTCGCGCGGAGGGCGGTGGCGCCGGGCGGACGGGGTGACTTCGACGGGTGTCACACCGGCGCGAATTGGTCTAGTCCTATCTTGGTTCAGACCATTGACATGCCCATAACGGCAGGGATATTCCATAACTCCCAACCGCTGCGCACCGGGAATCCCTGGCGGTCCCTTCTCACTCAGCTTGGACAAACATGCGACGTAAGCGCTCGCTTCGTACGGCTCTGGCCGCGACCGTCACCGCCGTGGTCGCGGCGGGACTGACCGTGGTCGGCGGCGGCGCCGCCCAGGCCACGGCCGGTGACTCGGCCGCCTCGGCGACTCCGCTGCCGGCCCGCGTCTTCGCCCCCTACTTCGAGGCCTGGACCGGCGAAAGCCCCGCCGAACTGGCCAAACAGGCCAACGTGAAGTACCTGACGATGGCCTTCATCCAGACCGAGGCCAAGGGCTCGTGCACGCCCTACTGGAACGGCAGCACGAGCACGCCGATCGCCCCGGCCACCTTCGGGGAGGACATCAAGACGCTCCAGGCCAGGGGCGGCGACGCCATCCCCTCCTTCGGCGGCTACACGGCCGGCACCACCGGTACCGAGATCGCCGAGAGCTGCACCGACGTGGACAAGATCGCCGCCGCGTACCAAAAGGTGATCACCACGTACGACATCTCGCGACTCGACATGGACATCGAGGTCAACGCGCTGGACAACACCGCCAGCGTGGACCGGCGCAACAAGGCGATCAAGAAGGTCCAGGACTGGGCCGCGCAGAACGGGCGCAAGCTGGAGATCTCCTACACCCTGCCGACCACCACGCGCGGACTGGCCGACAGCGGCCTGGCGCTGCTGCGCAACGCGGTGAGCAACGGCACGCGCGTGGACGTCGCGAACCTCATGACGTTCGACTACTACGACAACCAGCCCCACGACATGGCCAAGGACACCGAGACCGCGGCCCAGGGCCTGCACGACCAGCTCGCGCGGCTCTACCCCGACAAGTCGGACGCGCAGCTGTGGGGCATGGTCGGTGTCACCGAGATGCCCGGTGTCGACGACTTCGGCCCGGCCGAGACGTTCACGCTGGCCAACGCCACCCAGGTCTACAACTGGGCGGTCAAGAAGAACATCAACACCCTGTCGATGTGGGCGCTCCAGCGCGACAACGGTGGCTGCCCCGGCGGCGGCGCCCGTAACGACTGCTCGGGCATCGAGCAGAACACCTGGGACTTCAGCCGTATCTTCGCGCCGTTCACCAGCGGGTCCAAGCCGCCGACCAGCGACTTCTCGGTGACCACGACGCCCACCTCCGGCTCGGTCAAGGCTGGCGCCACGGCCACCGCGACGGTGTCGACCGCCGTGACGGCCGGCGACGCGCAGAAGATCGACCTCAGCGTCAGCGGCGCCCCCAAGGGCATCGCCACCTCGCTGAGCCCGCGCTCCGTGACGGCGGGCGGCACCTCCACGCTCACCTTCACCGCAGCACCCGAGGTCAAGTCGGGCACCTACACGATC
Source organism: Streptomyces sp. NPDC057702 (assembly GCF_042799315.1). Lineage (NCBI taxonomy): Bacteria > Bacillati > Actinomycetota > Actinomycetes > Kitasatosporales > Streptomycetaceae > Streptomyces > Streptomyces sp. NPDC057702. The sequence continues at coordinate 128,369 of NZ_JBHVJC010000021.1, read as the reverse complement.
AGCGTCACCGGTGCGGGCGCCGAGGTGAGCCACTCGGCCTCGTACACCCTGACCGTCGTCGGCGACAACGGCAGCGAGTGCTCGGCCAGCCCCTGGTCCGCCAGCACGGTCTACACCGGCGGCCAGCAGGTCTCGCACAAGGGCCACAACTGGAAGGCCAAGTGGTGGACGACGGGCGAGGAGCCCGGCTCCACCGGCGAGTGGGGCGTCTGGCAGGACCTCGGCGCCTGCTGATCCCCTCACCTAACGGCTGACGGGCCGGCGGGGCACCCACCTGCCGGCCCGTCACCCCCGGGCTGCCCGCCCCGTCGCGGGCAGCCCCTTCGGCATGCCCGCCCGCTGGGCGCGACGTCCGCGCGCGACGCCACGGCGCGGTGGCGGGGCGCCCCCGCGCGGGTCACTCCCGGCGGATCGCGCGACGGCGGGCCGGCACCCGCGCACGGCCGCACGTCCGTCACCGCACGGGCGGGGGCTCCGCCACCTCGCCACCTCGTCGCCGCCGTCGCGCCGACGGAAGTTCGCCGCGAACAACCCCTTGACCGTGTCCCGACAAGCAGTACGGTCTAGACCAAGTAGGAGACGCGGGCCGCCGCACGGCCGCCGACGCCTCATGCCCCCACACCCGGCTGTCACCCGACACTGCCGCGCGCCACGCCTCCCGCGACATCGCTCGCCGCCACAGGCGAGCCCCCCACCGAAGGAGCCGACATGCACGGTAAGAAGAAGTTGGCCATCACGCTCGGCGCGGCCATCGCGCCGATCCTGGCGGTCTGCCTGCCCTCGGGTTCGGCCAGCGCGCACGGCTACATCTCCTCGCCCCCCAGCCGGCAGGCGCAGTGCGCGGCCGGCACCGTCTCCTGCGGCGCCATCAAGTACGAGCCGCAGAGCGTGGAAGGCCCCAAGGGGCTGCGGAGCTGCAGCGGCGGCAACGGCCGCTTCGCGGAGCTGGACAACGACAGCAAGGGCTGGAAGGTCACCCCGGTCAGCCGTTCCACCAGCTTCAACTGGCGCCTGACCGCCCGCCACTCCACCAGCACCTGGCAGTACTTCGTGGGTGGCACCAAGGTCGCCGAGTTCAACGACCACGGGGCACAGCCTGGTTCGACCGTGACCCACCAGGTCAACTTCGGCAACATCTCCGGCAAGCAGAAGATGCTGGCGGTGTGGAACATCGCCGACACGTCCAACGCGTTCTACGCCTGCGTGGACCTGAACATCAGCTAGTCGGGGACCCATCCGGCGGGGCCACACGCTCCCGTCACCCACCACGTCGGGCCGGGCCGTCAGCGTCGCCGCCGCTGGCCGCCCGGCCCGCACAGCCGATCCGGTACGCCCCCTCGGCGGGCCGACAGCGTAGCGCTGAGCCCCTCGACGACGAGCGGCACCACCACAACGGGGGAACCACACCGCCCGCCCACCACCGTCGCCGTGCGACACGGCTGCACGGCTGCACGGCTGCACGGCTGCACGGCTGCACGGCTGCACGGCTGCACGGCTGCGAGAGCCTACGGTCGCGGGGCTGGGTGCCGTGCTCGCGCCGTGTGCGGGGCCCGTCCGGCGCGGGTTGCTCGCCACGGGCCCGGCGCGGGTCGGGTGGCTCCGGTGGTCTGGTCGCGAGCGGGGTTGGTCGGGGCGACCCAGGCAGCCCCTCACGACGTGGGGTGCTCACCCGGCCGGCTGTTCGGGCACGAGAAGGGCGCGGGTTGTCCGATCGGCTCACCCACCGGCCCGCGCCCGTCCTCCAGCCTGGCTCACCCCGGACGCACGGTCCGAAGCTCGGCGCCGCCGCGCCCGGGGAGCCGTGGTGGGGACACGGCACGCGGACGGCCCGACCCGAAGCCGTCCGCGCGCTGTCGCATCCCGCGTCAGACAGGCAGGACACACCCCAGGGAGACGGTGGAGAAGGGGTTCCCGGAGCGGGTCAGGGCGCCGGTCTCCTTGTTGACGGTCAGGGTGCCGACCGTCTTGCCGTACTGGTTCCCCGAGAACAGCACGTCGCCTGTCGGGGAGAGGCTGATGTGCCGGGGCCAGGAGCCCCCGCACGGCACGGTGTCCAACAGGCGCAGGGTGGCGCCGCCAGCGGAGACGGCGAACCGGGCGATGCTCTCGTGACCGCGGTTGGACAGGTAGACGAAACGCCCGTCGGCCGAGATCACCACCTCGGAGGGGTAGTTGCGGGTGCCCGGGTCCGTCCCGCCCGGCAGGGTGGGCTGGCTCTCGCCACGGGTGAGGACACCGGTGGCCGGGTTGTACGAGCAGACGGTGATGGTGCTGTTCAGCTCGTTGGCGACGTAGGCGTACGGGGCCGTGGGGTGGAAGACCATGTGGCGCGGGCCGGCGCCCGGCACGGACTTCAGCTCGGACACCGACCGCAGCACGCCGCTGCCGGGCTGGAGCGCGTAGGTGTAGACCTTGTCCGTGCCGAGGTCCACGGCGAAGACGTAGGCACCCTTGGGGTCGGTGAGGATCTGGTGTGCGTGCGGCCCTTCCTGGCGGGAGGGGTCGGGCCCGGAGCCGACGTGCTGGACGAGCGAGGTACGCGCGCCCACGCTGCCGTCGCTGTTGAGGGTGTGGGCGGCCACGCTGCCGGCACCGTAGTTGGCGCTGAGCAGGTAGCGCCCGCCGGGGTGGACCGACAGATGGGTGACGTTGGCCCCGCCGGTGGACTGCGCGCGCCCCAGCGCGGTCAGCCTGCCGTCCGCGCCGATGGTGAAGGCCCGGACGGCGCCCTGCCGCCCGCCGTTGTCCAGCGAGTACAGGACCTTGCCCGAGGGTGCCAGCGCCAGGAAGGAGGGATCGGTGACCCCGGCGAACGCGCTCGTCCTGGTCAGCGCGCCGGTCGCGGTGTCGTAGGTGCAGGTGATGATGCCGCTGCCGTACGTGCCGAGGAAGGCGTGCCGCACTTCGGCCGCGCCCTCCCCGTCGATGGCGGACGCCGGGTGGGCCTGCGCGGCGGACGCCCCGCCGCCGAGCACGGTGGCGCCCAACACGCCGGCGCCGAGCGACCCGACGAACGAACGGCGTCCGAGGCCGGAACCGGTGGACGGAGGTTGCTCCGAGCGGTGTGGGGACATGGTGGGCACCTTCCGATACCTGGGACGACGAAACTGCATGACATGTCTTGGTCAAGAAGCGTGCTGCCTCCCCCCGCTTAGGTACAGACCAATTAACGCCAAGGGGTTCGCCCGCACGGCCTGTTCTGACGGAGCGTCACACGGACGCCCCCTCGCGCACCAGCGGGACACACCCGACCGCCGCGTACGACGGACCGGCGTGCGAGCGCGCCGGGCGTGTGCGTACGGGTCACGCTTCGCGCGCGGCGGGCGAGTGCCGGTCCGTCCCGCGCCGGGGCGCGGGCCGACGGGCCCGACGAGCGGCGCGGCCCGGCGGGCGGCGCGTCCCGGCGGGCGGCGCGTCCCGGCGGGCCGGGGCTCGCGTCACGGTCCGCCACCCGGCCGGCGCGGAGTGCGTCGCAAGGGAGTGTGCCGGGGTGGGCTGTGTCGGGTGGGTGCCCCGGGGTGCGCCCGGTGACCGCCTCCACCCCGGCGGCCATGACCGGGAGGACGGAAGGGGAGGCCGAAAATCGCCGCTGCGGGGGCGGGGGCCGCGCGCGAGTATCGGCTGGGGCGTCCTGACCCACCCTCATCGAGCGCCGTGACCGCGACAGGGCCACCCGACCGCCACCTGCCGCGCCGGTGGATGCGCGGCGCACGGGCACCGGCTGTGTCGCGCGGACTCGGGCCGCAGCGCGAGGCACAGGGCGCGCCGGCCGCGACGACCAGGAACGGGCTCGGCGGTGCCGGGTGGGTCAGCCTGTCGGGGTGGCGACCGGGAGGGCTACGCGTCGGGGGTGTGGCCAGCGTGGCGTGCGAGCACGGCGGCCTCCTCGTGTGGCGAGAAGCCGCGGGTCATCGGCGGCATGCCACGCGCTCGGTCCCAGGCCAGCACGTCCGCCACCGTCACCGCGAGCGGTGTGGCCGTCAGCCCCGCCGCCCGGGCCCGCGCGGCGCTGCGTTGCTGGGTCGACCACACCGCGCGCACCAGCGGGAACATGGGCGGGCCGGCCTCCGGTGGCACGCGTACGACCTCCGGATCACTTCCCGCCACCTGCCCGCAGACGGCGATCAGGCCGCCGAGCGTGACCGGTTCGGCCGGGCCCACGGCGTGGAAGGCCCCCGACCGGTCGTCCAGGAGCAGCCGCAGCACCAGGCGCGCCAGGTCCCGGGCGTCGACCACCTGGACCGGCTGCTCGGGGTCGGCCGGCAGCGCGAGGCGCCCGCCGCGCGCGGCTCGGCGCACCCAGTAGGTGAAGGTGTCCGACGGGTCGTGGGGGCCTGCCACCCTGCCCGGCCGCACGAGGGTCGCGCGGTCACCGTAGCGGGCCAGTACGTCGTCCTCGCAGGCCACCTTGAGTCGACCGTAGGTCTCGCCGTCGATCTCCTCGGTGTCGCGGACCGGCGCGCGGCGGGGTGTGTCCTCGTCCGAGCCCGGGCCGATGCCGGCCTGCTGGTAGACGGCGTGGCTGGAGATGAACACGTACCGCCCGACCCGCTCCCCCAGCGCGTCCATCGCCTGCCCCACGTGGCGGGGCAGGTAGCCACTGACGTCGACGACGGCCTCCCAACGGCCCCGGCCCAGCGCGCGGTAGTCGCCGCTGTCCCGGTCGCCGATGAGCCGTATCTGGTCGGGAAAGAGGTCGACACCGGTCCTGCCCCGGCCGAAGAGCGTCACCTCCACGCCGTGTCGCAGGGCCTCGTCGACCACCGCACGGCCCACGAACGACGTGCCACCCAGAACGAGAACGCGCATGACGGCCGACCCTAGCGCGTCCCCCCGCCCGCCCGGTGGGTGAACGCCCGCATCCGACCGGCGCGGCCCGGCACGGGGCGATCCGCGCCGGGCACCCGTGACCGCTGACCGCGATCCGGCCTGGTCGAACTGACGCGATGTTATGGCCAGTTGGGAGTTCTCCGCGTCGACCGCGTGTGCCAGGCTCCGCATCGGCGGCGCGCGGGCACCCGGGGACCATCGGCGCGCGCCGGACACCCGTTTCCTTCCCCACAAAGGAGTGTGTGATGGATTCCACCAGACGTTGGGGCCGCCTCGCCGGCCTCGCGGTCGCGGTGACCGGTCTCGTGGCCGTCAGCCTCGGGCCCGCCTCACCCCAGGCGTCCGCCGCCCGACCGGACACCGCGCCCACGGCGGCCCCCGCCGCTCGGCCGGCCGCCGCCACCCCGTCGCCCGCGCCGGCCGCCGCCGGCAGCGAGCGGACCAGCGAGCGGAGGTTGCGCTACGGGGCCGACGGCCGGTCCTGGCGTACGGAGATACGCTCGCCCGGCGCGTCCTACGTCAAGGTGCACTTCGCCTCGCTCAGGCTGGCCGACGGCGACCGGGTCACCGTCGCCTCCCCCGACCGACGCGAGGTCCACACCTACTACGCCGACCTCGGTCGGGGTTCGGACTACACCGAGCACGGCGGCCCCGGGTTCGCGGCGCTCTCGATCGACGGCGACACCGCGGTGGTGACCCTGCACGCGGCCGGGCCGCGTGACGCCGGGCGGCTGGCCCGTGCCGGCTACGGCGTGGAGATCGACCGGTACTTCCGTGGCTTCGACGCCGCCGAGCGGGCCGCACGCGCCCCGTCCACGCGCAGCGTGTGCGGCACCGACGCGCGACGGGACATCGCCTGCTACCAGACCAGCCACCCCGTCGAGTACGCGCGTGGCAACGCTGTCGCGCGCCAGTTGCTCAGGGGGACGGGCCACTGCACCGCGTGGCGCGTGGGCAACACCAATCGGATGCTCACCAACCAGCACTGCATGGAGAGCGCGGCCGACCTGCGGGCCAGCGAGTTCCAGTTCGACTACCAGTGCGCGACGTGCGGCGGCAACAACCCCGGTCCCGGAACGAAGGTGAGCGGTCAGCAGCTGATCAGGCTCAGCGCGCTGGCCGACCTGGACTACGCGCTGTTCAGCGTCAACAGCTTCGAGAGCGTCCAGCGGTACGGCACGCTCTACCTCGACCCGCGCCCGCCCAAGGCCGGCGAGCGCATCTACATCCCGGGCCACGGTGACACCACGCCCAAGCGGCTGTCCCTGTACGAGGAGTCGCAGGGCGGCGCCACCTGCAAGATCGACGTCGTGTCCTCCGGAGTCAACACCGGTTACCGGTGCGACACCTCCGGCGGCAACTCGGGCTCACCCGTGCTGGCCGCCTCCTCCCACAAGGTCATCGCCCTCCACCACCTCGGCGGCTGCCCGAACTGGGGGACCCGGATCTCCCTGGTCCACGACCAGATCAAGGGCGACATCGACAACACCCAGCCCGCGCCCGCCACGGTCGCCTAAGCGGCTCCCGCGCCGCCACCCTCCGGTGCGGCGCCACCCCGCGCCGGGTCCCGTGGAGCGGGCGCGACCCGTGCCCCCGTCACCGGCGCGTCAGTTCGCCTCACGGTCGTGGGTCAGGGCACTTCCGTGCCGGGCCCACGGCCTCGCGCGCCCCCGACGGCCGCCCCGGGCCCGGCCGGGTGCCGCCCCGCCCGGCGCCCGTGGCGTCCCGGGCCCGGCCCGGACCCGGTCGGCACGCGGCCGAGGTGGAGCGCGGTTGGTTCCGCATGGTGGCCCAGGGAAGGTCGGGCAGCGGCCGGTGGACGGCGGTGGACGGCGTCTTCGGTGAGTTCCCCGTGGCCGGCGCCGACGTGGACGAGGCGTTCGCGTGGTGGCACGAGGCGGACTCCCGCGCCGTCACCGACTCCTTCGCGTCGATCGACACGGCGGTGGTCTTCCGTGGGGAGACCAGCTCGCTGCGCTCCGTCCTGACGCACATGATCGAGGGGCGGGCGCGGCACGACGGGCACGCCGACCTGCTGCGCGAGGGCATCGACGGCGCGGTCGGCGAGCAGGTCACCCCGGGGCGACGGAGGTCGGGGGCGGGCCGTCGGACGCGGGCCCTGTCGCCGGGGCCGTCACGCCGGCGCCTCGCCCCCACGACCTGGCACGCCGCCCGTCCGCACGCTCTCGGCCCCTGGCCTGGTGGGCCGGGGGCCGGCCCGCTCATGGCTTGCGCGCCACGCCGCCGTACATGGCGACGTGGCGGTCCGGGACGTTGGCCTGCGCGCTGCCGGGGCGCCAGTGGTGCACCAGCACCACGCCGGGGTCGACCAGGTCGAGGCCGGCGAAGAACGCCCGGGAGCGTGCGTACGAGCGCAGCCGCATGGTCATGCCCCGCCGTGCGTACTCCCGTGCCACGCCGGTCATCTGTCGTGGCGCGGAGTCCGCGGTGGCGGTGGTCAGGGCGAGGAAACTGCCGCTGGGCAGGGGGTCCAGCAGTCGGCGCACGACACCGTACGGGTCGTCGGTGTCTTCGAGGAAGTGGACGACCGCGATGGCGCTGAGGACCGTCGGCCGTGACGGGTCGAGGGTGTCGCGCACCTCCGGCGAGGTCATGATGGCCTCCGGGTCGCGCAGATCGGCCCGCAGGAAGCTGGTGCGCCCGCGCGGGGTGCTGTCCAACAGGGCCTGGGCGTGGGCCAGCACGATCGGGTCGTTGTCCACGTAGACGATCCGGCTCTCCGGGGCGATGCCCTGGGCCACCTCGTGCAGGTTGGGGTGGGTGGGGATGCCGGTGCCGATGTCGAGGAACTGACGGATGCCGTGCTCGCGGGCCAGGTAGGCGACGGCACGGCTCATGAAGTCCCGGTTCTGCCACATCGAGACCGACAGCGACGGCCAGACGCGACGCATCGCCCGCCCGGCGTCCTGATCCGCCGGGTAGTTGGTCTTGCCACCCAGCATGTAGTCGTAGACCCGCGCCGGGTGGGCCGTGGAGGTGTCCAGCGGGAGTGGGGTGCGGTGGTTCCGCGTCATGTCCTGCCTTCCCTGGCCCGAAGGTCCGGTGTGATCCCGGCGTGTGTGCTGACGACAGTGACCACGCGGCTGGCGACGTACGTCACCGTGACGCCTTCACGGGCGAGCGCGCGGGCCGGGTGAGCCGCCCGCGTCCCGAGGGGTCCCGCCCGCGCGGTGGGGCCCGCTCACGGCGGGGGCGCGGGGCGGCGCGGTGGTGGGACGGGGGCCACCAGCTCCCACAGGGGGCGGGAGCCGGCCGCCCAGTCACCCAGGCGCCGCCGGTCGACGAGGTGGATGTGATGGGTCCGGCCCCAGGGTATGGCCGGCGCGGAGAAGCGCCCGTTGGTCAACACGACCGCGACGTCGGCTCCGTGGACCTGCCGGGCCGTCCCGTTGACCTGCTGGAGTACGCCGACACCCACCGCCGCGCCGCGCTCGCCGTCTCTGCGGTGCTTGCACTGGATCGCCCAGACCCGGCCGGCCGGGTCGACGGCCTTCACGTCGCAGGCGTCGTCGCCCCGGCCCCCGACGCGCTCCGCGCGACAGCCGTCCCGGCGCATCAGGTCCCGCACGACCGTCTCGAACTCGCTGTGGTGCAGGGCGTCGAGCTCCGCCAGGCTGAGCCGCAGCCCACCGGCCCGGGCCCGGGCCCAGGCCGCGCGCTCGCGGACGCGCCACAGCACGACCCCGCCCGCTCCCGCCGCCACCACGGCCAGCACGACCGCGACCCACCAGTGCGCGACGAGCCACCGGACGAGCACGACCACCACCACGGCCGCCGCCACACCCACCAGGAGCCGCTGGCGCGCCCGCACCGCCGCCGTCGTACGCCGTCGACGGGGCCCGCCACGCCTACGGGCCGGCGGTCGGCCGCCACGGCGTGGTGACCGGGGCGCCGGACGTCGGCTCATCGCCCGCCTCCCCGCCGGTGCGTGGTCATGGCACCGGCCCACGAAAGGCCGCGCGCAGCACCCAGCCACCTGGACCCGCTGCGGGCCGACCGCGTGGCAGCGCGTCCCCCGCCGACCACCGTCACCCACGTCCACCCACACGCGCCGGTCCCCGACCCGCACGACTCCGTCCGCCCCCACCCACTGCGGGTGCGCCACACCCCACGAGCCCACATCGTGTCTCCCCCGCCGTCCTCGCCGCCTCTACCGGCACGACGGGGGCGGCGCCGCCCGGGACGCCTCCTCGTCGTGCCCGACCATCAGACCACGGACCACTGACAGTGAGCAGCCGAACGGTGACGATGCGCGATCGCTGGCGCGGGAACCGGCCACCTCGACGGCCTCCGCACCCGGGGTCGCCCCGAGCGGCCACGGCGTACCACCCGGCGCACGCCCTGCGGCGGACGGCCCCGCCACCCAGCGGCCGACCCACCCGGCGGCGCACGCGCACAACCAGCCAGCCAACCAGCCGAGCAACGTGCCGGGATGGGGTGGTGAGGGGGCGGCCCGGGGTGGCCCTCCTCGCGGAGCTTGCTGTTCCGGATGTCCGGGGTGGGTGGTTCGGCGCACGACCGGGCCGGGTCGGGAACGGCGGGTTCGGGAGGGTCCGTTGGTCACGAATCGATCCGCACGCTCCCGAATACGCCGATCAGCGCCTTACGATGCGCATGCGCGTACACGGGACCACGGGGGGCTTGATGTCCGGCATGCCACACGCTGACGGCTTGTCAGGGTTGCTCGACGGCGGGGGACCGCGGCGTATCCGGCGACTCGCCGGCACGCTGCCCAGCGGGGTGGAGCTGTACGGGTTGTTGCCCGGCGGGGGCATCGTCCTCGCCGACCGGGACGGGGCGAGGGAGCTGGGGCCGGAGCGGGACTTCCTGCGCTTCATCGACGACGGCCAGTTCGCCCACTACCTGGTCGGCGACGCCGCCACCTCGCCCGAGCGGCCGTCGAACGCGACCGTCAAGCTGGGGGTCGTCGGCCCGCGCAGCGCCTTCACCCCGCACGCGCACGGTGGCGAGCACTTCGTCCTGAGCCTTGGGCACGCCGCCTGCGGCCTCTACGACGCGGACCGCGGCGAGGTCACCGAGGTGCCGTTGGTGCCGGGCGTGATGATTCGTATCCCTGAGATGATGCCGCACTCGTTCGCCAACCGGGGCACCGCGCCCCTGACCATCCTGGCCGCCAACACCGGCTACGGCATCGACCACGAGGACTACGCGATCACCGCCAGCGAGGCGGAGCGGCGCTCGGCCGCCACGCCCGCCGAGGGCGGTGGGCCGCTGGGCACCCTCTCCCGCTCCGGCACCGACTTCGCCGCCCTGGCCACGGCGCTGCGCGACATCGAGGGCGCGCAGCGGCTGCGGGGCCCGGGGACGACCACCGTGCGGGAGCGGCTGGCCACCCGGATGCGTCGCCTTGCCAGCGCGCTGGAGGCCCCTCGGTGATCTGTCCGCACTGCGAGAAGTCGCTGCTGCGCAAGGAGCGCCCCGGCAACGTCTGCGGCGGCTGTCGGCGACGTTACGCGCTGGACCCCAAGACCAGCCCGTTGGAGCTCAGCGACCTGCGGGTGCGCCGGGTGCTGGCCAAGCTGACCGAGGAGGGCCGGCTGCCGTGCACGCCGGGGCACCTGTGGTACGCCCTGTCGCGCAGGTCGTTGCGCTCCGCGCGGGGCGACGGTGGGTGTGTCGCCGCCTCGCTGCTCTTCGGGGGCGTGCTGACCGCCAGTGCGATGGTCGGCGGGCCCGCGTTCCTCGTGGTCGTCGGCGTCCTTCTGCTGCTGCTCGGCGTCGTGCTGCTCGTCTCGAAGGCGCTCGGCGTGGGACGGGGCCGACCGCGCCTGCCGCGCGAGAGGTTCCACTCGGACGTGCTCGGCCCGTGGGCACGGGTGTACGGCGGGCTGCCGCCCGGTGTGGTGGACGACCGGAAGTACCCCCGGCCCGGGCCGGAGCCCGCCGGCGGGTACCACGCCACCCTGCTGTGCCCCGACCTGTCCGTCGCCGCCTTCCTCGCCGCGGAAGGGCTGCCCGCGCGCTTCGGTCTGCTGTTGGCGCGCGAGGTGTCCGGGGTGCTGGCGCACGGGCCCGTCCTCGTGTTGCACGACGCCGGCGCGCGGGGCCTGTTGCTGCCCGGGCAGGTCCGCGCGGCGCTGCCGGGGCGGCGGGTGGTCGGCGCCGGGCCGCCGCTGCGCGTCGTGCGGGCCCTGCCGAACGCGGTGCCCTACCGGGAGCGCCGGCCCGGTAAGGACGTGCTGGTCGCGCTCACCGCGACGGGGGACCACACCGAGGACGAGCTCGCCTGGTTGCGTCGGGGATGGTCGTTTCCGCTGGTCGCCATCCCACCCGTGCGACTTCTCGCGGTGGTGGGCCGCGATGCCGAGCGGATGACTCGCGGGGTCGATCCCGAGTGGCGGCGCGCCGCCGGCGTCGGCTTCCTCACCTGGCCCTCCGGGGAGGCGCGATGACGTGCCCACACTGTCAGGCGCGGCTGTTGGGCAAGGAGCGGGTGGGCGGTACGTGTGCGCGCTGTGGGCGCGCGTTCGCCCTGGACCCGAAGGCGGACGGCCGGGGCATGAACGACCTGCGCATCCAGCGCCGGGCCCGGCAGCTCACCCAGGACGGCCGGCTTCAGGTGACGCTCACCCAGTTCTGGTACCTGAGCCGGACGGGTAACCCGTACCTGGCGGCGACGGCCCCGCGCGGCAAGCGTCACCGGAGCGCCTGGCCGTGCGCGCTGCTGCTGTCCGCCGCGCTCGTGGTGACCGCCAGCCTGCTTCCCGCGCCCCGGGGCGCCAAGTGGTGGGTCACCGCGATGCTGTGCCTGTTCCTGTGTGGCTGGGCGTCCGAGCGGCAGAGCTCGTACCTGCCGGCGCGGCCCGCCTGGGCACGCGTCGAGCCCTCGTACGCCGCGTTCCGCGCGATGATGTGTGACCGCTGGACGCGGGTGTACGGCGCGCTGCCGCCGGGGATCGTGGACGACCAGACGTACGTCGACCAGGCCGCGCCGCCGGAGCGGCCCCGGGCCGCGCTGCTGTGCTCCGATCGGGCGGTGGTCGTCTTCCTCGCGGTCAACGGCCTGCTGCGGGAGTGGGGGCTGGTGGTGGCCGGGACCGTCGATGACCTGCCCGCCGGGGTTCCGGTGGTGGTCCTGCACGACGCGAGCGCGCGGGGCACCGTGCTGGCGCTGGAGACGCGTGCCGCGCTGCCCGGCCGGGTGGTCGTCGACGCCGGGCTCTCGGCGGACACCGCGCGCGCCCGACAGCTGGTGCGGCTGGTGGACGGGCCCTCGACGATCGACGCGGAGCGGCTGCGCACGGCGGCCGGACTGCCGCTGACGATCGCCGACTGGCTCGCCGAGGGCTGGTGGTGCCCCCTCGCGTCGGTGCCCCCAGCGCGGCTGGAGACCGTCGTCGGGCACGCGGTGCGGCAGGCGGTGGAGCGGGACCGGTTGGCGGGCGACCCACGACACCGGCGTCTGTCCCAGGCCGGCTTCCTCACCTGGCCCACCCCGCCCGAGACCACACCGACCGAAGGCGGGGCCCCGCGATGACCGAGCTCGACCAGTCGGCCCACGACGCGTGGTGGCGGCAGCGCGCGGGGCGCGCGCTGCCGCACCGGCTCCTGGACCGGGCGATCACCGTGGCCGCCGCGCGCGCCTCGGCGCCCGGCGGCATCCGCTTCACCGAACGCCAGCTCTACTACGCGACGTGCCGCGTCCTGTGGCCCCTGCCCGCCGCACCGCGCCGCCTCCCGCACTCCCCCGCCCCCTCCCTGCGGCTGACGCACTTCACCCGGGCGTTGCGGGACCGTACGGCAGCGGTGCCGGGGCTGCTGAGCGAGGCCGGGGCCAGGGCGACCGGTCCCGCGAGGGGCCCGGCGCGGGAGCCCGACGTGTACGCCTACGGGCTGCCGCGACTGCTGGTCTGCCAGGACGCCTCCCTGGCCAGGATGTTGGTGGCCAACCACGTGCACCTGGAGGCCGGCTGTCCGATCCTGGCCGCCGGGGAGAGTCGGCCGCTGGACGCGCGGCTGGTGGCGGCGCTGGGGCGGGCGGAGGGGGCCACCGTGCACGTGCTGCACGACGCGAGTCCGGCCGGCCTGGCCCTGCCGGGGCTGGTACGGGCCGGGTTGGGCCCGGTGCCCGGGGTGCGGGTGTCGTCGCTGGGGCTGGCGCCCCGGCACGCGGGGGCGCTGCGTCTGCCGTCCGGGCGGGCCCGGGGCCCGGTGACGCTGCCCGATCCGCTGCCCGGGGGGCTGCGCCCGCACGAGGTGGCGTGGCTGGCGCGGGGGCGGTTCGCGCAGATGGCCGCCGTTCCGCCGGCTCGGCTGCTGCGCGCCGTGCTGCGGCTCACGCGCGGGTCGCGCCCGCCGCGCCTCTCGATGTGGGGCGAGCTGCGGGGCGCGCGGGCCGCCGGCTTCCTGACCTGGCCCATGCCGTGACGGGGCGCCGCGCGCCGCGCGCCCGTACCACCCGGGGCAGCCACTGCCCGCCGACCGCACACCCGAGGACCACACGCGCATGATCCGGCCACGTGACATCGGCTACACGGACGAGCTGCTCGCCGATGACAGCGTCCACCGCAGATACGAGGACGGCCGCCAGGAGTGGCGTCGTCGCGGCGACGGTGGCGTCGTGCACTGGCACGACGACCGGGGCGCGACGGGCACCGACGAACTGCTCGGCCAGCGCGTCATCAAGCGTGTGGACGCCGATGGGCGGGTCACCTACGGGCGGGACATCGGCTACGGCCGGACCCTGTGGGGGCGTGGCGAGACGGTGCTGGTCAACCGCACCTCGCTCGGCGGCAGAGCCGGTGTCGCGCTGGCCGCGCTCGGGGTGGCCGGTCTGGCCGTCACCGCCGCGCAGCTTCCCCCCGCGCACCTGACGCCCGCCGAGGAGGAGGCGTTGCGCCAGCAGCAGGCGGCCCAGGGAGCGGGCGGCGGTGGGGGTGGCGGTGACGCGGGTGGCGCGGAGGAGGAGGGCTGGGAGGGGAGCTGGGAGGCGGACGACGGCGGCTGGAGCGACGACGACTTCGGCTGATCCGCGCGCACGCGCCCCGCGAACCCGCGCCCGCGTCGGCCCACCGACGCGCACCGCGCACGCGACGGCGTAGCGGGCCCGGCTCTCGCGCCGGCCGGTCAGCGACCCCGGTCGGCGCGCGCCGACCCGGACCATCCCACCCGTTCACCCCGCACACCGATCAGGGAGAGGAGCCTGACATGGCTCGCCTGTGCGCCTGTCTGGCGCCCGACGCCGACCGGGCCCGCGCCCACCTCGCCGCGATGGGCGCCACCCCGGGCGCCACTCGGGACACCGTCGCCGGCGCGGCGCCACCCGGCCCGACCGGCTCCGGTGGGGCGGCCGGGGCCGGGTTGGTGTGGGACGAGCCGGGGCACGCTACCGGCCCCTTCGTCGCCGACGGGGTGACCGGTGTCGGCGAGGTCACCGTGCACAACCGTGGCGAGCTGCTGGCCGCGCTGGCGACGGTGGGCGCGGCGCCGCCGCCCGGCTGTGCCGACGGCGAGTTGTTGCTGCGCTGCTGGGCGCGGCTTGGTGAGCGGGGCGTCGCCCTGGCCGAGGGCATGTTCGCGCTGGCCGTCCTGGACGGCACCGACCTGTTGCTCATCCGCGACCACGTGGGGGCCCGCACCCTGTTCTACGCCCGCGCCCAGGGTTGTTGGGCCGCGTCGTCGTCGCTGCGGGCGCTGCGTCGGTGGCCGGCGCTGGGTACGGGAGTGAACCTGGCGGCGGTGCGCTCCTTCCTGACCTTCGCCTACCTGCCCGGGGACGAGACGCTGCTGCGCGGCGTGCGCGAGGTGTTGCCGGGCCGGGTGGTGCGGCTCACGGCGGGGGGCGAGGTGGTGGAGCGGGTGTACTGGGAGCCGCGTGAGCGCCTGGCCGACCCGGTGTCCGACGACCCGTCGGGGCCGGTGTTGGCGCTGCGCGCCGCCCTGGAGGAGGCGACGGCGTGCCGCCTGCCCGAGGGCGCGGCCGTCGGGGTGCTGCTCTCGGGGGGAATCGACAGTTCCCTGGTCACGGCCCTGGCGTCGAAGCTGCACACGCACCCGGTGCACACGTACTCGATCAGTTTCGGCGACGGGCTCCCACACGAGCTGGGCTATTCGAGCCTGGTGGCCGCGCACTGCCACACCCGTCACCGGGTGTTGACGGTCTCGGGCGCGTCGGTGGCCGCACGGCTGGCGGACGCGGCGGCGTTACTGGACAGTCCGGTGGGTGACCCGTTGACGGTGCCCAACCTGATGCTGGCCGAGGCGGTGGCGGGTGACGGGCTGCGGGTGGCGCTCAACGGGGAGGGCGGCGACCCGGTCTTCGGCGGTCCGAAGAACCTGCCGATGCTGGTCCACGAGATGCACCGCGACCCGTCGGGGGCAGGCGAGGACCGGGCCACGGCGTATCTGCGCTCGTACCGCAAGTGCTGGAGCGACCTGCCGGAGTTGCTGACGCCCGAGGCGCTCCGCGCGCTGGCCGACGCGCCCGCGCCACAGCGGTTCGTCGAGCCGTACCTGAGCGGCCCGGAACGCATGGAGTACCTGCTCAACCAGTTGTTGCACTGCAACCTGCGGACCAAGGGCGCGCACCACATTCTGACCAAGGTGGAGCGGCTGACCGCCTCCCAGGGTGTGCAGGGCCGCTCACCCCTGTTCGACCGCCGGGTCGTCGACCACGCGTTCGCCACCCCGCCGGGGCTCAAGCTGCGGGGCACGGTGGAGAAGTGGGTGCTCAAGGAGGCCGTGCGCGACCTGCTGCCGGCCACCGTGGTCGACCGGCCCAAGAGCGGGATGCGGGTGCCGGTGCAGCAGTGGCTGAGCGGGCCGCTCCGCGAGCTCGGCGGCGACCTGCTGTTGGGGCGGGCCGCGCGGCAGCGAGGGTTGTTCCGACCGGAGACGGTGCGCACCTGGATGCACGGCGAAGGCACCCTGCTGCCCCGCCAGGGGAGCAAGTTGTGGCTGGTCCTCACCCTCGAACTGTGGTTGCGCTCCTACGCGTTGTGAGGCGCGGCACGGTTCGCGGCGGGCCCGGGCGTCGGGCCGTCGAGCGGGGGTGGGCCGCGTGAGTGGGGCGGGGCGGGGTGGGACTGGGTTGAGTTGGGTTGGACGAGTCGACATCTGGAGGACGTGGCCATGAGTACCCCGACATCCGAGGCGGGTTCGTCGCCCCTGCTCGATCCGCGTACCGGGCGCGTGCGGGCCGTGGCGCGGGCGGGGCGCGAGGCCGAGGTGGGTTCGGCGCTCGCCTCGGCACGCGCGGCCTGGCCGGCCTGGCGGGAGTTGACGCCCAGGGAGCGCTCGCGGCGGCTGGACCGGTTGGCCGCGCTGATCGAGGAGCACGCGGAGTCGTACGTGGCCCGGGAGCGGGCCGGGACGGGCAAGCCGGTCGCGGAGGCGGCGGGCGAGGTGGAGCAGGTCGCCGACCTGGTGCGGTTCTACGCGTCGGCGGCGCGTGCCCAGCTGACGCCGGCGGCCGGGCGGCTGGTGGCCGGGCACGAGAGCTGGGTGCGCTGGGAGCCGCTGGGTGTGGTGGGGGTGATCGTGCCGTGGAACTATCCGCTGATGATGGCCGCCTGGCGGTGCGCGCCCGCGTTGGCGGCGGGGAACGTGGTGGTGGTCAAGCCGGCACAGACCACACCCGACGCGCTGGAGCTGCTGGCCGAGCACGCCGACCAGGCGCTCGGCCCGGGCGTGTTGCTGACGCTGCCCGGCGACCGGACCACCGGGCGGCTGCTGGTCGAGGCGGAGGTGGACATGGTGGCCTTCACCGGCAGCCAGCCGGCCGGGGTGGATGTGGCGGCCCGAGCCGGCGCCCGGCGGGTCAGTCTGGAGCTGGGCGGCAACGCGCCCGCGCTGGTGCTGCCCGACGCGCCCGAGGACACCTGGGACCAGCTGGCCCGGGCCTGTACGTACAACGCCGGGCAGAGCTGTGCGGCCCCGGCCCGGGTGATCACGTTGCGCGAGCACTACGAGGTCGCCGTCGAGCGGCTGACGGAGGCGATGGCGCGGCGGGTGGCGGGGCGGGACTTCGGGCCGCTGAACAACGCCGACCAGGCGGCGCGCTACGACCGGCTCGTCGCGGCCTCGCGCGCGGGGCGCGACGAGCGGGCACCGGTGGCACCGCCGGCGGGTGAGGAGGGTGGGTTCTGGCGCGGGGCCCGGGTGTTGGCCGATGTGCCGGACGATGACCCCACGGTGGTGGAAGAGGTGTTCGGCCCGCTGTTGACCGTCCAGTGGGCCCCGGACGTGGAAGGAGCCCTGCGGATGGCCGGCGGGGTGCCGCAGGCGCTGGCGGCGAGTGTGTGGACACGGGACGTGGGGGCGGGTCTGGAGCTGGCGGGCCGGCTGGACGCGGGCGAGGCGTGGGTGAACTGCCATCTCGTCCAGACCGCCGAGCTGCCGCACGGAGGCCGGGGCGCCTCGGGCCACGGCACAGACCTGAGCGTGCTGGCGCTGCACGAGTACCAGCGGCCCAAGACGATCACCGCCCGGCTGGCGCTCGGCCCCGCCCGCGCGGGCGCGTAGCCCACTCGGCAGGGGCGCGCGACCGCCGCCGTGTGGCGGCGCCGACCCTCGGCCTGGGGAGACCGTCGCGCGGGCCCGCCCCGGGAGGACCGGGACTCGGCGTGGGGGCCCGTCTCCCGGGCGGGCGGGCCCGTCCCCCGGGGCGGCGGCCCGTGCTCCACCCTCCCGGGGCGTCCGGCCCGTCGGACGGAGCGGGCCACGGGCTGTCGCGGGCACGTGGGCGGCGTACGGGGTACGGCGTACGGCCGTGAGGTTCCCCCCACGGATCGGCGCCGTACGGGGCTCGGGGGGCCCGCCACGCGGCTCGTAGGGGCGGCTGCCGCCTGTCGCCTGCCACCCACGGGCTCCCACGCGTCGCGCCGCGCCAGCGTCGGGGTGCGCCGTACGGGACGTGGCGCGGTTGGCGGCTGTGGCCTTACGTGGTCAGGGGGCAGGGCGTACGCGGCGGGCGGGCGCGGCTGCCGGCCCGGGCGGGAGGGTGTTCGCCCGAGGTAGGGTCGGACGGGTGCTGGAGCGGCTGGAGATCGAGAGCTTTGTCATCCTCGCCGAGGAGCTGCACTTCGGGCGGACGGCCGAGCGGCTCCATGTGTCGCGGGCCCGGGTGAGCCAGACGATCCGGGGCCTGGAGCGGCGGATCGGGGCTCCGCTGTTCGAGCGCACCAGCCGCAGCGTGCGGCTGACTCCGCTCGGCCGGCGGCTGCACGCGGAGGTCGAACCGGGTTACCGGCGCATCGAGGACGCCCTGGAGCGGGCGCGGGCCGAGGCCCGAGGGGTGGACGGGGATCTTCCGGTCGGCTACCTGGGCACGGCGGCCGGGGAGTTCGTCATGGACGTGGTCCGCGCGCTGGCCGGCCGGCATCCCGGCACCGAGGTGCGCATCCACGAGACGCAGATCAAGGACATGTTCGGGCCGCTGCGGACGGGTGAGGTGGACGTGCTGGTCACCCAGCTTCCGGTCGTCGAGCCCGACCTGGTGTGCGGGCCGGTCGTGCTGCGGGTGCCACGGATGCTCGCCGTCGCGGCCAACCATCCGCTGGCCGGCCGTGCCACGGTCCGCGTCGAGGACCTGGCGCGGGACCGGGTCTTCGCGTGCGGGGGCACGGTGCCGGAGTACTGGCAGGAGCACCTGGCGCCGTCGCTGACTCCCGGTGGCCAGCCGGTGCGGCGCGGCCGGTCGGCGGCCACACTCCAGGAGACGCTGGCGATGGTCGGCGCGGGGCAGGGCATCTCACCGGTGGGCGCGGACGTGGCCCGCGCGTACACGCCCCGGGGCGTGCTGTACGTGCCCTTCAGTGACGCGGAACCGTTGGAGTACGCGCTGGTCTGGCGCGCGGCCGGCGACAGCGCCCGGGTCCGTGCCTTCGTCGAGGTGGCCGAGCGGGTGGCCCGGACCGCGACGGAGCCGCGCGCCGGGGGTGGCTAGGCATCGGTAAGCCCGGCTTACCGGTGGTTGCGCGAACCGGGGCTGTTTCCGCGCCGACCGACGACCAGTCTGGAGGGCGTGAACCACGATCCTTCGCATCCTCCCCTGACCGCCTCCCGCCCCGCCGCGCCCGCCACGGCCGCGGCGCCCCCCTCGACGCCCCCCGACGCCCTGTCACCGCCGCGTGAGCCGGCTCCGCCGGCGCCCGTCGACCCCTCGGCCCTGGCTCCGGCCGCGACAGGTCGGCCGGCTCCCGACGGGGGGCGTACGGGGGGCCGGGCCGCGCTGTTCACCCTGGCGTTGGGAGCGTTCGCCGTGGGGACGACCGAGGTCGTCATCGCGGGGCTGTTGCCGGAGGTGGCGGCCGGTGTCGACGTCTCGCTGACCAGCGCGGGACTGCTGGTGTCGGGGTACGCGGCGGGCATGGTGGTCGGCGCGCCGCTCCTGACCGTCGCGGGAGCCCGGGTCGCCCGCCGGAGTCTGCTGCTGTGGCTGGCCGGGCTGTTCGTCGTGAGCAGCCTGTTGAGCGCTATGGCGCCCGGATTCGCGGTACTACTGGTGGGTCGGGTGCTGTCCGCGCTGGCCGGTGGCGCCTATGTGGGGATCGCCGCCGTGGTGGCCGCCGACGTGGTCGCCCCGCAGCGGCGGGCCAGCGCGATCGCCACCGTGTTCATGGGGCTGAGCCTGGCCAACGTGGTCGGTGTGCCGGGGGGCACCGCGCTCGGACAGGCGTGGGGGTGGCGGGCCGCGTTCTGGGCGGTCACCGGCATCGGCGTCGTGCTGCTGGTGGCGCTGGCGCGGTACGTGCCGCGGACTCCGGCGCCGACCGGGGTGGACCCACGGCGGGGGTTCGCGGTCTTCCGGCGCGGCCGGGTGTGGCTGGCGCTGGCGGCGACGGCCTGCGGCTGGGCCCCGTTCCTGACCGTCCTGACCTACATCTCGCCGCTGCTCACGGACGTCACCGGGTTCTCCACCCACGCGGTCCCGCTGATGCTGGTCCTCGTCGGCGTCGGCATGGTGGTGGGGACGCCGCTGGCCGGGCGGCTGGCGGACCGTGCGCTGCTGCCGACGCTGTTCGGGGCGCTGGCCGGGGTCACGGTGGTCTCCGCCCTGCTGCTCGCCGCCGTCCACAGCAAGCCCGCCGCGATCGTCGGCTTCCTGCTCTTCGGGCTGGTGGGTGCCGCCGTCATCCCGCCGCTCCAGACCCGGGTGCTGGCGAGCGCCGACGGGGCGGGCGACCTGGCCTCGGCGGCCAACATCTCCGCGTTCAACGTCGGCAACGCCGGTGGTCCGCTGTTGGCGGGCGGGGCGTTGTCGGCGGGGTGGGGCCTGACGGCCCCGCTGTGGATCGCCGCCGTGCTCGGCGCCGTCGGGCTGGCCCTGGCCGCCGCCGGTCGGCGCGCGGAGCGGACGGGCTGAGCCCCGGGGCGCCCCACGGTGCCTCTCGCGCGCCACCCGTGTCCGCCTCGGGTGGCGCGCGGCGCGGACCGCCGGTGGGCCCGGCGGGGGCTACGTCCCGCAGAACTCGGCCTCCACGACCTGGGGGTAGGCACCGCCCCAGTCGCCGTTGATGTGCACCGACAACGCGTGCTCGCCGTGCGCGGTGGCCAGCGTGGTCGACAGGGAGCCCTGGATGGCGCCGTTGTGGCCCCACAGGTCGCCGCAGGAGGTTCGCTGCTTCATGAGCCCCAGGCCGTAGGAGAACGGCGTTCCCTCGATCGGCACGGTGGTGGTCATCTGGCGTAGCTGGCGCGGCGCCAGCAGTTCGCCCGAGAGCAGTGCCCGGTAGAACCGGTTGAGGTCGCGCGTGGTGGAGACGATCTCGCCCGCCGCGCCGGCGACGGTGGGGTTCAGGTCGGTGACGTCGTAGGTGGGGTCGCCCGGCTGGCCGTGTCCGCCCAGTGTGCCGGTCAGCTTGGAGTAGGCGCGGGCGCTGGGTGCGGGCAGGCTGGCGGCGGTGCCGGGGAGGGTGGTGCCGGTCAGGCGCAGCGGGCGCAGGACGCGGCGTTCGACCTCGCGCGCGTAGGGGTGGCCGGTGGCGGCCTCGATGACCATGGCGGCCACGACGTAGTTGGTGTCGGAGTAGTGCCACCCGGCGCCGGGGGCGAAGTAGGGCTCATGGGACATGGCGATCCCCACGATGTCGCGCGGGCTCCAGGTGTCGTAGCGGTGGCGGAGGAAGTCGGTGCCAAAGGCCCGACGTTGGACGTCCGCGTCGTCGGTGTAGCTGTAGATCCCGCTGGTGTGGCCCAGAAGCTCGCGCAGCGTGATGCGCCGGCCGTCGTGACCGTTTCCGCGTACCAGGCCGGGCAGCCAGTGGTCGACGGTGTCCTCCAACCGCAGCGTGCCCTCGCCCACCAGCTGGAGGGCGACCGTGGCGGTGAAGGTCTTGGTGATCGAGCCGACGCGGAACCGCTCGTCGGCCTGGCGTGGTGCGCCGGTGTCCAGGTTGGCGGTGCCCGCCTGGCCGGTCCAGGTGGCGGGTCCCTGGCTGGCCCGTGCGAGCACGCCGGGCGAGCCGCCGGCGACGACCGCGTCGATGGCCCGCTGGGTCGCCTGGTGGTCGCCCCGGGTCGCGGCCGCATGGTCGGGGGCCGCCGCGTTCGCCGTGGCGGGCAGCGCGCAGGTCAGGGCCAACACGGTGGCCAGGACCGCGGTGCGGGCGCCGGTTCGGCGACGGGCGGTGGGGGTGAGCGACCCGGCGTCGGACCGGGGTCGGAAGAGGCGGCGGGGGTGGCGTTCGCGCTGGTGCACGGGTCTCCTGCGGGCTCGGTGGGTGTGGCTGGGATGCGGGACCAGCCTCGCCGAGTGGTGCGCGCGGCGGCAGCCGGCACTCCCCCGGCGCCGACGGCCGCTACCCCCACGGCCGGGCGGGGGTTTACCCCCGCCGCCCCGTGCCCCACCGCGCCGGTCTCGCGCGCCAACGGCCGGGCCCCACCGGTGCCGTGGCGCGGCACCGACGGGGCCCGGGACGGTGTGCGGCCCGCCCGGGTGGCCGCGCGGCAGCGGCGGCCAGTGGCGGGCGGTCGGTCCGCGCACCGCCCCACCGGCGGTCAGCCGGCGCGGTGCGGGCTCCGCCTCATCCGCGTCAGACGCGGTAGGCGTAGTAGAGCGAGTTGGGGTAGGACGCGATGATGCTCGCCACCGACTTCCGGTAGGTGTTGACCGAGTGGTACGTCAGGTACGGGACGCCGCTCGCACTCCGGTAGGTCGTCAGCATGGTGTGGTCCTTGGACCCGTCCCGGTCGAAGTCCATCTGCATGACGTCGCCGACGCCCATGTCGTAGACGTTGGCCAGGTTGGTCGCCCGCTTGTGGTGCAGGGTGAACCAGGACCACTCGTTGGCCCCGACCCACGACAGGCTCTGGTACGAGGAGTCGTACCACCAGTTGCGGTAGTCCGCGTAGTCGCCGGAGTCGTGCTTCCAGCCACCGACCTTGAGCGCCTGGCTGACGAAGTTGGTGCAGTCCCCGCCGGCGTCGTTGAACTTGCGGTAGGCCGGGTTGTAGTTCTGCCAGTACTTCTCGGCGTAGGTGGCCATCGCCTTGTAGTCGAGGCCGGCGGTCCCGGGCGGCTTGTTCTGGGGCTTCGCGGGCTTCTTCGTCGCGGCGGGCTTGGCGCTGGGAAGCGCGTTGGCCGCGGCCACCGGCGCCACGGCGGGCGCGTTGATGGCCACCGGCCCCTCGTCGGTGGAGCGCAGGCCGATCAGCTCCCAGGTACCGCCCGCCTTGCGCGCCAGGGTCAGCTCGTGGTGGGCCTGGAACCCGGTCGTCGCGGGCTCGTCACCACGGATCTTCTTGTAGCGCAGCGTGGTGGTCTCGGTGACCTGGACCGTGGCCCGGTCGCCTCGCACACTGGCCTTCTCGACCGTGGCCTTCGTGTCGCCGGAGCTGTACGCCTCCCCCAGCGCGGCCAGGCGCGCCTTGCGCTTGCCGAGCGAGGAGACGGCGCCGTCCTCGGAGCGCGCGAGCTTCGTCGACAGGCGCACGCCGCCGTCGCCGAGCTTGGCGGCGCGGCGCGCGGACTTGCCGTCGACGACCGCGGTCGTACGCTCGGAGAGTACGGCGTCCGCGATGCGGCTGAAGGTCGCGATCGTCGCGGCGTCCGCGCCGCGCGGCTGTGCCTTCGCCCCCTCGGCCGCGCTGGCGGCCGACGCCGGCAGGAGCACGGCGGAGACGGCTACCGTCAGGGCCGCCCCGACGGCGGATCTGAAGGTCTTAGGTATCACGTTGTTTCCCCTTGTCACCCCGGCCCGGTCGAGCCGGGGACGGAATCTTCGCATGAACTCCCGCTTTCTGGAGGCTTTGTGGGGGGATTGTGGATCAACCACCAAATGAACTGTCGCCCCGGCACCTGACGGGGCTCGCCCGAGCGGCGCGGCCACGGGCGGCGCGGGCCGGCGACGCGCCTAAAGCCTCGCGCCATACGCCGCGAAGTCGGGTAAAAGGGTGGAAGCTCACTAAAGCTCCCATCATGGGAGGGAGAACCCGACACCCCGAGGAGGCATGACATGTCGTCCAAGCGACGCCGCAAGAAGAAGGCCCGCCGCAAGCACGCCGCCAACCACGGCCGGCGCCCCCAGTCCTGACCCGGCCCCCGGGCCGCGTCCGGGGCGCCCCACGGGTCCGTCGCGCGCCCACGCGCGGCGGACCCGTCTTCGCGTGCCGCCGGCCCGAGGGTCGGGCTGAGGGCCGAGGTGAGAAGGCGGGGTCCGGTGCTCGCCTTCCGGGGCTCGGACGACTGGGCGGCCACCCTGCTCGCCAGCTCGCCGGCGAGCGGAGCTCGCCCCCGGTGCGTACGGACCCGGGCTAGCAGATCACCGACAGCCCCCGCAGCCCGCCAGCCCGCCAACCGTGCGGGGGGTGGCCCCCGTTGGCACCGGCCAGGTGGCCTGATGGTCCCGCCGCGTCCCCCCTTCTAGCGTCATCCAGGTCGTCACCACCTGCTCGACGACGGTCCCTTTCGCTTCGAAGGAGCACGATGCGCGTCGCGTCAACGGTCACCGCCACACTCGGGCTGACCGGCTTGCTGGCGGGAGCGGTTCCCGCGCTGGCCCACACCGCCCCACCACCCCGGTCCGCGCCCACCGCCGCCTCCGCACCCCACTCGCCCGCCGCCAGCGCCGCCTACCAGCGGCAGCCTCTGGACTGGGGCCCGTGCTCGGCCGGGCAGAGCGCGCTGCGGGCGGCGGGGGCCGAGTGCGCGCGGGTGCGCGTACCGCTGGACTACGCCGACCCGGGCGGTCGCACGATCGAGATCGCCATCTCGCGGATCAGGGCCAAGGACCCGGGCCAGCGGCGCGGCATCCTGCTCGCCAACCCGGGCGGGCCAGGAGGGACCGGGCTGGACTACCCGCTGGCCCTGCGGCCCACCCTGGGCACGGTGGCGGACGCGTACGACCTTGTCGGCTTCGATCCGCGCTTCCTCGGCGAGAGCAGCCCGCTGTCCTGCGCCCCGGCCGCGCCGACGACTCCGCCGGGACCCACGACCAGTCCCCGGCGGGACTTCGAGGCGTCCGTACGCGCCGCCCGGGACACCGCGCGGCGCTGCGTGGAGCACGGCGAGAACGCGACGCTGGCGCCGCACGCCTCCACCCGTAACGTCGCCCGGGACATGGACACCATCCGGGCCGTGCTCGGCGAGCGGAAGCTGTCGTACTACGGCGTCTCCTACGGCGCCGACCTGGGGGCGGTGTTCACGCAGATGTTCCCGGCGCGCGCCGACCGCGTCGTCATCGACTCCTCGACCGACCCGGCGGCCACCCAGTACGAGCTGTTCCAGCGGGCCGGCGAGCCGCTGGAGGAGTCCCTCGACGAGTGGGCCACCTGGGCCGCCGAGCGGCATGCCACCTACCGGCTCGGCGCCACGCGTGCGGCGGTCCGCGCCAGCGTGCTACGGGTGCTCGACCACGCCGAGCGGCGACCGCTGGTCGTCGACGGCCAGCGGTTGGACGCCCCGTTGCTGCGGCTGCTGCTGCGTCAGTTCATCCAGCACCAGGAGCACGACGCGATGCTGGCCAGCGTGGTGCGGGACCTGGTCGCCGCGGACGCCGGTGAGCTGACGAAGCCCGGCCCCGAGCTCGCCGGTCTGCTGGAGCTGCTGCGCTCCCCCGACCTGGCCGACAGCATGGTGGGCGGGGCGCTGTTCATGTGCGGCGACGGCGGGTGGCCGGCCGGTGGCTGGCCCAAGAAGCCGTCCACGTACTGGAAGAACGCGCAGCGCAGCCGGGCGACGCAGCCGGTCTTCGGACCGTTCGTCAACGGCATGATCGCCCCGTGCGCCTTCTGGGGCGCCGAGCCCGCCGAGCCGGGCACCCGGATCGGCAACGACGTGCCCGTCCTGATGCTCCAGGCCCGGCGCGACAACAACGTGCCCTACGCGGGAGCGCTGGCCCTGCACCAGAAGCTCACCGGTTCGCGCCTGATCACCGCCGACATCCGCGCGCACGGCGTCTACGGGCGGGGCAACGACGGCCTGACGCCCGTACCGTGCGCCGATCGGGCCGTGAACGCGTACCTGGGTGGTGGCGCGCTGCCCGCCACCGACCGGACCTGCGCCCCGGCCGGGGCGCGAGGGTGAGCGCGGCCAAGCCGGCCTTCAGCCGGCGTACGGGGATGTCGGCCGCCGCCGCGCTGCTGGCCGGCGCCTCCCCGGCGGCGGCCAGTGCCGCCACCGGACCAGCGCGCGCCGGTGACCGGGCCCACCTTGACCCGGGCCTGCAGCGCGACGTGGACGCCCTCCACGCGACGGGGGCCACCGGCGTGCTGGCCGAGGTGCGGTCGGCCACTGCCCGCGCGGCGGCACGGGCCGGTGTCGCCGACCTGAGGTCGGGTCATCCGGTGCCGTGGGACGCGTACTACCGGATCGGCAGTGACACCAAGACGTTCACGGCCACCGTCGCCCTGCAACTGGTCGGCGAGGGCAGGCTCGCCCTCACCGACACCGTCGAGCGCTGGCTGCCGGGCCTGGTGCGAGGCAACGGCAACGACGGGCGGCGCATCACCGTGGCCAACCTGCTGCGCCACACCAGCGGCCTCAACGACCACCTCGCGGTCTCGGGCGGCCAGGCCCCCACGCCCGAGGGCTACCGCGAGGGGCGCTTCACCTGGCGCACGCCCCGTCAGCAGGTGGCCGCCGCGCTCAGCGAACCACCGCTGTGGCTGCCCGACGCGGACGACCCGGCCGGCGAGCGGCGGTGGTCCTACTCCAACACCAACTACGTCCTGGCGGGCCTGGTCATCGAGCGGGTGAGCGGCCACCCGTGGGCGCGGGAGGTGCACGAGCGCATCATCGAGCCGCTGGGCCTGCGCCACACCCTGATCCCGGGCACCTCACCGTACGTGCCACAACCGACGGCCACCGCGTACACGGCCTTCCCCGACGGGAGCGGCCTGACGGACACGACGCTGGCGCACGGCGGATACGCGGACGGTTCGCTGATCAGCACGCCGCGCGAACTGGCCACGTTCCTGCGCGCGCTGTTCGGCGGTCGCCTGTTGCGGCCGGCCCAGCTCGCCGCGATGCGGCAGACGGTGCCGGCCGAGGACTGGATCGCGGCGAGCGGGGTGCGCTACGGGCTGGGCATCGCCTGGCGGCCGGCGCGCGGCAGCGCCGAGGGGCTGTGGTTCCACGGCGGTACCCACCTGGGTGTGGTCTCCGAGAGCGGCGTACGGCCCGACGGCTCGCGGGCCGCCAGCGCCGCGATCTTCACCCTGCGGATGACGGGCGATCCGACGGACGCGCAGGCCAGGGCTGCGCTGCGGCTGGTGGACAACGCGCTGGCCGGCACGGACGCGAGCGACTGAGCGATTCCCGCCGCCCGCCGTTTCGGGGCGCGCCCCGGGACGGCGGGCGGCGGGCACCCCGATCCGTTGCTGATAATGGTTTTCATGTCCGGTGTAGGGTGTGCGCCATGGATCGCGACACCACCTCCCACCGCGTGGGCCCCTACGAGCTGCGCGCGGCCCGGTCGACGGACACGGAAGGCGCCCGACGGGTCATGCTGGACACCTTCTACCGCGAGTTCGGGTACGGCTACGTACCGGCCTGGCACGCGGACGTCGTCGACATCGAGGGCGCCTACCTCAAGGATCCGCGCCATCT
Source organism: Streptomyces sp. NPDC057702 (assembly GCF_042799315.1). Lineage (NCBI taxonomy): Bacteria > Bacillati > Actinomycetota > Actinomycetes > Kitasatosporales > Streptomycetaceae > Streptomyces > Streptomyces sp. NPDC057702. The sequence continues at coordinate 101,509 of NZ_JBHVJC010000021.1, read as the reverse complement.
ACTCGTCGTGGCGGTCCACGACGGGCGGGTGGTGGGCACCACCGGACTGCTCTCCCGTGGCCCCGCGCACCCGCCGCACCCCCGCTGGCTGGCCGAGCGCTACCCCTCCGGCTCCACCGCGCAACTGGTGCGCGTCTACGTCACGGAGGAACACCGCAGGCACGGGCTGGCGCGGGCCATGGTGCGTCGGGCGTGCGACTTCGCCGCCGCGACCGCCGGATACGACTGCGTCTACCTGCACACCAACGTCAACATCCCCGGCGCGCGGGGCTTTTGGGACAGCGTCGCCAAAGAGGTCTTCGACGCCAGGTCCACCGGCGAGCACGGGCCGGGCTTCGGCACGGTGCACTACGAGATCCCGCTGCACCCGTGAGGCCCGCCCCCGCACGGGCCCACGTTTGCCTTCGAGCGCTCTCCAACCCCTAGCGTGCGCGACATGACAGCGCCTTCCCAGCACACCGTGGGGTCGGAGTTCGACGCCCACAGCACCGCCGCCGACGTCCTGCGCGAAGTGGACCTCACCGGCACCCTCGCCATCGTCACCGGCGGCTACTCGGGGCTCGGGCGCGAGACGACGCGCGCGCTCGCCGGCGCCGGCGCCCACGTGATCGTCCCGGCCCGGCGACGCGACGCCGCCGAGCGGGCCCTGGAGGGCATCGCCGGCGTCGAGGTCGACTCACTCGACCTCACCGACCCGCACAGCGTGCGCGCGTTCGCCGCGCGCGTGCTGGACTCGGGGCGCCCCCTCGACATCCTCGTCAACAACGCCGGGATCATGGCCTGCCCCGAGACCCGGGTCGGCCCCGGGTGGGAGGCCCAGCTCGCCGTCAACCACGTGGGGCACTTCGCGCTCACCAACCACCTGTGGCCGGCGCTGGCCCGGCGCGGCGCGCGCGTGGTCTCCGTGTCGTCGGCCGGTCACCACCTCTCGGACATCCGCTGGGACGACCCGTGGTTCACCCGCGGCTACGACCGGTGGCTGGCCTACGGGCAGGCGAAGACGGCCAACGCGCTCTTCGCCGTACATCTCGACGCGCTCGGCCGCGACGCGGGCGTGCGGGCCTTCGCCCTGCACCCCGGCGCGATCCTCACCTCGCTCCAGCGCCACCTGACGCGCCAGGAGATGATCGACCAGGAGTGGATCGACGAGGCGGGCGCCCCCGCCGCGAGGTTCAAGACCCCGGAGCAGGGCGCGGCGACCCAGGTGTGGGCGGCCACCTCCCCCCGCCTGGCGGGCCTGGGCGGCCTCTACTGCGAGAACTGCGACGTCGCCGAGATGTTCCCCGAGGGCGCCGTCCCGATGAGCGGCGGGGTCCGCGACTACGCCGTCGACCCGGACCAGGCGGCGCGGCTGTGGGCGCTGACGGCCGAGTGGGCGGGCGTGGACGCGTTCGCCACCGGGGCAGCGTGAGCGGCCGGGCGGGGTGAAGGGCCGGGCGGGGTGAACGGCCGGGCCCGCGCGGTCCACGCGCCGGGCGCACCTTCCCCGGTGGGGCCGCGGCCGGCCCCGGGTCGCTTGAGCGGGGCGAGCGGGGCCGACAGCCGGGGAGCCGTCGGGCGGGGAGCCGGGCCGCGGGAAGCACGCGCCGGTCACCGGTGTCGGGGGCACCGGCCTCGTGGCGCGCCGCCCGGCCCTCGGCGCGGGTCCGGTGCGTCGGACCCACCCCCGGCCGGAGCGCCCGGCCGCCCCGTGACGGCCGGAGCGATCATGGCGCATGATATGGGTATGTCGTCTTTGCGGCGTAATGAGGAGAAAATCACTTCCAGTGGTCTGCCGCTGGACGTCTTCGACACCGCGCCGGTCGGGGTCGCGGTCTACCGCGGTGACCGGCTGGCCCTGGCGTACACCAACCGCGCCTACCACGCGATCTTCGGCGCCCGTCCGCTCGGCGTACCCCTGCGCGAGCTCTTCGCCGACCTGCGCGAGCAGGCGGACCTGGACCTGCTGGAGGCGGCCTTCCGCACCGGCCGGCCGACACAGGCGTCCGCGATCCCCTTCACCGTGGGCGGCGCTCCCGCCGGGGGAGGGTTCCAGCGGTACCTGTCGTTCAGCGCCACCCGTATCGAGCTCGCCGGCCAGGAGCCCGGCCTGCTGCTGGTCGTCGCCGAGGAGACCGAGCAGGTGCACGCCGCCCAGCGCACCCGGGTGCTGGCCGAGGAGCGACGGCGGGCGCTGCGGCGGTACGAGTGCCTGACCACGGCGCTCACCCAGCAGGTGTGGGTCAGTGACGGCCACGGGCAGGTCATCGAGCACAGCGCCGCCTGGGAGCGGACGACAGGCCAGACCCAGGAGGCCAGTCGCGGGCGGGGCTGGCTGGACAGCGCCCACCCCGAGGACCGCGCCGAGCTGACGCGCGCGTGGCTGCGCGCGCTGGAGGAGGTGCCCGACGTCTTCCGGTACGCGTACCGGCTGCGCCAGGCGGACGGCAGCTACCGCCACTGCGAGCTGCACGCGGTCCCGGTGCGCGAGGACGGGCGGGTGCTGGAGTGGGTGGGTGCCTACACCGACATCGAGGAGCGCTGGCTGGCCGACCGGCGCAGCGCGCTGATCAGGCGCGCCGCACGCGCGGTGACCGAGTCGCCGACGGCCTTCGAGGCGTTCGCCGTGCTCAGCTCGGTCCTGGTGCCCGCGCTCGCCGACGAGTGCGGCGTCTACCTCCTCAACGAGTTCTCCGGCCCCGAGTGCAAGCCCGACGCCGCCCCGCTGGCCGTGGAGCGGGTCGCGGCCACCGCCCGCCCCGGCCTGCCGCCGACGCCGCCGCTGCGCGGCGAGGAGCTGATCGACCCGCACCACGCCATGGCACGGGTGGTGCACGGACGGCAACCCCTGCACGCCACGTTCGCCGCCGGCGCCGTGCCCTCGGACTTCGCCGTGCCGGGTACCAGGGTCTGGCTGAACCACATCGGCGCGCACAGCGGCGCGATGCTGCCGGTCCTGGTGGACGGTGAGGTGGTGGCCGTCGTCGTGGCGTACGCCTGCGGCGATCGTGAGCCCCTGTCGGCGGCCGACCGCGATCTGATGCGCGAGTTGTTCGAGCGGGCCCACACCCCGCTCAGTCGGGCCCTGCAACTCCAGCGCAGCCAACAGGTGGCCAAGGCCCTGCAGCACAGCCTGCTCACGCCGCCACCCGAGGTACCCGACCTGGCGATGGCCGCCCGCTATCTGGCCAGCCCCGCGGCGGCCGAGGTCGGGGGCGACTGGTACGACGCGTTCGTGCTGCGCGACGGCGCGACCATGCTGATCATCGGCGACGTGGCCGGACACGACCTGGACGCCGCCGTCACCATGAGCCGCACCCGCAACATGCTGCGCGCGCTGGCCGTGGACCGGGAGGAGCCGCCCGGTGACATCCTGCGCCGCCTGGACGTCAACACGCTGGTCCTGAGCCCGCAGGAGTCCACCACCACCTGTGTGCTGGCCCGGGTGGAGGGCCCACCCGGCGGGCCGTGGCGGTTGCACTACTCCGTCGCGGGTCACCCACCGCCGCTGCTGGTGACCTGGGAGGGCGCGGCGTGCTTCCTCGACGACGCGCAGGGCATCCTGCTCGGCGGTCTCAGCCCCCAGGAGCCGCGGGCCAGCAGCGTGCGGGAGCTGCCCCACGGCTGCACCCTGCTGCTGTACACCGACGGCCTGGTCGAGCGTCCGGACGAGGACCTGGACCAGGGGCTTGAGCGACTGCGCCGCCATGCGGTAGCCCTCGCTCGCGAACCCCTCGACGTCTTCTGCGACGTGCTGTTGGCCCACCCCGCGCAGACCGGTCGCGACGACATCGCCATGCTCGCCCTGCGTCTCCCGGCGCCCTGACGCCCCCTCGCCCCGCCCACTCGCCGGGGTCCGGGCGACCGCGCCCCGAGCCCTTGTTACGCTCCGGCGTGTACGCGACAGGCAGCTGTCGCGCGGGGGCCGCTCACTCCCCCGACCGCACGCGAGGACCAGGAGGTTGATGAACATGGCCCGGCCGACGACGTCATCAGCATGCCCTCCCCCGGGTCGCCGCGACAGGTGAGCGACCCGGTCACCGCCACGACCAGGAGCCTCACATGTCATCCAGTCCCACCGCCGGCACGCCATCGCCCGACGCCCACATGCCGGTGCCCGACCTGCTCACAGACCGCCTCGCGCTACGACAGTGGTCCGCCGAGGAGCTCGCCGCCGTCGTCGACGGCGCGCGCCGGGCGCACTGGGCCGAGGACTTCCCCGCCGAGGGGGACCGGGTCATCGCCGACTACCTCGCCACCCGCCCCGAGGGCCGGGGCCGCTACGGTCAGCGCCAGATCATCGAGCGGGAGAGCGGCCTGGCGGTGGGCGCCATCGGCCTGTTCTGGCCGCCCGACGAGGGCGCCGTCGAGTTCGGCTACGGCGTCGTCGCCTCCCGTCGCGGGCGTGGATACGCCACCGAAGCGGCGCGCGCCATCGTGGAGTTCGCGCTGACCGCGCCCGAGGTGCACACGGTGCACGCCTCCGTGGAGCTGTCCAACCCGGCCTCGGCCCGGGTCCTGGAGAAGGCCGGGCTGCTACGCCTCGGCGAGGGCGCGCGGACCGCCCACTTCGGCGTCACCGTCGGGGGCCTCCCCCGTCGCTGAGCCCCGGGCCGGCGGCGCACGCGTGCCGCCACCGCCGGCCCCCGCGACGCCGTGGGCCTCGCTTCCGCCCCCCGCCCGCCGCACGGGGCGGCCTGCCGCGCGCCCGCGCCGGGCGGTGGCGGTGGCCGGGGAGCGGGCTCGGTCGTGGGGCGCGGGGAGCCGGTCGAGAGGGGGACGGACGGCGTACGCGACGGCCTCCGGGGCGCCGAACCCGTACGCACCGGTCACCTCGCGGGAGAGTTCCGCGAACAGGTCGGCCGCCGTCCGGGCAGCGCGCGGGCACGCGTCGGGAGCGAATCCCCCGCAGGCGCCGGCCACACGCTCCCGTGCGCCGGGGGCGACCCCACCGCGCGTTTCGGCACCCTGGCGCCACGCGTCGTGCCGGACTCCACGGCGGCTGTGCGCGGGGCACACGGTCACCGTCAGGAGGAGTGTCCTGGCGGTCCCGTCGCGGGCTTTGGCCACCCACAGCCCCCCTCGGGCCGGACAGCGCGACAGGTGCGCGACCCCGTGCCAGAACGCGGCGCCCAGCTCCTGGAACCCGTCCTCGTCGGGACGTTCCGCTTCCCGGGCGGCCCCGCTGGGCGCGGGCGGTGCGCCGGCCGGCCCCTCCCCGTCGAGCGGGATCCGGTGGCCACGCCGACGCGGTGCGTCACGCTCCTCGGCGGCCAGCTCGCCCAGCTGCCGCACCGGCACGACCTGGAAGTCCACCGCCAGAGCGCCCGCGTGGAACACCGGCCACGCGGGGTCGTCCCCGGGCCCTTCCGGTCCGACACCCGCGTCGGCGGCGCCCCGTCCCCCGCCCCGGTCGCCGTCACCTCCGTGGCGTTCCGGTTCGGTGGAGCGCAGCTCGATGTCGTGGCGCGCCAGCGCCGCGCACCGGCCGCCTCGTCGCGCTCGCGATCCGGTGCGCACGATCGCTTCGATGTCCGGTCGGCCACTCGCACAGGAGAGCAGTCGTGTGGCAAACGGGTCGTTCTTCGCCGTGACGCGAGGTGATGCTGGACGGCCCGTGGCCAAGGGGCACACCCGTACTTCCGCACGCCACCGGGTAGGCCCCGCACTCCGTCAAGCGCGTTGACGCGGTTGCCGTCCGGGGCACGGCTTGGGACAGAATGTGCGCGTGGTGGGGCACATTCCCGAAGAGACGACCAGCTTCGTGGGACGCGAGGCTGAACTGACCTGGCTGGCGGGCGCGCTGGGCAGCGAGCGACTGGTGACGCTGACCGGTACCGGCGGCGTGGGCAAGACGAGACTGGCGCTGCGCGCCGCCGCGCTCGCGGCGCCGCGCTACCCCGACGGGGTGTGGTGGGCCGACCTGTCACCGCTGGACGGCGACCGGCTGCTGCTCGCGACGGTTTCCGACGCGGTGGACCTGTCGGACCACACGCCGGGCATACCGGTGGAGGACCTGTGCGAATGGCTCGGCGACAAGCGGCTGTTGCTGGTGCTCGACTCGTGCGAGCACCTGATCGAGTCGTGTCGGCACTTGCTGGGCGACCTGCTGATGACCGCCCCCGGGCTGACCCTGCTGGTCACCAGCAGGCAGCCGCTGGAGCTGCCGCGCGAACGGGTGGTCGAGGTGCCTCCGCTGGACCCGGACGGACCCGACGCGCTGGCGCTGTTCACGCAGCGGGCCGAGGCGGTCGCGCCCGGGGTCTCGTTCGGCTCGGCCGGCGAACACGCGGCGGCCCGGGCCGTGTGCCAGCGGCTGGAGGGCATCCCGCTCGCCCTTGAGCTCGCCGCCGCGCAGGTCGCCCGACGCCCGGTCACCGACGTGCGCGAGCGGCTCGACGCGCGCCTGGACGTGCTGGAACACGCGGAGCGGGTGTGGCCCCAGCGCCACCAGACGCTGCGTACGGCCATCGGTTGGAGCCACGGGCTGTGCACGGCGGCCGAACGGCTGCTGTGGGCACGGCTGTCCGTCTTTCGCGGCACGTTCGACGGGGCGGTGGCGCGCGCGGTGTGCGCGGACGGCCAGCTCACGGTCGACGCCGTGTCCCACGCGCTCGGCGGGCTGCACCTGAAGTCGGTGCTGGGCCGGGACGGCGAGAACTACCGCATGCTGGACACGCTGCGCGAGTACGGCGCGGAGTGGCTGCGGGCGACCGGCGAGGAGGCGGCCCTCCTGGACCGGCACGCCGACCACTTCCTGGGACTGGCACGCCAGGCCGAGGCCGGATGGCTGAGCTATGACCAGGTCAGCTGGTACGGCCGGATCTCCCGCGCGCACCAGGACCTGTGCGTGGCGCTGGAACACCTGTTGGCCACCCGGCCGATCCGGGCGCTGGAACTGGCGGGTCTGGTGGGCTACTTCTGGAGCTGTTGCGGACATCTGCGCGAGGCGCGCAGCTTCCTGGAGCGCGCCCTGGCGCTGTGCCAGGCACCCAGCCCCGAGCGCACGCGCGGCCTGTGGGCGCTGGGTGTGGCCCTCACGCTCCAGGGCGAGTACACGGCCGCGCGCGAGCTGAGCGACCAGTGCGCGCGCGCGGCCCGGGAGAGCCGTGACGAGGAAGCCCGGTTGGCGGCCGCCTATCTCGCGGGGCTCAACTCGCTGCTGCGTGGCGAGCCGCTGACCGCGCGGGTGCTGACCGGCCGCGCGCTGGCCAGCATCCCCGGCCAGCCCTTCGACTCGGCCTCCCGGCTGCGCTGCCACCTGGCGCACGTCTTCGCGCTGACGGCGCTGGGCAGGCTGACCGAGGCGCGTAAGGAGGCACTGCGGCTGCGGGATGGGTGCACGGAGATCGGCGAGCACTGGACCCGGGCGTACGTGGAGCACCAGCTCGCCCTGATAGCCCTGTTGTCCAACCGGCCACGGGAGGCGGCCGAGCACGCCAAGGCGATGCTGCTGGGCAAGGAGCAGATGGGCGACAGCTTCGGCATCGCCCTGGGGCTCGACCTGCTGGCGGCCTCGATCGCGGCCCAGGGCGACGGCACGCGCGCCGCGCTGGTCTACGGGTTGGGCCAGGCGTACTGGCGCACGGTCGGCGACGCGGAGCGCGGCACACTGGAGGTGCGGGCGGTGCGTGACGAGTTCGAGCGCGCGGCGCGGGCCGCCGCCGGCGACCGGGCGTACGAGGAGGCCTTCGAGCGGGGAGCCAGCGCGGACACGCATGCCGCGCTGGCGGTCACGCTCGCGCCGGAACGCTGAAGTCGCCTCTCCCCCGGCCAGGTCAGCCGCCAGGGGAGGGGCCTTCGCCTCTGGTGGCGAGCGCGGGGGCCTGGCGACGAGCTCGCCGGGGCGGCGGGTGCGACGGCCATCGCCTGCCACGCGAGGGGCGGGACGTCGGTGAGGTGGACGTACCCGGTGGTCGGGCGGGCCGTGCGGCGCCCTGACGGTCAGCGCCGTCCCGGATGGCGCCGCACACGACCCGACCTGCCTGACGGACACGCGACCGTACAGCCTGGCTCAGCCGTACAGCGTGGCGTCCGGGCCGCGCTCGCGCACCCGGGCTCTCGCACTGCGGGCCCCTGGTCACGCGTCCAGCACGGCCGGCCCGCCTCGGGGAGGGTCGGCCGGCGCCGCGAGCGCCGTGCGCGGAGGCTGGGAGGCGGGGCCAGGAGTCGACGCGGCTTCCTCGGGTACCCGCTGTCCATGCGTAGCTCAGACCAGCAGGAACCCACAGGGGCCGACCAACCGCGCCGGCCGGAGCGACCGGAGCAGGTGGAGCCCAAGGAGCCGGACGAGACCCAGGTGACGCCGGACCTCCCGCCGACCGTCGAGGTGCCGGAGGCGGACACCGACTCAGCGGGCAGGCCACCGCCCGCCGAGGACGCCCCGGTGGGAAAGCGACCGCATGACGAACCCGAGGTCCCGGAGCACCCGGGATAACCGCGCCGGCCGAGGACCGGGGCCGGTGCCCAGCTGCTCCCGCCCCGCCCGCCGCGCGACCCGGCCCCGCACGGGGGTTCGCTCCCGCCGTGCGGGGCCGCCTGTCGCCGCGCATCATGGGCGACAGAACCAGCCACTCGGGGCCGCCCCGCGCGCCGTGGGCGGCGCGGGTGGCGGAAGGAGACCCTCGATGCTGATAGCTCACCCCTCGGTGCTGCGCGAACTCGTCGACCGGTACGAGATGTTGCGCCGGCGCTCCGGCGCCGCCGGTGGCACCCGCGAGCGCCGGCGGATGGACGATGTGGCCTACACCCTGTGTGTGACGACCGGAACCCGCGAGATCGAGGCGGCGCTGCGCGCGGCGCGCCGACAACTGACCGGTGCCGGGCCCGAGGGCGGCGGGCCCGCGCTGCCCGCCTAGGGCGAGCCCATGTGTCGCGACAACCGGCCTGAGGCGTATCCCCACCGTCCACACGTCGACCGCCGGGAGCCCGAGCCCTGGTGCGGCGCGGTCGACGGGGTCGGCGGGCGGGCTCCGCATGTCGCGCCCGGGACCCGGCGCGGCCTGGCGCCCGGCGGGGACGTGGGGCTCCCTCCCACTCCGGCTCCTGGCGGGAGGTCGGCGGCGCGCTCCCCCGGCCCCGGGCCGGCTGGCCTTCCAGGAGCGGTCCACCGGTGGGGGCGTCGGCCGGCGGGGGCCTCGGCCCGTGAGTGACCTGCTGGCCGGGCTGCCGGCCGCACAGCGGCGGCTGTTGACGGTCGCGCCGCCGGGCGTGGAGCTGGCGGCGGGGCCGATGCTCGCGCGGCTCAGTGACCGGCGGGTGTTCGACGGCGACTGGATCTTCGAGCGCAAGCTCGACGGGGTGCGGGCCCTGGCCGTGCGCGGGCCGGGCGACCGGGAACCGGTGCGGCTGCTCTCACGCCGGGGGCAGCTCCTGAACTCCACGTATCCCGAACTGGTCGAGGCGCTCGCCTCGCAGCCGTGCGCGGACTTCACCGTGGATGGCGAGATCGTCGCGCTCACGCGGGGGCGCACCGACTTCGCGCGGTTGCAGCGGCGGATGGGCCTGACCGATCCGCGCCGCGCTCGGGCCACCGGCGTCGCCGTGACGTACTACCTGTTCGACCTGCTGGCGCTGGAGGGCTACCAGACCACGGGGCTTCCCCTGCGGTCCCGCAAGTCCCTGCTGCGCCGGGCCCTGACCTACCGAGAGCCGCTGCGGATGACCCCGCACCGCAACAGGGGCGGTCAGGAGCTGCTGGACCAGGCGTGCGATCGCGGCTGGGAGGGGCTGATCGCCAAGCGCGCCCAAGGTCGCTACCTGCCGCGCCGTTCACCCGATTGGCTGAAGTTGAGGTGTGCGCGGGGCCAGGAGTTCGTCATCGGGGGTTTCACCGAGCCCTCGGGTGGTCGGGGCGGGTTCGGGGCGTTGCTGCTCGGTCACTACGCGCGGGGGCGGTTGCGCTACGCCGGCAAGGTCGGCACCGGGTTCACCGAGGTCACGCTGGGCCGCCTGCGGTCCCGGCTGGACGAGCTGGCCAGCGACGCGTCGCCGTTCGCCGACGCGGTGCGTGAGCCTCGGGTTCACTGGGTGCGGCCGGCGCTGGTGGCACAGGTCGCCTTCACCGAGTGGACCCGGGACGGCATGCTGCGCCATCCACGCTTCCTGGGCCTGCGGGAGGACCGCGAGCCACACACGGTGGTCCGCGAGGAACCCATGTAGCCACCCACGGCCGCCCCGCGCACGGCCGTCGGGGCGGGGCGCGCGGTCGCGCCGGCGCCGCCTCGATCAGCGAGAGGGCGGTGGGGCCGGCAGCGCGGTCACCGAGGTCACGGCGAGTCCGGCGTTGGCGCACAGCTCGGTGACGTCCTCCCGGGTGCGTTCCCTGCCGCCCACGTTGACCAGCATGTTCAGGTCACCGAGGTACCGGCCCGCGATCCGTGGGTCCACCAGGGACGGCAGGAGGGGTTCCACGACGAGCATCCGCCCGAGCACGGGCAGCGCCGCGCGACAGTGGCGCAGGATGCCCACACAGTCCTCGCCGCTCCAGTCGTGCGGGACGCTCGTGGCCGGGTCGAGGTCGGCGCCGGCCGGCACCGAGGCGATGAAGTCACCGACCCGCGGCGCGCACCGCTCGGTCAGACCCGCCACGGCGAGCCGGTCCGGTGCCTGGGCGAGCCCCTCGGCCGTGGCGTAGAGGCTGCCACACAGCTCGGGGAAGCGTGTCAGTACCGCTGTGAGCAGCGTGCCGTCCCCGCCGCCGGCGTCCATGACGTGCGGGAAGTCGCCGAAGTCATCCTGGTCTGCGAGGTGGGTGGCGGTCAGTCGGGGGGCCTGGCTCATGGCGGATTCGCTCTGGTGGGAGAGCTCCGGCTGGGTGGCGAGGTAGCCGGAGAAGTCCGTGCCGCACTCCTTGTCGAAGCCCCGCTCACCGGTGCGCACGCCGTCCTTCAGGTGGTGCCAGCCGCGCGTCGTCAGCGGGTGTCCGAAGTCCTGGGCGAGGTCGCGCGCGGAGCCGGGTGCCGGAGCGCAGCAGCGTCGAGCCGGCACGCTCCGGCGACAGCGCGCCCCTCACCCACCCCGGCCCCTCATATCAAGCCTTTGTCGGACATGGAGCACACCGCGCACGGAGATCGAACAAGGTTGCCGACCGTTCCTTGTTCTTAGGCCACGAGTTCGACACCATCGGCCCCACCAGTGCCCCGCACGCGTCGTGGCGCCGTCGTCCGCTTCGGCACCCCGACCGTCCCCGACCTCATGCCGCCCCACCCCGCGGTCGTGCCACCGCGGCCCACCACCCTCACAGGAGACACCCGTCATGGCGAGATCAACCCTGGCCGCATCCCTGGCTCTTGCCCTGGTCGCCACCGGCGGCACCGTCCTCGCCTGGCCGGCCAGCGCCGCGCCCGCCCCGCCCGATCGCCTGGCGCCGCTCCAGGCCGCGGGGACCGACGCGGTCGAGGGCCGCTACATCGTCGTGCTCAGGCCATCGGCGGGCGACGCCCGTACCCCGGCCGCCAGGACACTGGCCGGGCCCGCGACCACGGCCCGGGAGGCGGGCGGCACGGTGCGCCATTCGTACACCGCCACGTTCCGCGGCTTCTCGGCCGACCTGCCCGCCACCGCCCTGGACCGGGTGCGGCAGGACCCGTCGGTGGCCTACGTCCAGCCCGTCCGCGTACACCGCCAGGAGTCGACGCCGCCCGCCCGGTCGGCCCCGGCGATCCAACGCTCCGCCCCCTGGCACCTGGACCGGATCGACCAGCGCGAGCTGCCGCTGAACACGACGTACGCCGCTACCGGCGACGCCTCCGGGGTCCCGGTGTACGTGCTGGACTCGGGCATACGGGCCAGCCACAAGGAGTTCGAGGGGCGGGCGTCGGGCGTCTACTCGGCCATCAAGGACGGCAACGGCACCGCCGACTGCGCCGGCCACGGCACCTTCGTGGCCAGCCACATCGCGGGCCGGACCTACGGCGTGGCGAAGAAGGCGACCATACGCGCCGTCCGCATCCTGGGCTGCGACAACAGCGCCACCACCGAGGAGATCCTCGACGGGATGAACTGGACGACCAAGAACGCGCCCGCCTCGTCGGTGGTCAACATGAGCATCCAGAGCGCGGACGGGGTCACCGACCGGGCCATGGACGACGCGGCCAAGGCCATGATCGACAAGGGTCTGATCGTGGTGTTCATCGCGGGCAACTTCGGCAAGGGCGACTGCCAGAACTCGCCCAAGGACCCGCGCGCGATCACTATGGGCGCCACCACCAGGAAGGACGCGCGCAACACCGGTGCCAACCCGTCCAGTTACGGGTCGTGCCTGACCGCCTTCGCCCCCGGCGCGGGAGTCTCGGGCGCGGGTCAGGGCAGCGACACCGAGGTGCTCAAGGGGTGGAACGGCACGTCGTTCGCCGCTCCACTGGCGGCCGGCACCGTGGCCGTCGCCCGGCGCGACAACCCGCACCTGACCATGGCCGAGGCGAAGAGGCTGATCGCCTCCACGGCCACCCAGGGGCAGCTCACCGGCATCGGCAAGGGCTCACCCAACCGCCTGTTGTACGTGGGCGACGCGAAGCGCTGAGCCACCCCCGCGCCCCCTGACCGCTCACGGCGGCCCCGACCGGGACGTCCGTGCGCGGGCAGGGCGGGCCCCACCCGAGTGTGACGACCGTGCGCGGGTGGGACCGGCCGGCCGCCGGCCCCACCCGCGCACGTGGCGTACGTCAGTCCCGGCCCACCGACTCCGGGCTGCGACGGGGCGCCGCGCCGCGCGGGGTGTGCGCGTCCCCCTCGCCCTCGCTGAGGCCGATCCTGTCGTGCAGCGCGCGCAGCGGGCCCGGGGCCCACCAGTTGGCGCGGCCGGCCAGCCGCATGAACGCGGGCACCAGCGCGCCCCGCACCAGCGTGGCGTCCATCAGCACCGCGATGGCCAGTCCGACACCGATCGCCTTGAGGTAGACGATGCCGGAGATCACGAAGCCCAGGAAGACGATGGCGATCAGCAGCGCGGCGGCGGTGACGGTCGAGCCGGTGCGCTCCAGACCGCGGGCCACGGCCCGGGTGTTGTCACCGGTGAGCTGGTACTCCTCCTTGATCCGGGAGAGCAGGAAGACCTCGTAGTCCATGGATAGGCCGAACGCGATGCAGAACAGCAGCACCGGCACCGTCCAGGTGATGGAGTCGGTGACGACGAAGTCGCCTACCAGGCCCTCCAGGTGGCCGTTCTGGAAGCCCCAGACCAGCACGCCGAGGGTGGCGCTCAGGCTCAGGCAGTTGAGCACCAGGGCCTTCAGTGGCAACACGACGCTGCCGGTGAACAGGAACAGCACGACGAACGAGCTGAGCGCGATCACCACGAGGGCGAGCGGCAGCCGGTCGTTCATCGAGGTGATGGAGTCCTCCAGCTCGGCGGCCGGCCCACCCACGCTCACCGGGTACGGGGCGTCGACGGCGCGGACGTCCTTGACCAGCTGGCGGCCCTTCTCGGACAGCGACTGGCTCTGCGGTACGACCGAGAGGTAGGTGCTGTCGGCGACGCCGAACCGCGCCGCCGCCGGAGTCGGCGGGGCGACCTGCCGGCCGCCCGCGAAGGTGCCGACCTCCGTGTCGACGCGGGCCACGTTCTCCAGGTCGGACAGGTCGCGGGCGTAACCGGCGACGTCGCGCTCGCCCCTGGCCGGCGTGTCATCGAGCACCACGTTGAGCGCCTGCGTCTCCTGGGCCCGGAAATTGGCTCGAATGGTCTCCCCGACCTCGCGCGAGTGGGTGTGGGAGGGCAGCACACGCTCGTCGGCCAGGCTCATCCTCAGGTCCAGGAACGGTGCCCCGAGAAAGAGCAGCAGGGCGATGACGGCCGTGGCCACCGGCACCGGGAAGCGCATGACGGTCAGGGCGAGCCGGTGCCAGAAGCCCTCGACCTCCCCGCCGTGCGCCGCGGCCTCCTCCACCGGCGGCTTCCGCCGCCCCACCCGGCCCTTCTCGATCCGGTGCCCGAGCGCCTTGAGGAGGGCGGGCAGGAAGGTCACCGAGACGGCGGCGGCCAGCAACGCGGTCGGGATGCCGGCGTAGGCGAAGGAGCGCAGGAAGTAGAACGGGAAGACCAGCAGTGCGGCCAGGGCCAGGGCGACGGTGACCGCGGAGAAGACGACGGTGCGGCCCGCGGTGCGCAGCGCGAGGGCGATCGCCCCGTCGGGTTCGGCGCCCTTCGCCAACTCCTCGCGGTAGCGCTTGATCAGGATGAGGCTGTAGTCGATGGCCAGGCCGAGACCCAGACCGGTGGCGACGTTGGTGGCCAGCACCGAGACCTCGGTGAACAGGGTCAGGACGCGCAGCGTCAGCAGCACCGAGACGATGGTCAGCACGCTCACCAGCAGCGGCACCAGGGCGGCGACCAGGCTGCGGAAGACGAAGAGCATGACGACGAACAGGATCGGGAAGGTGACCATCTCGATCTTGAGGAGGTCCTTCTCGGTCGTCTCGACGATCTCCTTGTTGGCCAGCGCGCTGCCGCCGATCCGGACGTCGACGCCGTCGATCTCGCCCTGGTAGCGCGACTCCAGCCGCTCGAACCGGTCCTGGACCTGGTCCTCGTCACCGTTGATCCGGGCCAGCACCAGGGCGCGGTTCCCGTCCTTGCCGCGCAGCGGTTCGGCCCCGCCCAGCGACCAGTAGGAAACGGCCTGCTCGACGTTCTTCTCCTGGCCCAGCCTGGTGGTGATGTCGCGGCCCGCCGCGGTCACCTCCGGCGCGTCCACACCCCGTTTGTCGGTGATCAGCAACGTGAGGTTGGGGGCGCCCGCGTGGAAGCGTTCGTCCATGATCTCGGCGGTCCTCGCCGATTCCGTGGAACTGTCGATGAAGCCGCCCGCCGACAGCTTGGAGATGACTCCGCCACCCAGCGCTCCCGCGATGACGAACAGAACTCCGGACAGATACAGCACCAGTCTGCTACGACCGGACGTGAAGCGGGCCAGAGAGGCGAACATCTGACGTAACCCTTCATTGGGGGCACGGTCGGCTGGTGTACGTGGGGGGTCAGGCTACTCCCACGCCAGCGCGCGCGACCGTTTCTCGGTCATGGCAAGAGTCTGCTTACCAACTCTTGTCCCGTGCCTGCTATTTATCGCTCCTCCGTACGGATTTACGTTTTCCGAGAGCTCGGAAGCAACCCTGTTCTGTGGAGGTGCGACACGCATGGCTCGACGTAAGAGGACTGCCGTCGTCGGCGGTGGTATGGCTGGCTGCGCCGCCGCTAAGGAGCTGCTGAAGAACGGGCGCGAGGTGGTCGTCTACGAGACCACCGCCGGACTCGGTGGGCGCGCGCGGTCCTGGCACCGTCCGGAGATCGAGCCCGACGTCGGCGTCAACCTGTGGTTTACGAGCTTCTACAAGATCATGTTCGAACGTATCCACGAGTACGGTCTAGAGGACCAGCTCACGGAAATGTCCAACAACGTCATCGTGGTGGACAACGGAAAGCCGGCCGAGCTTCTCTCCGACTCGATGAAGAGCCTCTTCACCTTCCCCCACGTAAAACTCGGCGACCGTATCGGATTCCTTACCGCGACGCTCCGGGAAACGCTGAAGCGCAAGGAACTCGACCTTTTCGACCCGGTGAAGCTGGCCAAGTACGACGACGGCACGAATGCGGCGGAGTACGCCCGCAGGAGCATGTCGCAGCGTGGTTTCGACAATCTGCTGCGCCCGGAGATCGAGTCGTTCTGGCTGTGGCGCTGCGAGGACATCTCCGCCGCGCACGTACGGGCCATGCAGGCACAGATCGCCGGCGCCAAGTTCTACGTCTTCAAGGGCGGCATGGAGGTGATCGCCGAGAGGAACGCGGAGGGCGCCGACATCCGCCTGGAGAGCGAGGTGACCGACCTCCAGGTCGGCGACGGGCAGGTGCGGATCACCGCCCGGGACGCCGAGGGCACGCTCAGCGAGGAGGTCTTCGACGACGTCGTGGTCGCCACCCCGGCCCCGGTCGCCGCCAAGCTGACCGCCGCGCTGCCGCGGCAGATCGTCGGCGAGGACACCCGGGACTTCCTGGCCACCCAGAAGTACGAGCCCGCGCTGTCGGTGTCGTACCTGGTGGACTTCTCCAGCATGCCCTCCGAGGCGCACATCGTCGCCGCCGGCGCCCAGGACCCGCCGGTCAAGACGATCATTACCTTCCCTCGGCAGGTGCGGGACGCGAAGGGACGCCCGGTCGACAAGCACCTGGCCTTCGTCTACCCGGGCCGCGCGGCCACCCGCCGGCTGCTCAAGCTCTCCACCGAGGAGCAGTTCGCGGAGACCTCACGCCTGGTCACCTCGCTGTGGCCGGACTTCCCCGCCGACGCCGAGCCGTTCGAGATCGCCGAGCGCCCGCTGGCCATGCCCGTGCCCGAGCCGGGGCGCTACCGCAAGTCGGCCCGCGTCATCCGACTCCAGCACGCCCCCGTGGTCTTCGCCGGCGACTACTTCACCTCGCCGATCTCGGAGGCCGCGATGCTCTCGGGCATCCGGGCAGCCGACAAGCTGCTCACGGTCGGCTGAGGCTCGGCGGGCCGTCCATGAACGCGATCACCGCCGCCGGAGCCCGGCGCGCCCAGGGCGCGCCCGGCTCCGGTTCGCCGGCCCGGGGGCTCGCCTCGCATCTGTCGGCCTTCGCCCGCCTGGCCAAGTTCGAGTTCGTCCTCGACTACTACCTCAGCGTCCTGGTGGTCCTCTCGGCGCTGGCGGCGGGCTCCCGGTTCGCCGGTGACAGCCTGCTCACCCTCGGGCTCTTCCTGCTCGGTGAGATCGGCGTGGTCTCGGCCGTGATGGCCTTCGACGACGTCAACGGGTACCAGGACGGCAGCGACGCGGCGAACTACCTCAGCGAGGACGGCACCGAACTACGCCCGCTCCAGCGCAAGCCACTGCTGACGGGGGCGCTACGGCTGCGCCAGGCCCAGTGGTTCGGCTACCTCTCGTTGGCCTGGGGCGCGCTGTTCTGGTCGCTCTCGGCCACCGCCGCCGCACACCGACCGCTGTGGGCGCTGGTCGTCACGGGCCTGGTCCTCGTCTCCAGCTGGCAGTACTCGTGGGGGCTCAAGCTCAGCTACCGGGGGCTGGGCGAACTCCTCATCGCGGGCTGCCCGATGGCCATCGTCCTCGCGCCGTACGGGTTCGTCGCCGGTGACCTGCCCGCGCTGCTGCTCGTGGAGGGCGTGCTGTTCGGGCTGTGGCAGATCCTGGTCTCCGCGTACTCCAACACCAAGGACATCGAGGGTGACGCGGCGGTGGGGCGCAGCACGGTGGCCGTGCGCGCCTCGGAGCGGGGCAACCGCCGCTTCATCGGCGCGCTGAGCGCCGTGGACGTGCTGCTGGCCGGGACGGCGGCGGCGGTCGGCTGGGCGCCGTGGTGGTTCGCGCTGGCGATGCTGCCCCTGACCGCCCTGCGGGTGCGGCAGTACGTCTGCTTCGTCCGCGACGGCGACGCGCTGCTGGCCCGCCGGCGCGGGGTCCTGGCGTTCCGTACCGGGGTCGCCTGCCTGATCCTGGTCAACCTCATTCACTAACGGGAGAGTCATGAGTGGCAAGAGCAGGCCCTCCGGCCTGGGTTCGCTGTTTGAGAGCCACGCGGAACGGGGCCGGCGCACGCGCTTCCACCTGAGCAGGCCCTTCGACATCGCCCCCGAGCGGGGGGCGGAGTACACCGTGGGGCAGCTCGCCGACCTGGTGGCGGAGGCGTCGGCGTGGCTGTACGAGGCGGGGGCGCGAGCCGGCTCGCGGGTGGCGATCGCCAAGGACAACCACTGGGACTACCTGCTGTTGGCCGCCGCCGCCGCGCGGATCGGCGCGCTGCCGGTGCTGGTGGCCGGTTCGCTGCCGCCGGACACGCTCCAGACGGTGCTCAAGCGGGCGGACGCGCGGGTGCTGGTCACCACGGGGGCGATCGTGCGCGGCGCCGCGGCGGCCGGCGTCGACATCACCGCGTTCGCCCCCCGGGTGGTGACCATCGACGGTCCCGTCGAGGGCGCGACGCATGTGGACGAGTTCCGTGGGGCGCGGGTGCCGGGCACCGTACGCGCCGCCTCGTACGAACCGATGGTGGCCACCCACACCTCGGGCACCACCGGCGTACCGAAGCTGGTCGTGCACTCGGCCGACACGATCATGGGGCACCTCAGCCGCACCGAGTCGTTGCCGTGGCCCATCGTCGGGATGAAGCACCGTGACACGGTGGCCACCGCCATCGCGTACAACCACATGCGGATGATCACCTGGAGCGCGGGCACGTTGCGGCTCGAACCCAGGAACGCGCTGATCCTCACCGACGGCGAGCCGGCCACCGCCGAGCGGATGTTCCGCCGGCACCGACCCACCTACCTGGAGGCGCTGCCCGCCACCTACGTGGGCTGGGAGCCGCTGACGGAGCGGCGGCACCACGTCTTCACGGACGTGCGCGTCTACGTCAGCACCTTCGACGCGATGCACCCCCCGACGGTGCGCGCCTTCCTGCGAGCCAGCGAGCGACGCTTCCCAACCTGGCTCCAGGGGTGGGGGCAGTCCGAGACGGGCCCGATGACCTTCCGCCTGCTGGCCCGTCGGGACCTGGAGGCCCAGGGCGACCGGCATCCCACCATCCGCGACGTCGGCCGCCCGATCCCCGGCTTCACGGGGATGAGGGTGGTCGACCCGCGGACGCTGCGTCCGGTGCCCGACGGCACGCCGGGCGTGGTGCTCTCGCGTACCCACGGCCGCTGCGTGGGCTACCTCGGCGAGGAGGATCGCTGGCACCTGAAGGCCGAGGGCACGTGGTGGAACACCGGCGACTGGGCGGTGCGCGGCAGGAGCGGGGCGTTTCGGCTGCTGGACCGGGAGGTCGACGTGATCCCCGGGATGAGCTGCATCGAGCTGGAGGACGTGCTGGCCGACCGGCTGCCGCGCCTCACCGAGGCGGCGGTGATCGGGGTGCCGGGCGAGCTGCCGCTGCCGGTGGTGTGCACCCGGGACGGCTCCTGGGACCAGGCGGCCTGGGAGCGGGCCACCGCCGACCTGCCACGGATGGCCGACCCGCGCCTGCTGGCCTGGGAGGAGTTCCCGCGCACCAGCACCGGCAAGGTGCGCCGCATGGAGCTACGCGAACGCCTGCTGGGCGAGGCGAGCGCGTACGGCAGCGGGCGCTGGACCTGACCGGGCGCGGGATCGGGGCGCCCCGTGCGGGCGCGAGGAAACGCGGGGCACCACCGGGCGCCCGCGGCTGAACGACGAAGGGGAAGGGAACGGCATGGCGCAGGACCTGGCCGATGTGGACGTCGCCGTCGTGGGTGCGGGGATCTCCGGCCTCACCGCGGCCTACCGGCTGCAGGAGGCCGGCCGCCGGCCGGTCGTCTTCGAGTCCCAGGAGGCGGTCGGCGGGCGGATGAAGGCCCGTCGGGTGGACGGCTGGATCGTCGAGGAGGGCACCGAGACGCTCGCGGCGGCCGGGTACGACGCGACCTGGCGGCTCGTCAGGTCCGTCGGGCTCGACCGCGACGGCGGCGTCCAGAAGGTGACCAGCCTGGCCGGGGTGTGGCGGGACGGGCGCGCGCACGCCGGCACCGGGCACTGGTTCGGCGCGCTCAGCGGCTCGGGGCTCTCACTCGGCGGGCGGATGGCCCTCAGTTCGCTGGTCGGCGAGATCGCCGGCTCCGCCGGTGGCTTCGACACCCGTCACCCGGGGCACAGCCCGCTGGGCACCCGGTCGGTGGCCAGCCTCGCCACGGGCCGCGACCGCGAGCTGTACGACTACGTACTGCAACCGGCGGTGGCCACCGCCTGGGCGTGGGACCCGCACCGCTCGTGCGCGGGTCCGCTGGTGTCCACGATGCTCTCCACACGCGGCCTGCTGGGCTGGCGCACCTACCGGGACGGCATGGACGCGCTGGCCCGCGCGGTCGCCGACCGCCTCGACGTGCGCACCGAGCGCGCCGTCACCGAGGTCAAGGACACCGACGCCGGGGTGACCCTCGTCTTCGCCGACGGGCAGACCCTGACGGCCCGTGAGGTGGTGCTGGCCGTGCCAGCGCCGCTGGCGGCCAGGTTGCGGCCAAACGCCCCCGCCGACGAGACCCCCTTCCTGCGGGCGGCCTCGTACACGCCGATGATGCGGATCACCTGTCTGGTGGACCGCCCGCTGCTGCCGCCGCGGCGGCGCGGCACGCCCGGGGTGTACGCCGTGCTGGTACCGGAGGTGGAGGACGGCTACGTCAGCGGGGTCACGTTCGAGCACGCCAAGGCCGCCAACCGCGCTCCGGCCGGCCGTGGCCTGGTCAGCATCCTCACCGCGCGGCGGGCGACGCGGGAGTTGCTCGACGCGCCCGACGAGGAGGTGCTCGCGGCGCTGGTGTCGCGGGCCGAGCGGTACGCGCCGGGTCTGGGCGCGGCGCTGCGGCAGGCGTTCGTCCACCGCTTCCCGTACGCGTCGCCGGAGGCGTCACCGCAGGCCCTGCGGCTGCAGAGCGCCTTCGTCGGTCGCGCGGCCCGTGCGGTGGAGTACGCGGGCGACTGGGTCTACCAGCGGCCCTCCAGCGAGGCGGCCGTGCAGTCGGGTGAGTTGGCGGCCGAGCGGCTGCTCTCCCGCGCCGGCTAACGACCGGTCAAGGCCGCCCACCGCGGGCCCGCCACCCCGCGCGGGAGCCCGGGCCCCGCCAGCGCGCCCGCGTGCTGCCGGGGCCTTCGCTCTCCCTTGGACCAGGGCTCGACCCGGTGGCGAGGCGGTGGCCGCGACACCCCGTTGACCTGCCCGAACTCCGTAGCACACCCCCCGGTTCGGAGTTGCTACACACGACCTAGTAGGGTGCGCGCAAGACATTGTTCGATGACCGGCGTTTGTGGATCATCCAAGCTCCAGTGGAACCACAGGCGAATCGGGCGTGCCGCGAAAAGGTGTTTCTACCTGCGCGTTTCACGACCCTTGACCGGGCTTTTGCCGCTCCCTGCGACCGTTGGCCGACCAGCGTGGAAGTTCCCGCGGGCCCCAACGGAAGGAGCCGCATGGTGCAGGCAGGCACTCACGCGCAGCAGGACGGCTTCACCTCGGAACCGGCCGCGACCGGTTCCAGCCGACGACCACTGTCACCGCTGGTGGGCCGGGACGACGAGGTGGCCCGGTTGAGAGCGCAGATCCTGGCCCGGGACACCCAGGTGCTCACCCTCACCGGCCCGACCGGCGTCGGCAAGACCCGACTGGCCACGGTGCTCGCTGACGACGTTGTCAGTGCGTTCCGTGACGGCGGGTGCTATCTCAACCTTGAGGACCGGCGCCAGGACCTGGTCGGCGCGGTGCGGGCCGCGCTGTGCGGTGACGGCCCGGCCGATGACGACCAGTCCCTTCGCGACCTCGACTTCCTGCTCGTACTCGACTGCGGCTCACGGCCGCCCCAGGACGTGGCCGCGCTGGTGGCCGACCTCGCCGGCCGGGCCCCCGGGCTGTGCGTGCTGACCGTCGCGACCCAGGTGCTGGGGGTCTACGGCGAGCGGCGCATCCAGCTCGCCCCGCTGGCGGTGCCGGGCTCGGCGACGGCCAGCGGACCGCTCGCCGAGGTGGCCTCGGTACGGCTGCTGGTCCAGCGCACCCGGGCGCTGCGGCCCGGATTCAGGCTCACCGAGGAGAACCGGGAGGCGGTGGCCCAGCTGTGTGTGCGGTTGGACGGGCTACCGCTGGCACTCGAACTCGCCGCCGCGCGGCTCAAGGTCTCCTCCCCCCGGGCCCTGCTCGACGAGCTGGACCGCTCGTGTGGCGCGCTGCGCGGCACCGCCGCCGACACCATGTCGCGCCACCTGAGCATCTACGAGGCGATCGAGCACAGCTGGGGCGTGCTCACACCGGACCGGCGCGCGCTCCTCGGCCAGCTGGCGGTCTTCGCCTCCTCCTTCGACGGCGCCCAGGCCGCCGAGGTGCTGGAACTCTCGGTGTACGAGGCCCGCTCGGCGCTGGAGGAGTTCGTGGACCGCAGCCTGCTGCTGCCACGGGAGCAGCCGGACGGGAGCATCAGGTTCCACATGTTGCGCACCTCGCGCGCGTACGCCGTCGAGCAGCTCGCGGACACCGGCGACCTGGAGGCGGTCAGGAGCCGCCATGCCGCGCACGTGCTGCGCCGGGCGCGGGCCACGGTGCCCCGGCTCAGCGGGCCCGGGCAGGGGGCGACGCTGGCTCGCCTGGGCCTGGCGCACCAGGACACGCTGGCCGCGCTCGGCCATCTGGTGCACGTGGGCGACGGTGACGGCGCCGGTGAGCTGGCCGCCACGCTGCTGCCGTACTGGCTGATCCGTGGCGAGTCGCGGGAGGCCACGGCGCGGCTGACGGCGGCCCGCGCCGCCGGGCCGGCCGCCGCTCACGTGGGCGCCGCGCTGCGGACGGCCCTGGGTGAGGCGCGCCTGTGGGCCGGTCGACACTCCGAGGCGCGGGAGGAGCTGCGGGCCGCGCTCGCCCACGTCGAGGCGGAGGGCGACCGGGCCGGGACGGTGGCCGTTACCGAGCTCCTGGCCCGACTCGCCCACGCCCGGGGCGAGTTGACGGAGGCCAAGGCCCTGTTGGAGGAGGTCGTCGCACGCTGTCGCGAGCTGGCCGACGCGCACGGCCTGGCCTCGGCGACGGGCCACCTCGCCGAGGTCTGTCGGGATCTGGGGGAGACGAGTGCCGCGGTGCGGTACGGGCAGGACGCGGTGCGACGCTTCGAGGAGACCGGCGACGCGCGGCGGGCCGCGCTGGGCAAGCTCGTGCTCGCCGGTGTGCTGGCGGAGGGAGAGGCGCCGGCCAGCGCCGACCGGATGGCGCGCCAGGCGCTGCTGACCCTGCGCGAACTGGGCGACGTGCCGGCGCTGACCTGCGCGCTGCACGTGTCCGCCAACCTCCTGGTGCGTCGGCACGGCAGGGCCACCGGCGCCTGGGAGCGCGCCGCCCAACTCGTTGCCGCGGCGGGTGTGTTGGAGGCCGGGGCGGGCGGGCTGCCGACGCGTCTGCCGGCCGCGACCCGGCAGGGCCTGCTGACCCAGGCGGGCCAGCGGCTGGGGGAGGCCGCCTTCGACGAGCACAGCCGGGCCGGTGCGCGGCTGTCCGCGCACGAGGCGGTGTCCCTGGCGCTGGCTCCGCTGGCCCCGCCGCCCGCGGCGCCGCAGGCCCCGCCCGCCGCGGACACCCTCACCCGCCGCGAGCAGGAGGTGGCGGCGCTGGTCGCCGAGGGGTTGACCAACCGCGAGGTGGCCCGGCGTCTGGGTACGGCCGAGTGGACGGCGGTCAACATCCTGCGCAAGGTGATGCGCAAGCTCGACTGCACCTCGCGGGTCCAGGTCGCCAACCGTGTGCTCAGCGCCCGAGCCACCGCCGACGGCGGGCTCGCCGGCCCCGGCGGCCTGCCGCGCGTGGTCTGACGGCGCCCCCGGCGGGACGCGGCACCGACGGCCGGCCCGGCGGCTCCTGACCCGGCCGGCGCGCCGAGGGAGTGCCGGGCCCCACCGGGTGGGCCGGCGGGGCTCGGCTGCGGCTGGCGACCGGGCCCCGTCGGCGCGCGGGATGCGGGCTACTTCTCGCGGTAGGCGACGGCGACCGCCATGCCGGCCAGCTCCTCGCGCCACTCCTCGGGCAGCGGCGCGTCGGCCAGGGCTTCGCGGGCCTGGTCCACCAGCGTGTCGATGCGGCGCTCCACCTCGGCGCGTACGTCGATGGCGTCGATCTCCTCGCGCAGCGCCGCCTCGTCCCGGTCGCCGGCCGCCACCAGGCTCCGCACCCGCTCGCTGCGTCGTACGGCCAGGCTCATCAGCAGGGTCATCTTGTGGTTCTCGGCGTCGGCGCCCACGGGCTTGCCGGCCACGTCCGCGTCGCCGTAGGCGTCGATGAGGTCGTCTCGGAGCTGGAATGCCTCGCCGAGTGCGGCGCCGTAGGCCTCGAACGTCGTGGCCAGCGTGGTGTTCCCGGTGATGGCGGCACCGAGTTCGAGTGGGCGGCGGATGCTGTAGCGGCCGGACTTGGCGTTGGCGATGTACTCCGACAGGCGTGTGTCGGCCACCCCCTCGGCGGCCACGGCCACGTCCAGGTGCTGGCCGACGATCATCTCGGTGACCAGTTCCCCCCAGACCAGCCGGGCCGGGGCGGGCAGTTCCTGGGCGAGCCGCATGGCGTAGGAGAGCGCCAGGTCGCCGGCGAGTACGGCGATGCCCTCGCCGTAGCGGCGCGGCTCGCCGTGCCAGCCCAGGGCGCGGTGGTGCTCGATGGCGCGCACGTGGGCGGTGGGTTCGCCCCGGCGCAGCGGCGAGTCGTCGATGACGTCGTCGTGGATCAGGGCGAAGGCGTGCAGCAACTCGACCGCGGCGGCGGCCTCGACCACCTGCGTGTCGGCTTCCGCGCCACCGGCGGCCAGGAAGCCGGCCGCGCAGAAGGCGGGGCGCAGGCGTTTGCCGCCCGCGCGGACGAGTTGGCCGACGCTCTCGACGGGGGCGGTGGCGCGCGTGTCGACGCCGGCCCACTGGGCGCGTTCGGCGGCGAGCAGGGCGTCCAGGCGGGTTTCGGTACGGGCGAGAATCCCGGCTCGGGCCTGAGCGGCGCGGCCGGTGGTGGCCACGGGTGCCATCGGTGACACGGTCATGTTTGCGGTTCCTCTCTGCGATCACCGGTGTGGCCGACCGGCGGACGCCTCGCGCGCTGCGCGGGGCGGCGTGTCCGTCCGGACGCCTCGGACAGCGGGGCGGCGGGTGGCGGGGGCGCTCGCGGAGCGGGCCGGGTGGCGATGCGCGCGAATCCGTCGGCGCGCCGGCCGGGTGCCGCCGGCGCCTCAGTGACGCGCGTGCTGTCGCGCACGGGAGTCAGTCGGAGTGGAAGGGGGGCGTGGGGGCGCGCCGGATGTCGTCCACCGATGTGCCCGCGCCGCCCCACTGGCCACGAGCCAACGAGAATCCCGGTACTCGGCAAAGCCGAAACTTCTTCGGGTGTCCATATCTCTGGAAACCGCCCCCCGGCCTGGAAGTCGTCAACGTTAGCAACCATCAACGGTGGACAACACGCCGGTCAAGACGGCCTGTCCGGACAGCAATTGAGGGGTCGAAAAGACACAGAACTCTGTCCGAGAGTGACAGGTGAGGCACTGAATCTGCCATCTCATTGTCTGCGGATTGCTATCCCTGACAACTCGTGGGCCGCCTATTTTCGAATGCGGGTACTACGAATGGAGAGACATGGGCAGGAGAGTGACGGAAAGCATTCCCGGAAGCCCCGGGGCGGCGGCACCGGCCGGAGTCCCGTTCTTCACCCAGGCGGCCTCGTTCGAGCGTTTGTGGCCATCCGTGCGCCGGCAGATCGAAGACGTGCTCGACTCCGGGGTCTACTCGAACGGGCCCAAGACCGCCGAGCTCGAGGCGGCGCTCCGTACCTACACCGGCGCCCCGCACGCCATCGCGGTGAGCAACGGCGCCGACGCCCTCGTGCTGTTGCTGCGCGCGGCGGGAATCGGGCCCGGCGACGAGGTGGTGGTGCCGGCGTTCGCGTTCGCCACGCCGGCCTCCTCGGTGGCGCTGGTGGGTGCCCGCCCGGTCTTCGCCGACGTGGACCCCGTCACCTACGGCATCGACCCCGCCTCGGTCGAGAAGGCCATCACGGCGCGGACCAGGGCCGTGCTCCCGGCGCACCTGTTCTGTCAGCCAGCCGACCTGGCCGAGGTGACGGACGTGGCCACGCGCCACGGCCTGCTGGTGCTGGAGGACGGCACGCACGGCCTCGGGATGCGCTGGGGCGGCGTGCACACCGGGCTGGTCGGGGCGGGCGGCGCGGTGTCGCTGTGCCCGACGATGACGCTCGGGGCGCTGGGCGACGCGGGCATGGTGCTCACCCGTGACGACGCGCTCGCCGCGCGCGTGCGAGCCCTGCGCGACCACGGCCGTACGGCGCCCCGCGCCCCCGTCCACCAGGCGCCGGCGGCCGGGCGGACGGCCGCGGCCGAGGTGGCCCGCCAGGGGGAACTCCTGGGCGTCAACGCCAAGATGGACGACGTCCAGGCGGCCGTGCTGCTCGGCAGGCTGGCCGGCACCGAGGCCGACATCCACCGCCGCGCGGAGCTGGCCGCCGCGTACACCCACTACCTGCGCGGCGTGCCCGGCGTACGGCGGCTGCCCGAGGTGGTCCAGGGCGCGCGGGCCCGCGTCGACCCGGTCTTCGCGGTGTACGCCGTCGAGGTCGCCGACCGGGACGGGCTGGCCGGGCATCTGGCGCGGGCCGGCATCAGCACCGAGACGTATCCACGGCCGGCGCACCTCCAACCCTGCTTCGCCGACCACGGTCACCAGGAGGGTGACTTCCCCCACGCCGAGGAGGCGGCCCGACACGTGATCGCACTGCCCCTCTACCCGGACCTGTCTTTGCGTCAGGTCGCGGACGTGTGTGCCGCCGTCCGTTCCTTCGCCCCGGAAGGTGCTGTGTGATGAGTGTGGTGGACTCGGCACCCGCGGTCGACACGACGCCGGTGCCCTACAGCGGCTCGCTGCTCGACCCCGGCGCCCGTGAGCTGCTGTTGGAGACCGTGCGGGAGGTGGCCACCGACCCCGAGCAGCGCTTCGTCCTGGGGCGCCGCACCGCCGAGTTGGAGCGGCGCCTTCGGCACCGGACCGGGGTCGGCGACGTGATCGCGTGCGCGAGCGGCACCTCGGCGCTGAGCCTGGCGCTGCGCGCCGCGTCCCTGGCCCCCGCTGACGAGGTGATCGTGCCGGCCTTCGGCGCTGAACCGCTGGCCGCCACCGTCGTCGGGGCGGGCGCCGTGCCGGTGTTCGCCGACGTCGACCCGCTGACGATGGTCATCGACGTGGCCGACGCCGCCCGCCGGGTCACCGCGCGCACCCGGGCGCTCGTCCCGGCCCACACCTTCACCGCGCTGGTCGACATGCGCGCGGTCACGGAGCTGGCCTCGGCCCACGGGCTGACCGTCATCGAGGACGCGGCGGTGGCCCAGGACGCGACGCTGGCCGGGCGGGCCGCGGGCACGTGGGGACATGTGGGCCTGTACTCGTTCTTTCCGGCCAAGCCGTTCGGGATGCCGGGTGAGGGGGCGGCCGTGCTGTGCGACGACCCCACGATCGCCCGCACCGTCCGGCTGCTGCGCAACCACGGCCAGGACGGCGACACCCCCCTCCGGCACGAGATCGGCTACCACAGCGGCTTCGACGAGGTGCAGGCGGGTTTCCAGCTCGCGCGGCTGGCGACGCAGGACGCGCGCATCGCGCGCCGGGCGCGGATCAGCGCGTACTACAGCCAGCGGTTCGCGCCGCTGTGCGCGCGTGGCGTGCTCAGCGCGCCGGCCCCGGGTGCCGAGCAGGGCCACTACGTCTACGCCGTGCAGAGCGAGCGGCGTGACGCGCTGGCCCGTCACCTGGCGGCTCACGGGATCGGCACCCGTGTCTACTACCCGCTCCCCCTCCCCCGCCTCCCCGCGTTCGCCCGCTACGCCCCCGCCGACGCGCGCTGGCCCGGGGCCGAGCGGGCCAGCGCCAGGCACCTGGCCCTGCCGCTCCACCCCCAGCTCGACCAGGCCCAGGTC
This sequence comes from Streptomyces sp. NPDC057702, assembly GCF_042799315.1. NCBI lineage: Bacteria > Bacillati > Actinomycetota > Actinomycetes > Kitasatosporales > Streptomycetaceae > Streptomyces > Streptomyces sp. NPDC057702. The sequence continues at coordinate 74,063 of NZ_JBHVJC010000021.1, read as the reverse complement.
CGTCGTATCGCGGACGCCGTGGACGCCTTCTTCCGCTGACCGCCGCCCGCTCGTACGTACCGCCGTCCCCAGGAGGATCGATCCGTGAGCAGCAAGATCGCGATACTCGGCCAGGGCTACGTCGGCCTGCCCCTCGCCGTGCGGGCAGCCCGCGCCGGACACCACGTGGTCGGGTACGACATCGACGACGACCGGGTCAAGCGGCTCGCCGCCGGTGAGTCCTACGTCGAGGACGTGCCCGGCGCGGAGCTGACCGCGCTGCTGGCGGCCGGCAGCTACCTGCCCACCACCGACGCCACCGACCTCGACGGCTTCGACGTGGCCGTCATCACCGTCCCCACACCGCTCAAGGACGGGGTCCCGAACCTGTCCTACGTCGAGGACGCCGCGCGATCGCTGGCCACCCGGCTGCGGCCCGGGGTCACGGTCGTCCTGGAGTCCACCACGTACCCGGGCACCACCGGCGAGCTGGTGGGGCCGATCCTGGAGGACGGCTCCGGGCTGGTGGCGGGCGAGGGCTTCTTCCTCGGCTACAGCCCCGAGCGCATCGACCCCGGAAACCCCGTCTGGCACCTGGGCAACACGCCGAAGGTGGTCTCCGGCGTGAACGAGGCGTCCCTGGCCGCCGTGCGCGGCTTCTACGACTCGATCACCGAGACGACCGTGCCGGTACGCACCCCCGAGGTCGCCGAGCTGTCGAAACTGGTGGAGAACACCTTCCGGCACGTGAACATCGCCCTGGTCAACGAGATCGCCATGTATGCCCACGAGTTGGGCATCGACGTGTGGGAGGCGCTGGACGCGGCGGCCTCCAAGCCGTTCGGCTTCATGCGGTTCACGCCGGGCCCGGGCGTCGGCGGGCACTGTCTGCCGGTCGACCCGGAGTACCTGTCCTGGCGCGTCCACCGCACGCTCGGCCGCCGGTTCCGCTTCGTGGAGTTGGCCAACCACATCAACAGCCACATGCCCGACCACGTGGTGCAGCGACTGCTGCTCGCCTTCAACGCCCGCCGCCGCCCGCTCAACGGGGCACGGGTGCTGCTGCTGGGCCTGGCGTACAAGGCCAACACGGGTGACGCCCGTGAGTCGCCCGCGCTCAGGGTCGCCGAGCTGCTGATCGACCTCGGCGCCGAGGTGTACGCGGCCGACCCGCACGTCGTGGAGTCGGTGACGGTGGACAGCTCGCTGCGTCGAGTGGACTTCGGGCCGGCCGAGTTGGCGGCGGCGGACGCGGTGGTGCTGCTGACCGACCACGACGCGTTCGACTACCAGGCCATTCCCGAGCACGCGCCCTATGTGCTGGACTGCCGCCGCCGGCTGGCGCCGAGCGCGTCGGTGGACATCCTCTGACGCCGCCGCCCGTGCCCGTCGGGTGTCCGACCGGCGACGGCCGGACACCCGACGGGTCAGGTCAACAGCCCCAGCAGGTGGGCGCAGGCGCTCGCCTCGTCCGCGTGCTCGGCGATGACCTCGCTGGCGCCCCGTTCGTAGGCGCCGACCTGCCAGCCGCCACCGTCACCGGTCCGCAGGAACAGGTGGTCGGTGGGGGTGGGGACGGGCTCGTGGACGCCCTCGATCCAGTAGTAGTCATCCCCCACCCGCGCCGCGCGCAGGGCCTCGCGCAACGCGCGACGGTCCACGCCGGCTACCGCTTCACCGAGGCGAGGTAGCCGTGGTCGAGCAGCCACTTCACGTTCAGCCGCTGCCCCTGTCCCGGGTCCACCAGGGCCGGATCGAGCTTGATCTGCTGGCCGCCGCCCGGCTGCTCGAACCAGGGCGCGATCTTGCCCTGCCAGACGGTGAACCGCTTGGTGACCTTGTACACGTGGTAGTCGCAGGGGAAGGCGGCGTCCCGGGTGTTGAGGTTCTGCGGCGGCAGGGCCCGCTTGGCGTAGCGGTCGCCGGCGGGCGCGAGGTAGCCGCCGTACTCGGAGCCGAAGCGGTCGAGCCGCTGGCCCGGGCGCAGGTCGGCACGGCGCTTGTCGACCTTGCCGTTGACCTCGGCGAAGCCGTCGTTGGGCGGGTACTTCCAACCGCCCTGGTCCGCCGGGCCCTCCCAGTACTTCCTGAGGAAGGCGTCCGGGGAGAGCGTGCCGGTGCGGTGGTACCCGAACACCAGCGGGCCCACGGGGAACTGCAACAGGTTCGGCAGCCGCTCCGGGCCGAGCCGGGCGTCGCCCTGGTAGGCGCCGGTGCACGGCTGCCGCCACTGCTCGTTGACGCTGGCCGGCGCGGCGGTGCGGCGGTGCGTCGCCCGCTCCGGTGCCGACGGTGTCGCGCTCGCGGTGGGCATCGCCACCACGATCACGGCGGTGCTCAGCGCGCTGGCGATAGCGCCCCTGCGGTTCATTCGGATCTCCTCGTATGGCGTGGTTGGCCGTCGTGTTGACTGCCCGTCAGGCTCGATGCGCATCGTAAAGGATCAGTTGCCCAGGGCGATAAGGCGTCGGACATCGCACCCGGTACGTCCCCGTATATGGCGCCCGCTCCCCTGCGCGTTCACCTTCGGGCGAGGTGCCGGACGCCGACCGGGCGCCTGGCACCGGCTCGCGCGGCAGGCGAGCCGGGGTGGGGCCCGGGTCCGACGCGTCCCGTTCGCGTCCCGTTCGGGCGAACGCCGCCGGAACCTGACGCGGCGGCCAGCGGTCGGCCGGGAGGCGGGTGTGCCGCGTGGGGTGCGCACCGCCGCGCGCCGGTGGTACACGTGATCGACGCCGCCCGGAGCACGCCGCCCGGACGGCGCGGTGTCGGTCTCCCCGGTTTCGACGAAGGAGTCATCTCGATGCACCACAGCCGCTTGCGCACGTTGTCACTCCTGATGCCCGCACTGCTCGCGATCGCCGGCCTCCTCGGCGCGCCCGCGCGGGCCGCCGGGCCGTCCACGGCCCCGGGCGAGGGTGTCCGGCTGGCCGCGACGCCCTCCTTTCGCGCGCCGTTCCCCTGTGGCCAGAAATGGACCTACAGCCACCACTCCGCCGAGGTGCGGCGGGCGTTGGACTTCGTGCGCGCGGACGGCGGTTCGACGGCCGGCACCCCCGTCCTGGCCTCCGCCGGCGGCACGGCCACCCGGATGTCCCAGCCCGACGGCGCCGGCAACTACATCGTCATCGACCACGGCGGCGGCTGGCGGACGTACTACTTCCACCTCGCCTCCTTCTCCGTGCCCAACGGCGCCTCGGTCGGCCAGGGCCAGCAGATCGGCGTGACCGGCAGCACCGGCAACTCCTCGGGCGCGCACATCCACTACGAGCAGCTGCTGAACGGCGTGGGGCAGAACATCGTCCTCAACGGCTCCGCGCTGCCCTACCCCTCGCAGTACCACCAGTCGTACCTGACCAGCGACAACGGCTGCGGCGGTGGCGGCGCGAACTTCCGCACCTGGGGCTCGGACATCCGCGTGCGCGCCGACGCCTACCTGAACTCGCCGGTCGTGGGGGCCCTGGCCGGCCCGACCAACGTCACCGTCGTCTGCCAGAAGCAGGGCAGCACCGTCAGCGCCGAGGGTTACACCCACAACTGGTGGAGCAAGCTCCGCGACCAGGGCGGGTTCGTCTCCACCATCTACATCGACCACCCGGCGGCCCAGCTGCCCGGCGTACCGATCTGCTAGCCGGGCGCCCCGCGTGCTCGTGCCGCCGAGTGACGCGCGTCCATCTGGGGCCCGTCACGGTCCGCCGGCCGTGGCGGGCCCCGCGCGCGGCGTCGGCCTCACCCGGCCGCGGGGCGGGTCAGGCGGCGTACGCCCTCGGCGTCGGTGTCCGCGGGCGAGCCGCCCAGGCGGTGCACGAGGACCCACCGCCCGTCCGGCAGCGCACCGGCGAACACGGAGGCATCGCGTGTGGCGCCGTTGTGCCAGGTCACGTCCTTGGCGTGGCGCCAGGTCGGGGCCGGGTCCCCCAGGGCGCGGTCCACGAGAAGTCCGGTCACCAGCTGGGCCGCGGCGCGCGGAGTGGCCCACATCCCGCCGGCGGGCAGGATCGCGCCGTCCATGGTCCACGTCCCACGTGGCCGGCCGAAGAGCCCGGCGGCACGCAGGGCCCGGCCCGCCGGCGGGCGCACGGCCATCTCCTCGATACCCAGCGGGTGCGTGACGTGGTCGCGGACGACCTGCTCGTAGGGTTGGCCCGTCGCGGCGACCAGCGCCGCTCCCAGCACGGCGTAACCGAGGTTGGAGTACTCCTCCCGGGCTCCGGCCGGGCTGTCGGCCAGTGTGTCCAGCCGGCCCAGCACCCTGTGCAGCGCCGCGTCGTCGAAGGTGGCGTACGGGTCGCGGCCACCGAGGCCGGGGGGCAGCCGGGGCAGTCCCGAGGTGTGTTCGGCCAGATGCCGCAGGGTGATGCCGGTGTCCGGCGGCGCCGGCAGCCACCGCTCCACGGGGTCCGCCAGGTCGAGCGTCCCGGCCGCCGCCAGGCGCGTCAGGGCGGTGCCGGTGAGCACCTTGGTCAGGGAGCCGATCTCCACGTACCGGTCCGGGTCGTGCCCGTGGCTCACGCGCGGCGGGCCGTCGTCGCCGAGCACGCAGGTGGGTGGGTGACGCACGGTGGGGGCTCCTTCCGGGGCGGGCCGTCGGCGGGCCGCCCGAGTCGCGCGGGAGGTCGGCCCGCCTCGCCCACCCGGGCCGGGCGGACGCGCGCGCCGCCGCGCGCGAAACCCACGGTACGGGGGCGTGCCACGCGCCTGGGCCAGGAACCGGCCAGAGCGCACGGCCCGTTCGGGCCCAGGCCGCGCGCCTCGCGGGGCCCGGCTCCGTGTCGGCCGCGCCATCCCGTCCGCCGGCCGCCTCCGGTGCGCGCCGGCGCGGTGGTACGCGGGAGGCGTGGCCGGTCGGCGCCGTGACGGGGTCGGCGGGGCCCGACGGGCCCACGAACACGGCCTACTCCCCCACCGCGCGCGGCCGCGACGGTATGGCGCGCACCCTGCTGCCCTCCCTCCCGTACGCCCGCGCGCACGCGGCGCACCACGCGCCCGGGACCTCGTTCCACGACCCGCTGGCCGTCGATCCGCTCGCCCGCGGCCTACGCCGTGCGAGGGCTGCCCCTGGGCGGCCGGGCCTGCGTGGTGGCCCAGCCGGGCGTGTACCGCGCGTAGCTGGCCGAATCACCCGAGGCCGCGCACGCACTTTTTTGTAGGTACTTGATCGGTCCTCCGTCAGCCACAAGCATCGCTCTCATGCGCCGATGTCAACGTGTCGTCTGACCGGGAGGGGCGTACCCATGCATGTCGAGGAGGACGCGGGAGCGGGCTGGTGGCGGGTCCACGAGTCCGCGGCGTACGCGGCGGATGGCGGCCGGCTGGTGCTGCACCGCGATGTGTGTCGGGCCGCCGCACCGTGCGCGGACCTGGTGACGACCGAGGCCGCGCTGGCCCTGCTCGCCACGCCCGGCACCCGGCCCTGCCCACACTGTGACCCCGAACGCGCCCTGGGCCACGGCGCATTGGGCGACGCGGGCATGGCCACCCGGCCCCCGGCGGCGGCCAGGTCCGCGCCCTGACCCGACTCCGGACCGGCCCGGGCGCGGGCGGCGGGGCGGCCCGTGTCGCGCCGAGCGGGGTTTCAGCCGCCCAGGCCGCGCCCGAACTCCAGGCCACGGGTGGGCGCCGGCAGGTGCAGGCTGGCGGCGCTGTAGCCGACCCCTGTGACGGTCCCGCCAGCGGTGGTCCAGGACAGTGACCAGACGCGGCCGTCGCCCCCGTCCTCGCCGGGCGCGGCGGCGTGCAGGTCGCCGCGCCCGTCACCGTCGGTGTCGCGCAGCACCACCTTCGCGCCAAAGGCGTCCTGGGCCTCGCCGCTGCCGGGCACGCCGGGGGTGTCCTGGTGGACCGCGTGCGCGCGGTCGGCCCGCAGCCCGGCGGGCGAGCCGTACAGCAGCGTGACGCGGCCCGCGCCGGCCGTGGCCCCGCTGGCCTCCCCCGGCGCGCCGACCGCCAGGTCGTCGTACCCGTCGCCGTCGACGTCGGCGGCCGAGACCGCGTGTCCGAAGGCGTCCTCGCGCTCGCTGTCGCCCGCGCCGCCGCCCGGTACGCCCGGCGTCTCCTGGCTGAGGTCGGCGGGCGCCCGGTCCCCGGCCGGGCCCTGCGGGCCCCCGTACAGCACCCGTACGGTGCCGCCCACGCCGCCTGCCACGGGGTACCGCGGCTCCCAGTCCTCGTCGTCGGGGCCGACGCTGCGGGCGCCGCCCATGGCCAGGTCGGTGTAGCCGTCCCGGTCGAAGTCGCCGGCGGCGACGGTCTGGCCGCCGGTCTCCCGGTGCCAGGCGCTCGGGCGGGTGAGGCCAGTGGGCGTGCCGCGCAGCAGGGCGGTGCCGTTGCCCTCGGTGCCGAGCCAGGGTGCGGCCACGTCGTCGCGCCCGTCACCGTCGACGTCACCGACGGCCAGTCCGACCACGCTGCTGAAGTGCGTGATCCCGGTGTCGGCGACGCGGGTGGGGGGCGCCGGAGTGCGGCCCGGCGCGAACGGGCCGCGCGCCAGGGCGAGGGTGTCCAGCTCCTCGCCGTCGTTGGCGGTGACGATGTCCCACTGCCCGTCGCCGTCGGTGTCGGCCACCGCCAGGCCGCGTCCCCCGAGGCCCCCGTAGGCCGTGCCGCCGGACAGGGTGGTGACCTTGTCGATGCCGCCCGCCGCGCCCCACAGGATGACGACGCGTCCGGCGTCCTCGTACGGACCGTCCTCGCCGGGCGCGGCGACGACGAGGTCGGCGTAGCCGTCCCGGTCGAGGTCCGCGCTGGCGTGCTGGGCGCCGAACCGGTCGAAGGGCTCGGGGGCGCCGGGCACCGCGGGGCCGGCCTGACTGACCGTCCAGCGGCGCGCGGTCGCGGGTCCGGTCGCCGAGCCGGGCACGACGGTGACGTATCCGGCTTGCGTACGGCCCTCGACGGTGCCGTTCGGGACGCCGACCACCACGTCCCGGAAACCGTCGCCGTTGATGTCGTAGGGCGCGGCCGGGGCCCGGGCGGCGGCGTGCCCGGCCGGCGCGGTCAGGGCGGCGGTGGCCACGAGGGCGGACAGGGCCGTGGTCAGGGCGAGGGAGCGCGGGTGCATGGGTCCTCCGGGCGTCGCGTGTTCAGCTCACCGATACCGTGCCGTCAGACAGGGTTGAGCTGCCGGTCACACGAGTGGACCGCCCGCCACTGCCTCGGGTTGTACGGAGGTCACGGTTGCGCCCGTCGGCCCGCCCGCGCGGGGCGCGGCCGACCCGGGCCGAGGGCCAGGGACCGAACCGGCCCGCCCGGGGGGGGCGGCCCCCGGTCACGGGGCCGGGGGCCGGCGAGGCATGATGGGCTCATGCGGACCCGACCTGTGCTGATCTACGACGGTGACTGCGCCTTCTGCACCCGTTGCGTGACCTTCGCCGAGCGCCGTGTCCGGCCCCGCTGCGAGGTGCTTCCCTCGCAGTTCGCCGACCTCGCGGGCCTGGGCACCACGCGGGCCAGGGCCGAGCGCGAGGTGTTGTGGGTGACGCCGAGCGGCGCCGTGTACGGCGGCGTGCGGGCGATCGCCAAGGCGCTGCTGAGCGCCGGCGGTGGCTGGGCCCCGCTGGGCGCGCTGCTGAACCTGCCGCCGCTGCGCTGGGTCGGCCACGCCGTCTACCGCCTGGTGGCCAACCATCGCCATCAGATGCCGGGCGGCACCGCGGCCTGCGCCCTCCCGCGTCGCGCGGCCACGCGCTGAGCGCCGCGCGTGGGCCCGACGCCGCGCGTACGCCGGCTGGTCCCGAGCACGCCGAGAGGACGCCCGCCACCCCCGAGGCGGGCGTCCTCGTCCGAGTGGGAGCGCGGCGCGCTCCCGGTGCGGTGGCGCGGTTACGGCTTGCGCGCCACCCCGGCGTACAGGGACACGTCGGCGTCCGTGACGCTCCCGTCGGTCTCGGCGTCGGGCCGCCACCGGTGGGGCACCTCCACGCCGGGCTCGACGAGTTCCAGGCCGGTGAAGAACCGTTCGACCTCGACACGCGAGCGGGTCTGGGCGGGGATGCCACCGCGGTGGTAGATGTCCACCACCCGGGCCCACACGTCGGGCGCGAAGTCCGACGTGACGTGCGAGAGCACCAGGTAGCTGCCCGGGGCCAACGCCGCGACCAGACGCTCGACCAGCTCGTACGCGTGGAACTCGTCGGGTACGAAGTGCAGCAGCGCGTTGAGCGAGAGCGCGACGGGCTGGCTCATGTCGAGCGTCTCGCGTAGCTCCACCGCCGAGAGGATCTTCTCCGGCTCGCGCACGTCCGCGTGGATGTAGGCGGTACGTCCCTCGCGGGTGCTCCGCAGCAGCGCCTGGGCGTGGGTCAGCACGATGGGGTCGTTGTCGGCGTAGACCACCCGCGCGTCCGCGGCCACGCCCTGGGCGACCTGGTGCAGGTTGGGCTCGGTGGGGATGCCGGTGCCGACGTCCAGGAACTGCCGTACCCCCGCCGCCGCCAGGTACCGGGTGGCCCGGTGCATGAAGCGGCGGTTGGTGCCGGCGCAGGTCTTGATGCCGGGGTTGATCCCGATGACCGTCTCGGCCGCCTGCTGGTCCACCTCGTAGTGGTCCTTGCCACCGAGGTAGTAGTCGTACATGCGCGCCGGATGCGGCTTGCTGGTGTCGATCCGGCCCGCTGCGCGACCGACTTCGGCCATCTGTTCCTCCGGTTCCTGGTGCTGTCGCCACCGCGGCGGTCGAGGGCTGCGTCGCGGTGATGGGGACGCTGGTGCGAGTGGTGCGAGTAGTGCGGGGTGGTGTCGTGTTACGCCGTCAGGTGAGGAGGAAGTCCGCCTGGCCGCCCTTGGCGCCGTGCAGGAACTGCTCCATCTCGCGCACGGTGTAGATCAGCGCGGGACCGTCGGGATCGGTGGACTGTCGCAGCGCCACCCGCCCGTCGGCCAGCTTCATGACCTCGACGCAACTGCCGCCGTTGGGGCCGCTCCACGGCTTGCGCCAGCCCTCGCTGCCGAGATTGCTGGCGGGCATGCCGTTGTAGACGTGGTCGGTGTCTGCCACGGATTTGTTCACGGTCAGAGCTCCTTGCGAAGGTCACCGAGGAGGGCCTCAGTGCGTGGTGCTGGGACGGCCTGGGTGCCCATGCGGTCGAGGGCCTCGAGGTAGGCCGCCACGTCGGCGCGTTCGTCGAGGTAGGAGGCGCTGGTCAGGCCCTCGCTGTAGACGACGTCGGGCAGTTCCGGCACCCGGAACCTGAACAGCTGGAAAGGGCCGAACATCCCCGGGTGCGGCCCCGCGCTGAACGGAACGATCTGCAGCGTCACGTTGGGCAGTTCCAACGCCTCGACGAGTCGGTCGATCTGACCCCGCATCACCTCGGCGCCGCCGACCGGACGGCGCAGCACCGTCTCGTCCACGATGGCCCACAGCCTCGGTGCCTCGGGCCCGGTCAGGAGCTGCTGACGCTCCATCCGCAGCGCCACGCGACGGTCGATCTCCTCGTCGTCGGCGTGCGGGAAGCCGACGCGCAGCAGTGCGCCGGCGTACTCGGGAGTCTGCAACAGGCCGGGGACGAAGTGCGGTTCGTAGGCCCGGATGAGGCTGGCCGCGCCCTCCAGGCTGACGTAGAGGCTGAACCAGTCCGGCAGTACGTCGCGGAAGCGGTGCCACCAGCCGGGCTGGTTGGCCTCCTCGGCCAACTCCAGGAAGGAGCTGACCTCCTCGTCCGCGAGACCGTAGGTGCGGAGCAGCTTTTCCACGTACGGCAGCTTCAGACCGACCTCGGCCTTCTCCATACGCCGCACCGTCGTCTGATTGACGTGCAGCGCCTTCGCCGCCTGCTCGTACGAGACCTCGGCCTTCTCCCGAAGGTCACGTAGCCGCATGCCGAGGACTATCTGCCCAACGGTCGGGGCAGATCGCGCCTCACCCACATCCCACCTCCGCACGTGGCTTGTTCCCAGCAGTGTGCCACGGTTCGGCTGACACCAACAGACTGCGCTCGCTATTCTGCATTTCGCATAATGCCCCGTGCTGACTGAGTGAGGCAGCGATCATAGAGACGTGGCCACCCTTCGCATCGCGGTCGCGGCTCGGCGACCCTAACGAGTCGCGGGCGCCCTATGTTCCTCCCCACGACCCACCTCCCCCCGCAAGGCACCTGGAAGGCGAACGGCCGTGATCGCTCCTGAAATGACGCCCTTCCCCGTGTCGTCCAGCACCCTGGACGCGCCCTACGACCAGGCGTTTCACCTGCCGGCCGAGCGCTCGGCCGTCGCCGACGCCCGGCATCGCGTGCGGAGTTGGCTCACCTATCAGCACGTATCCGAAGACGCCCGGAACATGGCGCAGTTGGTCATATCCGAACTGTTCACCAACGCCGTCGTGCACACCACCAGCACTTCCATATCCTGCGTCCTCCAGGCGATACCGGGGCAGTTGCGCATAGAGGTCCGCGACCAGGGCGGAAGCGCTACCCGGCCCACCCCCCGGGACGCGGCGGCCGGTGACGAGAACGGGCGGGGGTTGCTGCTGGTGGAGATGCTCGCCGACACCTGGGGCGTGGTGTTCGGCGAACGGGGCGAGGGGCGCACGGTGTGGGCGGCGCTTCCGGCGCACTCCGCCTGACGCTCCGCTCCACACCGGCTCCCCCCGCTCACGGCTGCCACCCCCGGCGGGCCGTGGGCGACGCGACGGGGGCGTCCTACGCGCCGAGCACCCGGGTCAGGTCGTAGCTGATGGGCTCCTCCAACTGGGCGTAGCCGCAGCTCCCGGGGGACCGGTCGGGCCGCCAGCGGCGAAAGCGCGTCGTGTGCCGGAACCGGTCCCCCTCCATGTGGTCGTACGCCACCTCGCAGACCTGCTCCGGGCGCAGCGGCACCCAGGTCAGGTCCTTGCCGCCGCTCCAGCGACTCGGAGCGCCGGGCATCCTGCTGTGGGCGTGGGCGCTCTCCTCGCCCCACTGCGCCCAGGGGTGGCCTTGGACGTCGGCCATCCGCAGGGGCGCCAACTCTTCCATCAGCGCCTCGCGTTGACGCATGGGGAAGGAGGCGCACACTCCCACGTGCTGGAGCCGGCCGTCGGCGTCGTAGAGGCCGAGCAGCAACGAGCCGACGACGGGGCCGCTCTTGTGCGGACGCAGCCCGGCCACCACGCAGTCGGCCGTGCGCTCGTGCTTGACCTTGACCATGACCCGCTCCCCCGGCCGATAGGGAAGATCAGGCCGTTTCGCGATGACGCCGTCGAGCCCGGCCCCCTCGAACTGCTCGAACCACGCGCGGGCCAGGCCGAGGTCCGTGGTGGCGGGGGCGAGGTGGACCGGGGGCCTGGCCTCGCGCAGGGCGTCGGCGAGGGCGGCGCGGCGCTCGGTGAAGGGGGCCGCCAGCAGCGAGTGGTCGGCGAGCGCCAGCAGGTCGAAGGCGACGAGGCTGGCCGGGATCGTCTCGGCGAGCGTGCGGACCCGGGAGGCGGCCGGGTGGATACGGCTGAGCAGGGCCTCGAAGTCGAGCCGGTCCGCTCGGGCGATGACGATCTCGCCGTCGACGACACAGCGCTCGGGCAGGTTGGCCCGCAGCGCCTCGACCAGTTCGGGGAAGTAGCGGGTGAGGGGCTTGCCGGTGCGGCTGCCCAGCTCCACCTCGGCCCCGTCGCGGAAGCAGATGGCGCGAAAGCCGTCCCACTTGGCCTCGTAGCTCATGTCGGGCGGAATCCCCGCCGCCGCCTTGGCCAGCATCGGCCGTACGGGCGGCATCACCGGAAGGTCCATGGTCTGGATTGTGCGGCCCCGCCACGGCCTCCGCCCGCCGAGCACGGCGCCCCGCCGCCGGCCCCGGGCGTCGGGGCGGCGTCGACGGGCGGGCTGGCGGTCGGCGGCCTAGCGTGGCCGCATGGCAGAGGCCCTGGAGATCACGGTCGGTGAGCGCACGGTGCGGGTCTCGCATCCGGACAAGGTCTACTTCCCCGAGCGGGGGTTCACCAAGGAGGACGTGGTCCGCTACTACCTCGCCGTCGGCCCCGGCGTCCTGCGCGCGCTGCGCGACCGGCCGACGACCCTGGAGCGCTACCCGGACGGGGTAGCCGGCGAGTCGTTCTTCCAAAAGCGGGCGCCGCGCAACCTGCCGCAGTGGATTCCGACGGGTCGGATCGCCTTCCCCAGCGGCCGGCACGCGGACGAGATCTGCCCCACCGAGGTGGCGGCCGTGGCCTGGGCGGCCAACCTGGGCACGCTCACCTTCCACCCCTGGCCCGTACGTCGCAGCCACACCGAGCACCCCGACGAGCTGCGCATCGACCTCGATCCGCAGCCGGGGACGGACTACGAGGACGCGGTGCGCGCGGCCCACGAGCTCCGCGAGGTGCTGGACGGCCTCGGGCTGCGCGGCTGGCCCAAGACCTCGGGCGGCCGGGGGCTGCACGTCTATGTGCCCATCGCGCCACAGTGGACGTTCGTGCAGGTCAGGAGGAGTGCCATCGCGATCGGTCGGGAACTTGAGCGGCGGGCTCCGGATCGGGTGACGACCGCCTGGTGGAAGGAGGAGCGGGGCGCGCGGATCTTCGTGGACTACAACCAGACCGCCCGGGACCGCACCATCGCCAGCGCCTACTCGCTGCGGCCGAGGCCCCATGCCCCCGTCTCGGCGCCGCTGCGCTGGTCGGAGGTCGCCGACGCCCGACCGCGCGACTTCGACCTGGCGACCATGCCCGCCCGCTACGCCGAGCTCGGTGACGTCCACGCGGACCTGGACACGCACGCCTTCCCGCTCGACGCGGCCCTGGAGCTGGCCGCGCGGGACGAGCGCGAGCACGGGCTCGGCGACCTGCCCTACCCACCCGACCATCCCAAGATGGCGGGCGAGCCCAAGCGGGTGCGGCCCAGCCGAGCGAAGCACTAGCGGGGGTGGGAAGGAGGCGGTGCCCGTGGAACCGGTGGCGGCCCTGGAGCGGATCGCGTTCCTGCTGGAGCGCGCGGATGCCGAGACCTATCGGGTACGGGCCTTTCGGACGGCCGCCGCGGCCCTGGTCGAGCTGGGCGGGGACGGGGTGCGACGCCGGGCGGCGGCGGGGACGCTGCGGTCCGTCCGGGGGCTCGGGCCCAAGACGGTCGCCGTCGTCGAGCAGGCGTTGGCCGGCGAGGAGCCCGAGTATCTGCGCACGCTCTCCAGTGCGGCGCGGCAGCCGCTGGCGACGGGGGGCGAGCGGCTGCGAGCCACGCTGCGCGGCGACTGTCACCTGCACTCCGACTGGTCCGACGGCGGCAGCCCGATCGAGGTGATGGCGCGCACGGCGGCCGACCTGGGCCACGCGTGGGCCGTGCTCACCGACCACTCGCCCCGGCTCACGATCGCGGGCGGACTCAGCGCCGAGCGGCTGCGCGAGCAGCTCGCGGTGGTGGACGACCTGCGCGCCGGCCTCGCGCCCTTCCGGCTGCTGACGGGTATCGAGTGCGACATCCTCGACGACGGGTCGCTGGACCAGGACCGCGAGCTGCTGGACGAGCTGGACGTGGTGGTGGCCTCCGTCCACTCCAAGCTGCGGATGGACGGCGCGGCGATGACCCGACGCATGGTGCGGGCGGTCGGTGATCCGCTGGTGGACGTGCTCGGGCACTGCACGGGGCGGCTGGTGACCGGGCGGGGGCGACCCCCCTCCGACTTCGACGCCCGGGCGGTGTTCGCCGCCTGCGCCGCGTCCGGCACCGCGGTGGAGATCAACTGCCGCCCCGACCGTCTCGACCCGCCGCGCGCGCTGCTGCGCGAGGCGGTGGCGGCCGGCGTGCTCTTCGCGATCGACACCGACGCGCACGCGCCGGGCCAGTTGGACTGGCTGGACTACGGCTGTGCGCGCGCCGCCGCCTGCGGCGTGCCGCCCGAACGGGTGATCAACACCTGGACGGCGCGACAGCTCACCGACTGGACGCGTACCCGCAAGCCACCCGCCCACGCTGCCGCCGGACGATCGCGGACATAGGGTGGATATCCCACCAGAAGGGGTCAGCGTCATGCGCTCGATGTGGAAAGGGGCCATCGGCTTCGGGCTGGTGTCGATCCAGGTGAAGCTCTATCCGGCCACCGAGGAACACGGAGTCCGACTGCACCAGGTGCACGCCGCCGACGGCGGGCGCATCCGGATGAAGCGCGTCTGCGAACAGTGCGGGCGACAGATCGACTACGCGGACATCGCCCGGGGGTACGAGGACGTCGACGGCCGCACGGCGGTGCTCACCGAGGACGACCTGACCCAGTTGCCCCTGCCCAGCAAGCAGCTCATCGACGTCATCGCCTTCATCGACGCGGACGCCGTGGACCCGCTGCGGCTCTCGCGCGCCTACTACGTGGGGGCCGACTCGACGGCGGCGGCCAAGCCGTACGTCCTGCTGCGGGAGGCGCTGGTGGACAGCGGCCGGGTGGCGGTGTCCAAGGTCGCGCTGCGCACCCGCGAGTCGCTGGCCATCCTGCGGGTGCACGAGGACGTGCTGGTGCTGCACACCATGCACTGGCCCGACGAGATCCGCGCCGCCAGCGGACTCGCCCCCTCCGACAAGGTCACCGTGCGGCCCCAGGAACTGAAGATGGCGACGTCCCTGATGGACACCCTCTCCGAGGACTTCGACCTGGACTCGCTACACGACGACTACCAGTCCGCGCTCGACGAACTGGTCACCGCCCGACTCGAGGGCAAGGCCCCGCCCTCGGGTGAGGAGGCCGAACCGCCGCCGGACAACGTCGTGGACCTGATGTCCGCGCTCCAGGCGTCGATCGACGCGCGTGCGGAACCGGAGGGCGGACGCGGCGGCAAGAGGGCCGCCGGATCGGGCACCGGGAAGGGCACGGCGCGCAAGAAGTCCGCCAGTTCCAAGGCCGGCTCCGGCTCCGGCACCAGCCGTACGACCAAGGCGGCCGCGAAGAAGAGCGCGGCACCGAAGTCCGGGCGTACGACCAAGACCGCGAAGTCCGCCCAGCCCAAGGCGGCGGAGCGCTCGGCCGGCCGGCGCAAGCACGCCTGAGCCAGGCGCCCTCCGTCGCGAGCCCCTCGGAGCCCGACCGCGCACGCCGAGGCCCGCGCCGGGCGAGCGTAGAGGCGGGCGCGGGTCGGGGACGGGCCGCGCGGGGGACGCGGCCTCGTCCCCGGTGGACGCGGCCGGGGGTGGGCATGCCCCGGCCGCCTCGTCGGATGTCCACGGGAGAGGCACTCGGTGCGTGTGCTCTACGGCACCACCACGATCTTGCGACCCACACCGGCGCGGAACTGCTCCAGCGCCCGCGGGTAGCTCTCCAACGGCAGGCGGTCGCTGATGAACACGGCGGGGTCGAGCACCCCGGCGGCGAACAGGTTCGCCGCCCGTTCGTAGCTGTGCAGCACCGCCATCGAACCGGTGATGGTGATCTCCTGGTTGTAGATGCGGTAGGGCTCGATGGTCGCGGTGGTGGCGTAGTCGGCCACACCGAACTGCAGAAAGGTTCCCGCCTTGGCGACCCGCCGCAGGCCGTCCTGGATGGCCTCGGCGTGTCCGGTGGCGTCGATGACCACGTCCCAGCCGCGCGGCTGGTCCAGTTCCCGCGCGCCGGCCGCCGCGCGGGAACAGCCGAGCGCGCGGGCGGTGGCCAACCGGTCCGGGTTGAGGTCGAGGACATCCACGCTGGCGGCGCCGGTGCGCTTGGCCAGTTCGAGCATCATCAGGCCCATGGTGCCGCTGCCGTAGATCAGCACCTCGGCGCCCAGGTGGTTGTTGAGTACGTCGTAGCCGCGTACGGCGCACGAGAGGGGCTCGATGAGCGCGGCGTCCTGGAGGGAGACGTGGTCGGGCAGCTTCACGCAGTTGCCGACCGGCGCCAGGGCGTACTCGGCGGCGCCGCCGGCGACCGAGACGCCGATGGCGTTCCAGTTGTCGCACAGGTTGCCGCGCCCGCTGCGGCAGTAGCGGCACGCCTGGCAGTACAGGGAGGGGTCGACGGCCACCCGGTCGCCGATCGCCAGTTCGCTCACCTGGCTGCCGAGGCCGACCACCTCGCCGGCGAACTCGTGGCCGGGCACGATCGGCAGGGTCGGCGCGAACTCCCCCTCCAGAATGTGCAGGTCCGTTCCGCACAGGCCGCAGGCCGCGACGTCCACGACGACCTCGCGCGGCCCGGGGGTGGGATCGGGAACGGTTGTCACGGTGACCTTGCCGACGGACTCGATGAGCGCGGTCCTCATTTCACTGCTCCTAGCGACAGGCCCTGGACGAGCTTGTCCTGGGCGGCGAACCCGGCGGCGAGCACCGGGAGGGAGATCACGACGGACGCGGCGCAGACCTTCGCCAGGAACAGGCCCTGGCTGGTGATGAAGCTGGTGAGGAAGACCGGCGCGGTCTGCGCCCGGACACCGGTCAGCACACGGGCGAAGAGCATCTCGTTCCAACTGAAGATGAAGCAGATCAGCGAGGTGGCGGCGATGCCGGGGCCGGCGACCGGGGCGATGACGCGGGTCAGGATGGTGCGCAGCGGCGCCCCGTCGAGCTGTGCCGCCTCGATGATCGCCACCGGGACGTCGGCCAGGAAGGACTGCATCATCCACACCGCGATCGGCAGGTTCATGGAGGTGTAGAGGATGACCAGCAACCAGATGTTGTCCAGCAGGCCGGTGTTCCTGGCGAACAGGTAGACCGGCAGCAGCCCGGCGACGACCGGCAGCATCTTGGTGGAGAGGAAGAAGAACAGCACGTCCGTCCACGTACGTACCGGTCGCAGCGACAGCGCGTACGCGGCGGGCAGCGCGAGCACCAGCACGAGCAGGGTGGAGCAGACGCTGGCCGTCAGGGAGTTGATCAGCGGGGGCCAGGGGCTGGCACCGCCGTCGGTACCGAAGAAGGTGCGGTAGCCGTCCCAGGTCAGGGAGGCGCCGAGGGCGGGCGGGTTGGTCGCCGCGTCGGACTCCGAGTGCAGGGAGGTGAGCACCATCCAGGCCACGGGCAGGAAGAAGAGGACACCGACCAGCCAGGCGAGCAGGCCGAGCGCGGCTCCCCGGCGTCGGGCCCGGCGTCGCGGGCCGGCCGGTGCGGGGCGCCGGGGGGCCGGCGCCCGGGGCGCGGGGGTCGCGGTGGCGTCGGCGGGAGCGGTGGCGGTCATCGGCGGGACGCCTCCTCGGTGAACAGCGACGAGACCACCCGCAGCGCGAAGGTCGCGATGATGATCGAGCCGATGACGACGAGCACGCCGGCCGCGGACGCCTGGCCGTACTCGTGGGCCTGGTAGAAGGTCTGGTAGATGGTGTACGGCAGGTTGGCCGTGTCCAGGCCACCCGCGGTGATGGTGAAGACCGCGTCGAAGTTCTGCACGATGTACACCGAGCCCAGCAGCACGCCGAGCTCCAGGTAGCGACGCAGGTGCGGCAGGGTGAGGTAGCGGAAGATCTGCCAGTTGCCCGCGCCGTCGATGCGTGCCGCCTCGATCATGTCGGTGGGGCGGCTCTGCAACCCCGCCAGCAGGATCAGCATCATGAACGGTGTCCACTGCCACACCAGCGATGCCTCGACGGCCAGCAGCGGCATGTCCGTGACCCAGTCCGGCTGGGGCGGACTGTCGTCCCCAAAGCGCGCGGCCACCCAGGTCAGGGCGCCGTTGAACAGGCCGTACTCGGGGTTGTAGAGGACGTGCTTCCACAACAGCGCGGCGGCGACCGGGACGATGAGGAACGGCGCGATGAGCAGGGTACGCACCACGCCCCGGCCCCGGAACTCGCGGTCGAGCAGCAGGGCGAGCAGCAGGCCGAGGACGAGGCTGGCCAGCACGACGCTGGCGGTGAGCACGGCCGTGGTGAGCACCGACTCGCGCAGCGCGGCGTCCTCGGCGGCGTGCCGGTAGTTGCTCAGTCCGGTGAAGTGCCGCGCGTCGGGGTCCAGCGAGTTCCAGTCGAAGAGCGAGATCACCAGGGTGGCCACGAAGGGCAGTTGGGTGACGGCGATCAGGAAGACCAGGGCGGGCAGCAGGGGCGCGCGCGTCGCCCACACCTTCAGGCGGTGGGGCGGCTGTGGGCGTGCGGCCGGTGTGGGGGTGGCGGGGGCTCGTGGTCCGGTGGTGGGCGCGCTCATCGGTCCCGGTACTCCTGACCGACCCGCTCGGCCATTCGCTGGGAGGCGCGCAGCGCCTGGCGCACCGACTGTCGGCCGGCGATCGCCGAGCTGATCTCCTGCGAGACGCGGGTGCCCAGGTCGGTGAACTCGGGGATGCCGACGAACTGGATACCGGCGGTCGGTCGCGGCTGGACGCCCGGGTCACGCGGCCTGGTAGCGGCGATGGAGCGGTGGGTGACGTCGGCGAACGCGCCGGCCGCGGAGCGGTACTCGGGTCGGGCGTACGTCGAGGCGCGTTTGCCCGCCGGCACGTTGGCCCAGCCGCTCTCGCGTCCCACCAGCGCCTCGTATTCCTTGCCGGAAGCCCAGGAGATGAACTCCCAGGCGTCGTCCGCCTTGGTGGACGCCTTCTGCAGGCCCCAGGCCCAGGTGTAGAGCCAGCCGGAGTCGGCGGTCCTGTTCACCGGCGCCCTGACGTATCCGATCTTTCCCTTGACCGGGGACTTTGTCTCTTCCAGGGTGCCGGCCGCGGCGGTGGCGTCGTACCACATGGCGCTCTTGCCCTGGGTCATGTTGTTCAGGCATTCGGCATATCCCGACTGCGCGGCACCCGACTGTCCGTGTTCGCGTACCAGGTCGACGTAGAACTCGGTGGCCTCGACGAATTCCGGCGAGGTGAGTCGGGCTTTCCAGTCCTTGGTGAACCAGGTGCCGCCGAAGGTGTTCACCACGGTGGTCAGTGGCGCGGTCAGCTCGCCCCAACCGGGCAGTCCGCGCAGGCAGATGCCCTTCATGCCGGGCCGCGCGCCGTCGGTCCTCGCGGCGATGTCGGCCACCTGCTCCCAGGTGGGTGCGGCGGGCATGGTCAGACCGAGCTCGGCGAGGACGTCCTTGCGGTACATCAGGAAAGAGGACTCGCCGTAGAACGGCTCGGCGTACACCTTGCCGTCGTCGGCGGTCAGCGACTGGCGCACCGGCGCCAGAATGTCGCGCTGGTCGAAGGCGGTGTCCCGGGCGAGATAGGGGCCCAGGTCGCGTAGCCAGCCGTGTGCGGAGAAGAAGGGCACCTCGAAATTGCTGATGGTGGCGACGTCGTACTGGCCCGCCTGGTGGGAGAAGTCCTGACTTATCTTGTCGCGGACGTCGTTCTCCGGCAGCACGGTGAAGTTCACCTTGATTCCGGTCTTCTTGGTGAAATGCCGCTTGGTCAGTTTCTGTAACTCCGTCATCTGCGGGTTGTTGACCATCAGCACGTTGATGGCATCGCCCCCGAAGAGCGAGGAGCCGCCTGCGCCGGCGTACCCCTCGCATCCGGTGCACGCCGCGACGAGCGCCCCCGCCGAGGCGGCGGCGAGCAGTGCGCGGGCGCCGCGGCCGGTGTGGCTGGACATGGGTTCTCCCCGTGATCGGTGAGCTGGGTGGCTGTGCGGGGCCCTGGGTCGGGCCCGGGTGGGCCGGCGGCTCGCGGCGCGCGAGGGGCCCCGCGCTCGCCGTGCGACCGGAGGCCGACGGGGTGAGCGGGCTGGGGCCAGGCGCGCTGGCGCGTGGGCACGGGCACCGTGGTGGTGGGTCGCGCGCGGGTGCGTGGGCGCGGGATGGTGGGGGGTCGGTGTGGGGTCAGGCGTCTCCGGTGGGGTCGGGGTCGGTGGGCGCCGTCGTCCCGGCCGACGGGGCGCGGGCGGCCGGTCCGGGCCGGCCGGTTGGCCGGGGGCTCCGGTCGTTACGGGGGCCGTCGGCCACGGTGCGGTGCGGTCAGACGCGGAGCACCTGGGGCCCGAGGAGGGCGTAGCGGTGGGCCTCGGCCAGCGGGAGCCCGGTGTCGGTGATGATGACCTCGAACTCGTGGGCCTCGGCGAAGCGACAGAAGCTGACGGCGCCGAACTTGGTGTGCACTCCGGCGAAGATGCGCCGCCGGGCGACGCGCATCACCTGGGCCTTGACCTCGCTGACGGCCGGGTCGGGGGTGGTCAGTCCGTACTGCCGGGAGATGCCGTTGGCACCGATGAACGCCAGGTCGATCACGAATCCCTGCAGCATGTGGGTGGTCCAGTGGCCGACGGAGGCCAGTGTGCTGCCACGGACCCGGCCGCCGAGCAGGAGCACGGTGATCCGGTCGCTGACCGCCAGGCCGCTCGCGGTGGCCAGCGACGAGGTGATGACGGTCAGGGGCCGCTCGCGGGGCAGGGCCTGGGCTATGAGCTGGGGCGTGAACCCCTCGTCGACGTAGACCGTCTCCGCGTCGCCGACCAGGGCGCCGGCGGCAGCGGCGATCCTGGACTTCTCCGCGACGTGCATGGTGGTACGAAAGGCGAGAGTCGTCTCGTAGCCGGCGCTCTCCACGGGATAGGCGCCGCCGTGCGTGCGGCGTAACAGGCCCCGGTTCTCCATCGCGTGCAGGTCACGCCGAACGGTCTCCTTGGACACCCCGAGCTTGTCCGCGAGCTCCGTCACGACGACGGAGCCGGTGTGGCGAGCCAGTTCGAGGACCGTGCGCCGGCGTTCCTCTGCGTCCACTGTGTCTCTCCATCTGACGTGCCGCACTGCCCGTTCGGGCAGCTCCTGATCAGATTTCTACAAGGGGAGTTGGCATGAGACCAGGTCGGGCACCGGATCTCTCCTGACCGTCTCTGCCCGGTTAGCTCCCCGGAAACCCCCAGGCCAACGGTGTTTTCACGACACCGACCGGGGGTTGCCACTGCCCGTTTCCGGGCAGCAACATGACCGGATTACCCCCGGTTGGTGGAACAGGAATGCCCACTGCCGCCCGCTACGGCACATCCACCCCGGGCCACGGCACTGTGTGCGAGCCGGCCGGCGAGCCCCGGCGGGACGGCCGGAGCGGATACGGTGCTGTCATGGCAAACAACGGGGCAGGTGCGGCGAGCGAGTCGGGATACGCCCTGCTCATCGCGGCGGGTCCAACGGGCAGGCAACGGGCGATGGACACGGCCGCCGCGCTGCCGCCGCTGGCGGCCGTGGCACCGACGGTGCTGCTGGGCGTGACGGGCGGCGCCCAGGTGGTGCAGCTCGTCGATCCCGACGAGCCGCACACCGTGCTGACCCACCTGCGTACGGCCGCCGCGCACCCGGGGCCCGTACTGGTCTATCTCGTGGGCCAGTTGACGCTGGACGCCAAGCAACACCTGCCGCATCTGGCGCTGGCCCGCACGACGCCCAAGACGGCCCGGTACACCGCGCTTCCCTGGCACTGGCTGCTCTCGGAACTGGGCCACCGGCCGGCCGGGGCCACCACCGTCTTCGCCGACCTGGCGGCCGACGAGGCGGCCTGGCCCCGGTTGACCGTCGCGCACCTGGCCACCGGCCTCGCGCTGTACGGCTGCGTCGCTCCCCCGCCGCGCCGGCGTCAGCTCAACACCCCGCACTACACACGGGCGTTGGCGGCGACGTTGCGCGCCGTGGCCTCCCGCCCCCCGCTGGCGCAGTTGCACCAGCACGCGGCCGAGCAGGCCGGACTCGACCAGGGCCGGACCCTGCTCCTGGCGTCGGAGGAAGGCGGATCGGCCGCCCCGGACCTCGGGAGCCTGGCCGCGCTGCCGCCAGTGCCCCGCGAGGCGGCGACGCCGACGGACCCGACATGGCCGACGGACGGCACGGCGCCGGCAGTCGGGACGCACGCGTGGGCGCCGCCGGGGGCGCCCCCCGTGCCCGGCGCGCCGGGCACGGGGCTGCCCCCGGTCCCGGGCTTCCCGATGGCCACACCCGCCCCGCGGTCGCCGCTACCAGCGCCACCCACGCACCAGACACACCTGGCCATCGCCGAAGCGCCCGCGCCCTCCGTCGGCGGTTCCGTTTCACCGCCGTCCGTGCCCGGGCCGGGCACCGAGCCCGACGCCACGCCGGCTCCGACGCCCGCACCCCACCAAGATCACGTGGCGTCGGAGTCCGCCGGCTCACCCGGTGTGCCACCGGAGACGGCACCGGAGACGGCTGGCGACGTACCGGTGCCGTCGGCCTCCCCGGCGCCGTCGACCGAGACCGCCGACACGTCGATCTGGCCGGCGGACGGCCCACCCGAGCTTCCGGTTCCGGATGTTCGGGCGCAGGAGCCACCTTCGCCCCTCGCGGCCAAGGCGGCCGTGGCGGACCGCGCGGCCGGATCGGCGGCGACGGTGCCGGCCGCGACCGTCGAGCCCGATCCGTCCGCCCTGTCGGCTGCCACCGCCGCCGAGGCGACCCCGAGACCGCCGTACGACCCCGGCCCGCCTCCCGCGTACGCGCCGGGGCCGGCGGGCGGCACGGTGGTGCACGATCCGCACGGCGCGATACTGGAGGCGGCTCACGCGGGGCGGCACAGCGAGGCGGCGGCGATGGCGGCGGCCTGGGAGCAGGAGGCGTTCCGCTCGGCCGGTCCCGACTCCCCGCAGGCCCTGCACTGGCTTGAGGTGCGCGCGGATCTGGCCCGACTCGCGGGCGACCCGGCGCGGGCCTGCGAACTGTGGATGGCCGCCGCCACCACGCGCCTGGGCGCGGGCCAACCGGCGGACCAGGCCGACGTGGAGGGAGCCGTCGACCGGGCGCACCACCAGTGGCAACACGTCGAGGACCTGCTGCGGGCCCGGTCGCTGGCCGCCGAACTGGTGACCCTGCGCACCCGCGTACCGGGGCGCAGGCCCGGCGCCCTGGGCGCTATCGAGGCGAGGCTGGCGACCCTGCGCGGCGCCCGCGCGAACTGAGGGTCGACCGGCCCTCGCCCGCGCGCCGGACCGCCGGACGCCCGGCGGCGGCGCGAGAGAGCGGCACCCGCGTCCCGTCCGTGCTCGATCGGCCCACGCCCCGGCCGTGCGCGCCGTCCGACCGGTCCACGGTCCGGCGCGAGAGAGCGGCACCCGCGTCCCGTCCGTACTCGATCGGCGCACGCCCCGGCCGTGCGCGCCGTCCGACCGGTCCACGGTCCGGCGCGCGAGGACGACCGGTCGAAGGGGCTGGAACGGCACCGACCCGTGGCCGGGGCGCGGTGTCTCGGCCCCGCGCCTCAACCGGTCGGTATCGCCTCCGCCGCTGTGGTGCTTCCGCGTACCAGCGTGGCGTACCGGCCCGCTTTCAGCAGCAGTTCCTCGTGTGTGCCGCGCTCGACGATGTCACCGCCGTCCAGGACGACGATCTGGTCGGCCTCGCGCACCGTGGACAGTCGGTGCGCGATGGTGATGGTGGTGCGGTTGGCCGCCAGGGCGTCGATGGCCCGCTGTACGGCGTGCTCGGTGCGGGTGTCCAACGCGCTGGTGGCCTCGTCGAGGATCAGTATCGGTGGGTCGCGCAGGATCGTCCGCGCTATGGCCAACCGCTGTTTCTCCCCTCCCGAGAAGCGGTACCCGCGCTCGCCGACGAGCGTGTCGTAGCCGTCGGGCAGGGCGGCGATGTACTCGTGGATCTGCGCGGCCTCGGCCGCCGCTCGCATCTGCGCGTCGGTCGCGTCGGGCTTGGCGAACCGCAGGTTGTCCGCCACGGACGCGTGGAAGAGGTACGTCTCCTGGGAGACCACGCCCACCGCGTCGGCGAGCGTGTCGAAGCCGAGGTCCCGTACGTCCACGCCGTCGATGAGCACCCGTCCACCGGTCACGTCGTACAGGCGCGGCACCAGGTAGCTGAGGGTGCTCTTGCCCGATCCCGTGGGTCCCACCACGGCCAGGCTGCCACCGGCGGGCACCGCGAGGTCGATGTTCCGCAGCGTGGGCCTCACGCGGCCGGGGCCGGTGGTGGGAGCGGGGCCGGCCGGCGTCTTGGGGTCGGCCGCGGCGTCGGGCTCGTAGGCGAAGCTCACGCCCTCGAAGCGCACGTCCCCACGGACCGTGTCCAGGCGCACCGGCTTCGCCGGCTCGGCGATACCCACCGGCAGGTCCAGGTACTCGAAGATGCGGTGGAAGAGGGCGAGCGAGGTCTGCATCTGCACACCCGTAGACAGCAGGCTCACCGTGGGCCGGAACAGTCCCTGTTGGAGCGAGACGAAGGCCACCAGGGTGCCGATGGTCACGCTCGGGCCGTCGCCCTGGAGCGTCATGCCGGCCGTCCAGTAGATGATCGCGGGCATGGCCGCCATGACGATGCCGATGGTCGCCATCCGCCAGCGACCGGCCATGCTGGAGCGCACCTCCAGGTCGACCAACCGCTCGGACTCCCGGGTGAAGTCCGCGGTGAGCGAGTCCGCCCGCCCCATGGTGCGGCCCAGCAGAATGCCGCTGACCGACAGCGACTCGGTGACCAGCGCGGCCATCGCCGCCATCTGCTTCTGCCGCTGCGAGGTGATCCGCTTGCGCTCCCGGCCGACCCGGCGGCTGATCCAGACGAAGACCGGGAGCAGGCACAGCGAGACGGCCGTCAGGCGCCAGTCCAGTGCCAGCATGGCCACGATGCTGGCTATCACGCTGGTCAGGTTCGAGACCAGGGACGTGGCCGTGGAGGTGACGGTGGCCTGCATGCCGCCGATGTCGTTGGCGATGCGCGACTGGACCTCGCCGGTACGCGTGCGGGTGAAGAACGCCAGCGGCATGCGCTGGAGCCGGTCGTAGACCGCGGTGCGCAGGTCGTGCATGACCCGCTGACCGACCGTGGTGGAGATCAGGGTCTGCAGGACGCCGAAGACGCTGTTGACGACGGCGGCGATGATCATGCCGCACACCAGCAGGGTCAGCAGCCCCGAGCGCCCCTGGGGGATGGCGGTGTCGAGCACCTCGCGCAGCATGAACGGCGAGGCCACCGTGACCAGCGAGGAAGCGGCCACGAGCAGCCCGACCAGGGCGAGGCGGCCTCGGTAGGGGTGGAAGAGGCGCAGGATGCGACGCACCTGCGCCGGCTCGTCGCGGTCGGCGACGGGTGGCTCCCACCGTGGTTCGTGATCGCGCATGGACTCCTTCCGGGTACGCGGAGGTCCGCGGGACCGTCCGGTCGTGAGACTTGCCGAGCATAGCTCATTGTTACCTAAGCTCACAATGAACCTGGTCCTGTACGCTTTCGGCATGCCCGCCCCCGATGCCTCCGGTCATCTCGCCGAGCAGTTGCTGCGCCTCACGCGTCGTCTGCACCGCGCGCAGAAGCGCTATCTGGAGCCCCTGGGCATCACACCGGCCCAGGCCCGGCTGCTGCGCACCGTGGCGCAGTACGACGCCGAGCCGCCGCGGATGGCCGATCTGGCCGCCCGGCTGGAGGTCGTCCCGCGCGCGGTGACCACGCTGGTGGACGCCCTGGAGGCGAGCGGTGTGGTGCGTCGCGTCAGCGATCCCTCGAACCGGCGGGTGATACGCGTCGAGCTGACGGACGCCGGCCGGGCGACGCTCCGCGCGCTGCGCCACGCCCGCCGCTCCGCGGCCGAGGACATCCTGGAACCGCTGACCGCGCGCGAACGCGAGCTGCTCGGCGGCCTGCTGGACACGCTCGCGGGCAGTCCGTACGGCCGCGCCGGCGACCTCTAGGACATCGGGCGGCCGGCGGGCGGACCGTCAGGGCGCTCCCCCGGTCGGTGCCGGTGAGCGCACCTCGCGCGCGGCAAGACGTTGTCGGGCGGGGCGAGGGAGCGGCGGGGCCCGCGCGCGGACCCGAGCGTTTCCCGCGGACCGGGCCCGTTTCCGGTCCACGCTCGGGAGCCGCGTTCCGCCTCTTGTGCCGCGAGCCCCCCACCCAGCAGGGTCTGACGCGACGTAGCACGCCACGCGCCATCAGCTTTCCAGGAGGCTCGATGAACGAGGCAACACCGCACGGGCACGGCACGACCGACGACCCGTCGAGCGGCGACTCCCCCGCCCCCAGCCGACGCTCCGTCCTGTGGACCGCCGGAGCCGCCGGGCTCGGCATCGGCGGCGCCCTCGGCACCCAGCACGCGACGGCGGCGCCCACCCGGTCGGCGCCCCGTGGCGAGCCCGCCGAGGCGGCGACGTCCGCCCGGCGGCCCGCGACCATGATCGGGGTGCCGTTCGAAAGACGTGGCACCGTGCGGATCGGCATCATCGGTCTGGGCCAGCGCGGCGGCGGCATGATCGATCTGTTCCTCGCGCTCCCCGGCGTGCGTGTGGTCGCGCTGTGCGACGTGGTCCGCGACAAGGCCGAGCGGGCCGCCCGCAAGGTCACGGCGGCCGGGCAGCCGGCACCGGCGCTCTACACCAAGGACGAGGAGGACTACGAACGGCTGTGCCAGCGCTCCGACCTCGACTTCGTCTACGTCGCCACGCCTTGGGAGAACCACTTCCCGATGGCCAGGACGGCCATGCTCCAGGGCAAACACGTCGGCGTGGAGTGCCCCGTCGCCATGGAGCTGCCCCAGCTGTGGGAGCTGGTCGACGTCTCCGAGCGCACGCGGCGCCACTGCATGCAACTGGAGAACTGCGCGTACGGCCGGAACGAGATGCGGGTCTTGCGCATGGCGCACGCGGGTCTCTTCGGCGACTTGCTGCACGGCGCCGGCGCGTACCTCCACGACCTGCGCTCACTGATGTTCTCGCCCACTTCCTACGAGGGGCCCTGGCGCAGGCTGTGGCACACCCGGCTGCGCGGTGACCTCTACCCCAACCACGGGTTCGCCCCCGTCGCCAACTACATGGACGTCAACCGGGGTGATCGAGCCGTCCGCGTCACGACGTTCGGCTCGCCCTCCCTCGGGCTGGCCGCCTACCGCGCGGAACACATGCCGCCGGGCGACCCGAGTTGGAAGGAGTCGTACATCGAGAGCGACATGTCGATCAGTCTCATTCAGACAGCCAAAGGCCGTGTCATTCGGCTGGAACACAACGTGTCCAACCCACACCCCTACAGCCGCGTGAACATCCTCGGCGGGACCAAGGGCGTCTTCGAGGACTATCCGGCGCGCATCTATCTGGAACCGGACAGGAACGACGACCAGTGGGGTGACTTCGCGACCTACGCGGACTGGGACCACTGGCTGTGGAAGGAACATGCCAACCCGCCGGGTGGGCACGGCGGCATGGACTACATCATGCTGTTCCGCCTGGTCCAGAGCATGCGGCTGGGCCTCGTCCCGGACTTCGACGTCTACGACGCGGCCACCTGGACCGCACCGCTGCCGCTGAGCCACGCCTCGATCAGGGCCAACGGCGCCCCGCAGGACATCCCCGACTTCACCCGCGGGCTGTGGAGGAAGCCGCGCGCGGGCATCGATTCACCCAAGCCCGTCGACGGCTGACCTCGGCCGCCCGAGCCTGACGGACGCCCGGTCCGCGGCCCGCCCCCGCTGCTCGCGGGTCGCGCGCCGGGCTCAGGCGGCCAACTGCCGCCTGTCCCCCATCACCACGACCGGGTGCTGTGCCGGATCGAGCGTCCTGAGCAGGTACGCCATGCCTGTCTTGGGCAGGCTCACACATCCTGACGTGCCACTTCCGTGGTCGAGATGGAGCCAGATACTGCCACCCTTGCGGGTGCCCTGCGGGCGCGTCGGGTCCAGTGGTGACGTACCCCTGACGCGGTTGTAGTCGATCGCCACCACGTAGTCGAAGTCGTGCCAGTGGGTCTTCGGCCAGTAGCGCGGGGCGGCGAAGGCCGCGGAGTGGTGGTAGGGCAGGTCGGTGCCGGGCGCGGGCAGCACGCCACCCGCGTCGCCGAGGGTGAAGACGCCGACCGGGCTGCGCTTGTCGTTCTCGTGGTGGTGGGTCGTCCACCCCCGTCGCCCGTTGTGCGCGGGCCACGAGCGGTCCCGCCGCCAGCGGTCGCCGTCCTTGGTGTAGAGCACGACGGTGGACTTGGCCGAGTGGGCGCTCCTGCCGTACACGACCACGGCCTGTCGCGTCGCGGCGGGGATCCTCGCCGCCAGTTTCTCCCCCACGCGCGGGATGCCGCGCCGGTCCGAGTCCGGTGGCCGCTTCGAGGTCGCGGGCCCGGTATCTTCGCCCGGATTTCTCGCGTCGCCGCCCGCACCGCCATCACAACCGGCCAACAGACCGGTGACCAGCACGGCTATCCCCAACACCCGCAGTACGCCCGTCCTTCGCATGCCGTCCATGGTCGCACCCGTGTGGGCCGCCGCCCGGCGTGCCCGCGACACCCCCGGCGGGCGGCGGCGTGACCGGCGGAAACCAGTCGCGGTGGGCGGAAAACCAGTTGAAGCGGCCCCGCCGGGGAGGCGAACCTTTCACGTCCTCACCCACCCCTCGCCGTCCGCCCCTCCGTCGCTAGCCCGGGATGTCATGCAGCTTCGAGACTTGCCCTTCTCCGATCCCGGCCACCCCGACACACGCTCGGGACCGCACCTCCTGATCTGGCTCGGCAGGCGGCAGTGGGGTCAGCAGGTGGCAGCGGCCCTGTGGGGCTCGCTGCACATGGCGGCGCTGGCCTGCCTGCCGCTGGCACTCGGCCTGGGCGTACAGGCCGTGGTGGATCGCTCGGGCGGGCGACTGGCGCTGGCCGGCGGACTGTTGCTGCTGCTCGGCGTGCTCGCCGCGACCGGCGACACGATGCTGCACCGCGCGGCCGTCACCAACTGGATCACCTCGGCCACCCGGCTCCAGCAGCTCCTGGCCCGCAAGGCCGTCGAGCTCGGCTCGACCCTGACCCGACGGGTGGCGGCGGGCGAGGCGGTGGCGGTGTCCACCGGGGACGTGGACAAGATCAGTTGGTTCGTCGAGGCCGTGTCCCGGTTCACGGCGGCCCTGGTGACCACGGTGGCGGTGTGCGTGGGTCTGGTCATCTACCAGCCCGCGCTCGGGCTGGTGGTCTCGATCGGCATCCCGCTGCTCACCCTCGGCGTGCTGCCCCTGCTGCCGCGCGCCACACGGCGGGCCGACGCCCAGCGGGAGAAGGCCGGTCGGGCCACGGAGCTGGCCGCCGACACGGTGGCCGGCCTGCGTGTGCTGCGTGGCATCGGCGGCGAGGAACTCTTCCTCGACCGCTACCGCGCCGCGTCCCAGGAGGTCAGATCGGCGGCCGTGCGCAGCGCCCGGATGTGGGCCGTCATCGCCGCCGTGCAGGTGGCGCTGCCGGGACTGCTGCTGATCGCCGTGGTCTGGTCCGGGGTGGCGCTGGTACGCGACGGCCGGCTCGCCGTCGGGGAGCTGGTCACGGTCTACGGGGCGGTCACCTTCCTGCTGCTGCCGCTGCGCAACTTCGAGGAGATCGCCATGGCGTACTCCTTCTGCCGGCCGTCCGCCCAGCGGGCCGCCCGCCTGCTGGCCCTGCGCCGCTCCTCCGCCGAGCCGACGCCGACCACCTCGGCGGCGCCGCTCGCTCAGCCCGCCGATCCCATGGCCGGGCCGGCGCCCGACGGTGACCTGTACGACCCGGTGACGGGCCTGCTGGCGCCGGCCGGCCAACTGACGCTGGTGGTGTGCGGCGACCCGGACGCGGCGGGGCGCCTGGCCGACCGGCTCGGCGGACACGCGTCCGACCCCTCGGCCACCGCCTCGGACACCCCGGAGGGCGCCGGCCTCGTCCCGGAGTCCGACGGTGTCCGCGCGGAGGGCGGTGCGCCCGCCGCCACGCCGTCGGCGCCCCACACCCGCTCCGTACGCCTGGGCGACGTCGCACTGGACGCTCTGCCGCTGGAGGCCGCCCGGGCCGCCGTCCTCGTCCAGGACAAGGACCCGGTGCTCCTGTCCGGCACCCTCGACGAGCTCTTCGACATCCCCACCTCCGGCGCGGTCACCGTCCAGCGGGGGTTGGCCGCCGCGCAGTGCGGCGACGTCCTGGCCGCGCTGGCACAGGCGAAGGGCGACGGCTCGGGAACCGCCGAGGGGGCGACGATCACCGAGCGTGGGCGCTCGCTCTCCGGCGGGCAGCGCCAACGACTGGCCCTGGCCAGGTCCCTGGTGGCCGACCCTGGGGTGTTGGTGCTCGACGAGCCGACGTCCGCCGTCGACTCGCACACCGAGGCCCGGATCGCCGACGGGCTGCGCGAGCTGCGGAGAGGGCGTACGACGATCGTCTTCGCCTCCAGCCCCCTGCTGCTCGACCGGGCCGACCGGGTGGTGTTCGTCCCCGACGGCGTGGTGACGGCCGTGGGCACCCATCGCGCGTTGCTGCGCCGCGAGCCCGCGTACCGCGCCGTGGTGACGCGGGAGACCGACGAGGAGTTGACGGCGACCGGACCGGCCGGCTCCGCCCACCAGACCAGCGACGTCGAGGAGTCGGCATGATCGGCCTCAGGCCCCCCGAGTACGACCCGGCCGCCCCCGAGTCCGCCACCACCCTGCCGGTCGGGTCGCCGGCGACCGTGCGCGGTTACGTCCGCGAGCTGCTGCGCCGCAACCGGCGCGCCTTCGTCCTGCTCATCCTGGTGAACACGGCCGCCGTGCTGGCCTCGATGGTCGGGCCCTATCTGCTCGGTGGGGTCGTGGAGGACCTGGCGGCCGGGCGCGAGGACATCGCGCTCGGCCGCACTGTGGCGCTGTTCGCGCTGGCCCTGGCCGTGCAGACCGCCTTCGTGCACCAGGTGCGGCTGCGCGGGGCCATGCTGGGCGAGCGGATGCTGGCCGACCTTCGCGAGGACTTCCTGGTCCGCTCGGTACGGCTGCCGCCGGGTGTGCTGGAGCGGGCCGGCACGGGTGACCTGCTGTCGCGGATCACGACCGACATCGACCGGCTGGCCGACGCCATGCGCGAGGCGGTCCCCCAGCTGGCCATCGGCGTGGTGTGGGCCGGGCTGCTGCTCGGTGCGATCACCGTGACGGCGCCACCCCTGGGGCTGGCCGTCCTCGTGGCGCTGCCGGTGCTGTGGGTCGGCTGTCGTTGGTACTTCCGCCGGGCGCCGAGTGCCTACCGTTCGGAGGCGGCCGGGAACGCGGCCGTCGCCGCCACGCTGGCCGAGATGGTCGACGCGGGTCGCACGATCGAGACCCACCGCCTCGGCGACCGACGGGTGGCTCTGTCCGACCGGCGTATCGCCGAGTGGGTGCGCTGGGAGCGGTACACCCTGTGGCTGCGCACGGTGCTCTTCCCCGTGGTGAGCGCCTCTCACGTGCTGATCCTGGCGGCGGTGTTGATGCTGGGTGGCGCCTTCGTCCTGCAGGGCTGGTTGACGGTGGGGCAGTTGACCACGGGGGCGCTGCTGGCGCAGCTGCTCGGCGACCCGGTGAGCCTCGTTCTGCGCTGGTACGACGAGTTGCAGGTCGCCCAGGTGTCGCTGGCCCGGCTGGTGGGCGTACGGGAGATCGGGACACCCGACACCGACGAGGCGGTGACCCCCAAGGGTCGGGCGGTGCGGGCGAAGGAGGTGCGGTTCGGCTACCGGGCCGGCGCCGACGTGCTGCACGACGTGACGCTCGCGGTGCCCTCGGGCACGCGGGTGGCCCTGGTGGGACCGTCCGGGGCGGGCAAGTCCACCCTGGGGCGACTGCTCGCCGGGATCTACGCGCCCCGGCTGGGCGAGGTGACCCTCGGCGGGGCCGAGCTGGCGCGGATGCCCACCGAACGGGTGCGCCGGCAGGTGGCCCTGGTCAACCAGGAACACCACGTGTTCGTCGGCTCCCTGCGGGACAACCTGCTGCTGGCCCGGACCACGGCCAAGGACCCGGAGCTGTGGGCGGCGCTGTCGGCCGTGGACGCCGACGGGTGGGTCCGGGCGCTGACGGGCGGCCTGGACACCGAGGTCGGCTCGGGGGCCCTGACGCTGACGCCGGCCCAGGCCCAGCAGATCGCGCTGGCCCGGCTGGTGCTCGCCGATCCGCACACGTTGGTGCTCGACGAGGCGACCTCGCTGCTCGACCCCCGCGCGGCGCGCCATCTGGAGCGCTCGTTGGCGCAGGTCCTTGAGGGGCGCACCGTGGTGGCCATCGCGCACCGGCTGCACACCGCGCACGACGCCGACGTCATCGCCGTGGTCGAGGACGGTCGGATCAGCGAACTCGGTGGCCATGACGAACTGGTGGCGGCCGACGGCACGTACGCCGCGCTGTGGCGCTCCTGGCACCAGTAGGACCGAGAGCCGGCCCGTCACGGCGACACACCCAGGCCGTGCCCCGAGGCCACGGCGCTGGCCGAACCGTCGCGCGTAGGCGGTCGCGGCGCCGGCCCGCGTCTCGCGGCCACCGTTCTACCGCTGCGGGCCGCTGGTCGACGACACCGGCGGCCGGCGCGACCCGCGCCGGCCGCACCGCCTCGACGTGTGCCGCTGGCCGTCACACGACCCCGCCGAGGCCATGGACCCTGGCCACGCGCCATGGCCAGCCCCCGGCTCTGAATCCCCCGTGTGGTTGCGGCGATGCCGAATCCGGCGCGTGACCGGCCCGTTCGTCCGGTACGCGCTTGATCCCGAGTGGTGAGGTGTTCGGCTCCGTACCGGCGCGCCAGGGCACACGCGATCTCCACGACGGCCCGATATCTCCTCCGGGATCTTCGTCCGCGTGAACGCCCCACCTCGGGGCGGGGAGTGCGCCGCGCGCGACACCGTCCCTCTCGCCATGACACCCGTGCTCGTCGTCGCGCCGCGGGCCGCCGCCGCCGGCGCGGGCGGGCTGGCCTGGCTGGGAGCGGTCGTGGGTGGGTTCTGAGCTGGGTCGCTCTCAGCCGGCCTGGGTCGTTGACGCCTGGGCCGACGGCGCCGCCGGTGTGGGCCTTCCTTCCGCGACCCGCTTCGAGGCCCTGGGGTCACGCTTGTCCAGCGTCACGCGCAGCAGCACGAGCGTCAGGGCCGTGAGCGCGAGGCCGGCTCCGACCCACGGCAGCGAGCGGGTGTTCCAGGAGGTCAGCGCCCAGCCGCCGACCGTCGTGCCCACGGTGATGCCCAGGTTGGAGAAGGAGACGAACAGGCTGTTGCCGAACTCGGGCGCGTGCTCCGTGTCCCGCCCGAGCCAGGCCTGACACACGATGAGGCCACCGGAGTGCACCGCCGCCCATACCAGGACGACCGCGACCATGGGAGCGAGGTGCTCGCCGAGGAGGAACACCAGCGCGTAGACCACGACGCACAGGATGGGAAGCAGGAGGGTCGTGCGGTGGACCCCTGTGCGGAGGAGCGCGGCGAAGACGAAGTTACCGCCGATCATGACGATGCCGAACACCGTCAGCATCGCGCTGATCCATGCGGCGTTCATCCCGGTCACGTCGGCGAGGTACTCGGCGACGTAGCCGTACACCGAGAACAGTGCCGCGAAGACGAAGACGATGGACAGCAACGTCAGCCAGGTGCGGCTGTCCCGCAGTACGCCCAGCTGGGCCCCGTAGGACAGGCGTCCGTCAGCGGGCATCGTGGGCAGGAACCGCGCGACGCACACGAGGCCGAGCAGGTTGACGGCCGCGCCGAACCAGAAGGCGGTCTGCAGGGAGAAGTGGTCAGCGAGGTAGGACGTGAGCGGCACGCCGAAGGCGAAGCCGACGGTGACGCCGGCGAAGACACGGGCGGTCGCGCGGGCGGCGTCCGCTGCCTTCGCGAGGCGCACGGCGGTGGCCAGGGCGACCGAGAAGAAGACCGGGTGCACCAGGGCGGGGATGATCCGGAAGGCCAGCATCACCTCGAAGTGCGTGGTGAGCGCGTAGACGGCGTTCGAGACGGCGAAGACACCCATGGTCGCGGCCAGCACGGTCCGCCGGTTGACGCGAGAGGCCGCGAGCGTCATGAAGGGGCCGGCGAGGGCCACGACGAGGGCGAAGGACCCGACGAGCAGGCCCGCGGTCGAGGTGCTGACCCCCAACCTGTCGGCGGTCTGCGGCAGCACACCGACGATGCCCATCTCGGTCGTGATGATGCTGAACACACCCAAAGCGAGCGACAGAACAGCCAGCGAGTTTCTTCTCATGCTCGTCTTCCCCGGTGGGAGGCCGGGCCACCCACCTACGTATAGCGATTTCTAGATACATCTGAACGCGATCCAGCACGTGGGACCGTGGCCGGCGGATCAGAGTTCGTCGCGGACCTGCTCGACGAACGCCCTGATCGCGCGCTCGTCGCGCCGGTAGTACGTCCACTTGCCGATCCGCTCGGACTCCAGCAGGCCAGCTTCCTTGAGCGTCTGCAGGTAGCCGGAGACGACGGACTGACTGAGTCCGGAGCGGGCCTGGATCTCACCGACACAGACCCCGATATGGAACCCCAGACCTCGCTCGCGGTAGACGGCTTCGTCGAAGTACCGCGCCGGATCCTTCAACCACCGCATGAACCGCAGGCGCGCCGGATTGGCCAGCGCCTTGTGGACCAGCAGGGGGTCTACGGTGCGGGTCGGGCGGCTCATGGAGTCCTCTCAGGCTCGACGCGACTCATCTACTTTTTCCGATACGTGGGACAGTGTCACATGCCGCGCCCTCGCTCGCCACGGCCGGGCCGCTCCTCCTGGTCCGACAACAGGGGCAGGCCGACGGTGGGGGCCACGACCAGGGCTGTGGCCCTGGCGTGGCGGGAGCACCCTGGACGGCGAACGCGGCCCTTCCCTGCGACGACGGCCATCCCTCCGGCGGCCGTGGTGCGGGCGCGATCGCCTCCTCACCCGCGCACGCGGTCGCGCTGACGGGACCTGGCCACCGACCCACCGACCACCCGCCCAGCGACCCACCAGCCCGCCGGCTCCGAACGGCGCTCGCCGTGGGATGGCCCGCGGCGCACCAGACCCGTCCAGTCGGGACCAGGTTCATCACGGAGTGCCGGGGGTCCCGGCGCGGCGGGCACGTTCCCGAACCGTGCATGCCTTGTCGGCGACCCTGCCCGCGCGGGCGGAACGGAGGCCACGGCTCGGCGGGCTCCCGGGGCACGGCCTGCCGGCATCGAGCTCGCCGCGCCCCGGGGGGAACAGGCGGCTTCGCGGCGCCCCGCGGGAGAGCGTGCCGTCACGGCGATGACGCCCGACGCGCTCCCCGCCCGGTGAGCGGGAACGAGGTCGGGCGACGCCGTACACGAAGCGCCCACGTCAACGCGCGGTCCGGCCCACGTCGTCCGCCACCCCCACCCACCTGACGACGGTGACGGGTGCGGCTACCGACGTGAGGGAGGCGCCGCGCCGGGACGTTCACAGCTGGGCCGAGGGCGGCCCCCGCTCGTCCTCGCGGGCGGCCGGCGGGCGCGTCCGACCGTGGAAGCGCACCGCCGCCGGTCCGCACCGGGCTACAGGAAGCCCAGTGCTCCCAGGCCGCCCACGCCGCCCAGCAGCATGAAGACAGGCATCAGCACCTTGATCTCCACCCAGCTTCCGGCACGGAACCGCAGAGCCTTGGGCGGGCCGAGCGGGTACCACCGCTTGCGGCCGATGGGTATGGGCCACAGGATCGGGCAGCCGGAGACCGTCAGCGCGTCCCCGATGTCGTGGACCAGCGCGCCGAGCACGATCGGCAACCCCAGCCACAGGTACTCCTGGCCGTCGCCGGTGAACAGCCAGTCCGATCCGTTGCCGGGCTTGTTGAGTATCTCGGCCAGGATCCACGCGCTGGTGGCCCCCAGGAGCCAGACCAGCACGTCGCTGGAGACCCGGGCCATGCGCCACAGCAGGCCCTCGACGGCGAGCACCATGTGAACGAAGAGCAGGCCCAGCACGGCCCAGCGGCCTCCGGTGACGGCGAGCGCCGAGGCGCCGCCACCGATCAGCACCGCCCATGCCCACGTATGGGTGAGCGTGCGGTGCCCGCCCGTACGCCGAGGGTCGCCCGCCTTGCGAGTGGCCTGGTAGACGGCGTGCGAGAGGCTGTCTATCACCTCGCACAGGGCCCGCGAGAGAGGCCCGAAGGCGCGGGATATCGTCGCGGACTTGTGGTCGAGGTCCGGGGCGAGCGCGGCACCGGCACAGATCAGCGCGCCGACGACGAGCACCGGCCAGGGCATGGGGTGCCCGGCGGCCCCGGCTGCCGCTCCCACCCCCAGCCAGGCCGCCGCTCCGGACAGCGAATGCGCCGGTCCCATCATCGTCGTTCCCCACCCCTGTTCGCGCCCGCTCCTTGGCGGGTGGTGTGCTCATCGGCCCGGCACAGCCTAACCACGAACGATCTTCGTTAGTGCGGTCGGTTCCCGCGCGGGGGTCGGGAGCAGGCAGTATGGGGGCGTGACTCTTATCGATCAGATGCCGAGCGACGCCGACCCGGATGCCCTCTTCGAGACGTTCTCGTCCTGGGTGGAGGGACGTGGTATCTCGCTCTATCCCGCCCAGGAGGAGGCGCTGATCGAGGTGGTCTCCGGCGCGAACGTCATCCTGTCCACGCCCACCGGCTCGGGCAAGAGCCTGGTGGCGGCGGGGGCGCACTTCTCGGCGCTGGCGCGCGATGAGGTCACGTTCTACACGGCTCCGATCAAGGCGCTGGTGTCGGAGAAGTTCTTCGAGCTGTGCAAGCTCTTCGGCACCGAGAACGTCGGCATGCTCACCGGTGACGCGTCGGTCAACGCCGACGCGCCCATCATCTGCTGCACGGCCGAGGTGCTGGCGTCCATCGCGCTGCGGGACGGCAAGGACGCCGACGTCGGGCAGGTGGTGATGGACGAGTTCCACTTCTACGCCGAGCCCGACCGGGGGTGGGCCTGGCAGATCCCCATCATCGAGCTGCCACAGGCGCAGTTCGTGCTCATGTCGGCGACGCTGGGAGACGTCTCCCGCTTCGAGGAGGACCTGACCCGGCGCACGGGCCGGCCCACGGCCGTGGTGCGCTCGGCGACCCGCCCCGTCCCGCTCAGCTACGAGTACCGGACCACGACGCTGACCGAGACGCTGACGGAGCTGCTGGAGACCCGCCAGGCGCCGGTGTACATCGTGCACTTCACACAGGCCGCGGCCGTGGAGCGGGCGCAGGCCCTGATGAGCATCAACATGTGCTCGCGCGCGGAGAAGGACGAGATCGCCGCGCTGATCGGCAACTTCCGCTTCACCACCAAGTTCGGCCGCAACCTCTCGCGTTACGTGCGCC
The DNA here is from genome assembly GCF_042799315.1 of Streptomyces sp. NPDC057702. Classification (NCBI taxonomy): domain Bacteria; kingdom Bacillati; phylum Actinomycetota; class Actinomycetes; order Kitasatosporales; family Streptomycetaceae; genus Streptomyces; species Streptomyces sp. NPDC057702. The sequence continues at coordinate 37,344 of NZ_JBHVJC010000021.1, read as the reverse complement.
ACGGGATCGGTGTGCACCACGCGGGCATGCTGCCCAAGTACCGGCGGCTGGTGGAACGGCTCGCGCAGGCCGGGCTGTTGAAGGTCATCTGCGGTACGGACACACTCGGCGTCGGTGTCAACGTGCCGATCAGGACCGTACTGTTCACGGCGCTCACCAAGTACGACGGGCAGCGGGTGCGCACGCTGCGGGCGCGCGAGTTCCACCAGATCGCCGGCCGGGCCGGCCGGGCCGGGTTCGACACCGCCGGGTTCGTGGTGGCCCAGGCGCCCGAGCACGTGGTGGAGAACGAGAAGGCGCTGGCGAAGGCGGGCGACGACCCGAAGAAGCGGCGCAAGGTGGTGCGCAAGAAGGCGCCCGAGGGGTTCGTCAACTGGGGGCAGAACACCTTCGAGAAACTCATCGCCTCCGAGCCCGAACCGCTCACCTCCCGGTTCCGCGTCACCCACACGATGCTCCTGGCGATCATCGCGCGCCCGGGCAACGCGTTCGAGGCGATGCGGCGACTGCTGGAGGACAACCACGAGCCGCGCAGGAACCAGTTGCGGCACATCCGTCGCGCCCTGGCCATCTACCGCTCCCTGCTGGACGGCGGCGTGGTCGAGCAGTTGGCCGAGCCCGACGCCGAGGGCCGGATCGTACGGCTCACGGTCGACCTGCAGGCGGACTTCGCGCTCAACCAGCCGCTGTCGACGTTCGCCCTGGCCTCCTTCGAGCTGTTGGACCCGGAGTCGCCCTCGTACGCCCTGGACATGGTCTCCGTCGTCGAGTCGACCCTGGACGACCCCCGGCAGATCCTGGCCGCGCAGCAGAACAAGGCGCGGGGCGAGGCTGTCTCGCAGATGAAGGCCGACGGCGTCGAGTACGAGGAGCGAATGGAGCTCCTGCAGGACGTCACCTACCCTCGGCCGCTGGACGAACTGCTCTCGCACGCGTACGGCCTCTACCGCAAGAGCCACCCGTGGGTGGGCGACCACCCGCTGTCGCCCAAGTCGGTGATCCGCGACATGTACGAGCGCGCGATGACGTTCACCGAGTTCACGTCGTTCTACGACCTGGCGCGCACCGAGGGCATCGTGCTGCGCTACCTGGCCAGCGCCTACAAGGCACTGGACCACACCGTCCCGGACGACCTGAAGTCGGACGACTTCGAGGATCTGATCGCCTGGCTGGGCGAGATGGTGCGGCAGGTCGACTCCAGCCTGCTGGACGAGTGGGAGCAGCTGGCGAACCCGGAGACCGAGACGGCGGAGGCGGCGCAGGAGCGGGCGGACCAGGTCCGGCCGGTCACGGCGAACTCCCGCGCCTTCCGGGTCCTGGTGCGCAACGCCATGTTCCGCCGTGTGGAGCTGGCGGCGTTGGACCGGGCCGACGAGCTGGGCGAGCTCGACGCGGAGTCGGGCTGGGACGCGGAAGCCTGGGGCAGGGCCCTGGACGCGTACTGGGACGAGTACGAGGAGATCGGCACCGGGCCCGACGCGCGCGGCCCCAAGCTGCTGAGCATCGAGGAGCAACCCGAGCACGGGCTGTGGCGCATCCGACAGACCTTCGCCGACCCGGGAGGCGACCACGACTGGGGCGTCTCCGCCGAGGTGGACCTTGCCGCGTCCGACGAGGAGGGGCGCGCCGTGATCCGCGTGACCGACGTGGGGACGCTGTAACGTCCCTGACGCCGCCCGCGCCGGGTCACGGCCGGGCGGTGTCTCGCGGCACGCCAGCAAAGGAGCAGCACCGATGCCCAACCCCGCCGAGCGGCTGGTCGACCTTCTCGACCTGGAGCGCATCGAGACCAACATCTTCCGGGGGCGCAGCCCGGACGAGTCGCTGCAGCGGGTCTTCGGTGGACAGGTCGCCGGGCAGGCTCTGGTGGCGGCGGGGCGGACCACCGACGGCCAGCGCCCGGTGCACTCGCTCCACGCGTACTTCCTGCGGCCGGGCACGCCGGGGGTGCCCATCGTGTACCAGGTGGAGCGGGTGCGGGACGGCCGGTCCTTCACCACGCGTCGGGTGGTGGCGGTCCAGCAGGGTCGGACGATCTTCAACTTGACGGCCTCCTTCCATCAGCCGGAGCCGGGGTTCGAGCATCAGGTACCGATGCCGGACGTACCCGACCCGGAGTCGCTGCCCAAGCTCGGTGACGCCATCCGCGAGCGGCTGGGCGAGCTACCCGAGGCGCTGCGGCGCATGGAGCGACGACAGGCGTTCGACCTTCGCTACGTGGAGCCGCTGCGGTGGACGCCCGAGGAGCTGAAGGGAGCGGAGCCGCGCAGCGGGGTGTGGATGCGGGCGGTGGGGCCGCTGGGCGACGACCCGCTCGTCCACACCTGCGCGCTGACGTACGCCAGCGACATGACGCTCCTGGACGCGGTGCGCATCCCGGTGGAACCCCTGTGGGGACCGCGCGGCTTCGACATGGCGTCGCTGGATCACGCGATGTGGTTCCACCGGCCCTTCCGGGCAGACGAGTGGTTTCTCTACCAGCAGGAGTCGCCCATCGCGACGGGCGGCCGGGGCCTGGCACGAGGTCAGATCTTCGACCGCGACGGCGCCCTGTTGGTCTCCGTCATGCAGGAGGGGTTGTTCCGCCCGCACCGCCAGGCCACCGAGGGCTGAGGTCAGCGCCCCCGTCGTCGTGGGTCAGCCGTGCCGGGCGCCGCTCGTGGGCGCTCACGGCTCCCCGCTTCCCGGGGGCCGCCGGCCGTCGGAGACTCCCACGCTCGCGGGCACGGCGAGCCGCGGCCACATGCGCGAGCCACTCCCACGCTGTCCCCGGTCGCCCGGCGGGCGTGCCCGGGGGCACCGCGCGACGCCCTGGCGGAGGAAGCTGGGAGACGCCGCGACGCCTGCCGAGCGGGGTCGCTTCGCGACAGCTCCCGGCGTGGTGCGGCTGGGCGGGGTCGGCCGGGCCGGTGGGTGGTTCGGGGAGCGCCCGCGCCGCTGACGTGGCATCGCGTGCCTGGCGCACGGCCGCCGCCTGGGGTGATCCCCGCAGGGCGACCCGGGCGTCGTCCAACGCCGTCGCCAGGCCGATCTGGTGCCAGATCACCTCGTCGCGGCCGTCGGCCGTCACCGCCGTGTCCACCACCGCGCACACGGCGGGAGCCACCGCGCGCACGGGGCTCAGCGGAGGGTCGAGCTCGCGCAGAAAGGCCCGCTCGGCGGGCGCGGGGACCGTCTCGGCCAGGGCCTCGGCGCTCAGCACAGCGGCCGAGACGGCGGCCCGGCTCCAAGGATCGGCGCTGTGGGCGAGGAGCTGCCCCACCCGGCGGGCCCGCCAGTTCCGTCCACGCCAGTCGACATCCGCCCGCATCATGGCGCGCAGCCGCTCGGGGGCGCGTGGTGCGCCCAGCCCCGGCTCGCTGGCCGCGAACTCGTGGAGCTCCGCCGCCAGGTACCACCAGACCACGGCACGGTAGCGGTTGACGGAGAAGCGAGCGGGACTGACGCATCCACCGCGCGCCAGCCGGGTGAAGCGCCCGGGGCTGATCCCCAGCAGCTCCGCGGCCTCCGCCGTGCCCACGAGCCGCAGCCGCCCGCGCAGCATCTGGCGTGCGGAGGGGTCGGCCGCGAGTCGGTCGATCTCGGCGCGGAGCACGCGCCGCTGCCATGACGCTCCCGGCACCGCCGGAGGGAGCGAACCGCTGGCGTCGAGCCGACCCCAGGGGGCCGGCTCCCCCAGTCCGACGGAGCGCACCGCACCGAGTTGCACGGCGAACTCCAGCTCTCTGCGCTGCCAGCCCAGCTCCCTGGCCGCGCTGCCGAGTGAAACGGTCGCCCTGGTCGTCGTGCGCCCGTCCTCTGCCCGTACGGACATGATGCCTCTCCCCCGTCGGTCGATCACTGACAGTGACGACTGTAGCTCGGGAGAGGACGCGCGCGACGCGCCTGTGGATAACTTCGGGACGGGGTCGGTGACGCCCGCTCAGACACCACCCGGGGCGCCACTTTGCTGGCGTACCTCGACGCCGAGGTGCTCACCCACGCGGTTGACGAGGAGAGCCATCTCGTAGGCGATCTGACCGACGTCGGCCTCCTCGTGGCTGAGCACGCAGAGGCAGCTTCCGTCGCCGGCGGCCGTCACGAACAGCACACCCTCCTCGAACTCCACCATCACCTGACGTACCTGACCTGTCCGAAAATGATGGCCAGAGCCCTTGGCGAGGCTGTGCAGGCCGGAGGCCACGGCGGCCATGTGTTCGGCGTCCTCGCGGATGAGGGACGTGCTCGCCGCCGTCACCAGGCCGTCGTTGGACAGCACCAAGGCGTGCCGTATGTGCTCGATCCGCGTGGTCAGATCGTCCAGCAGCCAGTCGAGCCCCTTGGTCAGTGCCATGCCCTCGCCTCCCCGTACGGCATTCCCCGTAACTGCCGTGCCAGCCTTGCTCACTGCCGCCGTCTCGGCAACCCGGCCTTGGCCATAGACCGCTCTTGTCCCCACCCTGACACAGGGCGCGGACACGACCGAGCAGATCGGAGCGGTTCGGTGGCACGGTTCGCCACCAGATGGGCGAACCTCGACACACTTCGTCCGGGCGCCGGCCACGAGCGGGGAATCCCGCGGAGCCCGCGCGCGAGCCTTCCTCGGCCCACGGCGGGCGCCCGGCAGCAGGACCGAGGGGGACGCGCGCGCCAAGGCGCACCCTCCGCCCCTCGGATCGACACGCGTGGGAGACCGCTCCGCGGACCCCGGCGAGGTCACGTTGGGTGAGCGATCAGCGAGGGCGGGGGTGTGCGACTGCCGGGCGCCGGTGCCCGTATGCCCGCACCCGACGCGTGACCCGGGCGCGTCGAGGGGTACGGCACGACCGGGCGCGACCGCGGACGCGCCAAAGCCTCACCCTAAGGTTGACCGTAAGGCTGGCCATCGCCATGGCGGCGGGATCACCACGGACGGGCGGACGGCATTTCCGATATGCGGGAATTGATGAACAGCGAGCGGACACGCCTCAATGAAACCCACCCGCAAATCGACGCATCGCTTCGACGCACGGATACGGAGGCCAGTCGCCCCCGCCGGTCTCCTTTACGGAACTAATGATTCCTTCCATGTATTCGCGATCACGGAAGCGGAATGGGGTCTGTCGATAAGATGGGCGATCCGTATCGCCGCGCACGGGTTCCACGGCGAATGCACGGCGACGTCACCATCTCTGTCCACACTCTGGTCGAGTTGACGCGAAGCCAGCGCTTTCCCCTCTCTCCTGCTGCACACTGGGCATCTCCACGAAAAACGCCAGGAATGGAACTTTCCACTCCCATTGTTGATGTGAGGATGCGATGACGTCCCTGAATCCGATGACGCCGCCACCGATGGACGCGGACACTCTGGTGAAGAGAGACCAGACCCGGTTGATCCACCCACATCTGCCAGGTGACTCCCTTGACCGTGTCGTGATGGTGGAGGGCGCCGGCTGTCGGTTACGGGACGCGCACGGCCGCGAGTACCTGGATGCCACGGGCGGGCTCATGCTCGGACACGTCGGGCACGGCCGACGCGAACTCGTCGAGGCCGCCGCCGGGCAGATGTCGAAGCTGGAGTACTACAGCAGCTTCCACGAGTTCACCAACGAACCATCGATCAGGCTGGCCGACCGGCTCATCGGGCTGGCGCCCTCCGCGATGGAGCGGGTGTATTTCACCAGTGGCGGCGCGGAGGCGGTCGACGCCGCGCTCCGCATGGCCCGCCTCTACCACCACCGGCGCGGTGACACGGAACGCACCTGGGTTCTGGCCCGTAACTTCGGCTACCACGGCGTCACCTACGGCGGCGCGGCGGCGACCGGATTTCCCATGTTCCATCAGGGTTTTGGCCCGATGATGCCGAACGTGCGTCACCTGACGCCGCCCATGCCGTTCCATCCGGAACTGTACGGCGGCGAGGACCCCACCGAGTTCTGCCTCCGCGAACTGCGGGAGACGATCGAGGAGATCGGCCCCGAGCGGATCGCGGTCATGATCGGTGAACCGATTCTCGGGGTGGCCGGCGTAGTGGAACCACCCAGCGACTACTGGCCGCGGGTCCGTGAACTGTTGGCGTCCCACGGAATTCTCCTCATTCTCGACGAGGTCATTACCGCTTTCGGTCGGACGGGGCACTGGTTCGTCTCGGACCGAATGGGGGTCACGCCCGACTTCATCGTCACCGCCAAGGGGCTGACCTCGGGATACTTCCCGATGGGTGCGTTGCTGGTGGCCGATCGCGTGGCCGATGTCGTCGCCCGCGAGGAGGGATTCGTTGGGGGGTACACCTACGGCGGTCACGCGACCGGCTGTGCGGTGGCTCTGGAGAATCTCGACATCCTGGAGCGGGAGAACCTGCTCGCGGCGGCCGTCGACGTCGGCGACCACCTCGGGGACCAGCTGCGCCGACTGGAGGAGCTGCCCATCGTCGGGCAGGTGCGACAGGTCGGGCTCATGATCGGCATCGAGCTGACGCGGGACCCGGCCACCGGGGAACCGCTGTCGGCCGAGTGGGTGCCGCCGCTGGTGCGCGAGCGCCACGGGATCATCATCCGTAACAACCCGAACACCGTGCTGCTCAGCCCGCCGCTGGTGATGAGCCACGCCGAGGCGGACCGGGTGGCGACGGCGGTGACCGAGGTGCTCACCGAGCGCGCGAACGCGGGCAGGAGTCGGGTGAGCGTGTCGACGCCGGAGCCGGCGGCGCTCGACGCGGCATGGGACCGGCCCCCGTCCATAACAGATCTGCTGGGTGCCGCCATGGAGTGGCATTTCCATCCGAAGACCGGTTCCCGGTTCTGGCTGGAGCGGGCGAAAAGCCTGGACTTCGACCCGCGCGAGGACATTCGTACCGAGGCGGATCTGGCGCTCTTCCCGAACATCGTCGACGAGTTGCGTGACGTCCGCGTGGAGGACCTGGTTCCGCGCGGGTACGGCGACCAGCGCATTCCGTTGGATATCTACGAGAGCGGCGGCACGACCGGTTCACCCAAGCGCGTCGCGTGGCTTCCCGACCACCACGAACGGCTGTGCTCATGGCACAACCAGGTTCTGGACGACCGTGGTGTTCCCCGTGGGGTGAACTGGCTGACGATCGGCCCGAGCGGTCCGCACATATTCGGGCCCATCACCCGGTCGGTAGCGCATCTTCGCGGTGGCACGCCCTTTGCCGTGGACCTCGATCCGCGGTGGGCCAAGAAGTGCGTGACGGAGGGGCGGACCGAGGAGACCAGGAGATATCTCGCGCACGTTCTCGACCAGGCGGAGTGGCTTTTGCACAGTCAGGACGTGGGCGTCATCTTCACCACACCACCGTTGCTGGAGGCGTTGGCCGGGCACGAGCAAATGGCCGAGCTCATCAACCGCAAGGTCCGCACCCTGATATGGGGCGGCGCCTCGATGAGCGTCGACACCCGCACCCTCTTCCGGGACGAGGTGTTCCCCGATGCCCAGTTGCTCGGCTTCTACGGGAGCACCATGGTCGGCGGCGGAATGTACGAGCGAAAGGGGCTCGCTCCCGACCACCCGTCCACCTTCGATCCGCCGTACCCGTTCATCAGCATGCGCGTGGTGGACCCGCGTACCGGAGAGGTGGTGCCCTATGGCGAACGTGGTCAGGTGGTCATGAACCACATCAGCCGCAGCATGCTGATTCCGAACAACCTCGAACGGGACACCGCGATCCGTCTTCCGGCCGCCGAGGGATTCGGTGGCGATGCCGTCGCCGATATCAAGCCGGTCCCGTCGTTCGGTGGCACCGCGGTTGTCGAGGGGGTGTACTGACGATGCCCGATTCCCCGACACCGGTCAGCCTGGACGCGCTCGGACCCCGTGGACCCTATCGGTCACAGGCGAGGGAAATCGTCCACGACGTCGCCGGCACACCGCTCGCCGAGCTGAGCATGGTGCCACGGCTGTACGCGCGGCGCGGTCTGACGGCGTTGCGGCGGGCGCGGACACTGCCCGTGGACGAGCGGACGGCGGCGTTGGCCGAGGCGGGCCGGCTGTTCGCCGGCGCCACCGTCAACGGCATGAGCGTCGCGCGGTACGAGCACGCCGTCGCTCGGGTCAGCGGGCTGCCGATCTCCGTCGTGCGGGAGGCCACCGGCGCCGTCGCGGCGGGGCTGGCCGGCGCGTACGGATTCGCGGGCCAGGCCCGGCCGCGTGGCAGCCGGGCCACCTCCGACGGCGCCGGCGACGCGGTGTGGATCCGGCGTGGTGACGTGCTCGCCGTGCTGACGGCCGGCAACCACCCCGGAATTCACGAACAGTGGGCGGAGGCGTTGGCCCTGGGGTACCGCGTCGCGGTGCGCCCCTCCCGGCGCGAGCCGCTCAGCGCACACCGGCTGGTCTCGGCCCTGCACGCGTCGGGGTTCGGCACGGATCAGGTCATCCTGCTGCCCTCTGACCACGGCGTCGCCGACGATCTGATCGAGGGTGCGGATCTGGCCATGGTCTACGGCGGCGACACCGTGGTGGACACCTACCGGGCAAGCACGCGGGTGCTGCCGCACGGGCCGGGGCGGGCCAAGATACTGATCACCGCGGAGAGCGATGTCACGCGCCACCTGGACACGATCGTCGACTCGGTCAGCGCGCAGGCCGGCGCCGCGTGCGTGAACGCCACGGCGGTCTTCGTCGAAGGGGACCCGGCACCCGTGGCCCAGGCCATCGCCGAACGGCTGGCCGGCCTGCCCTCACTGGCGCCGGAGGACGAGGGGGCGGTGCTGCCGGTGCGGCAGGTGGATGCCGCGCGGAGCCTGGAGAAGTACCTGTACTCCGAGAGCGCCGGCGCCACCGCCTGGCTCGGCGGCGACACGATCGTCGCCGAACTCGGTGACGGCTCGGCGGTGCTGCGTCCGGCGGTCCTCGAACTGTCCCGGGCCGACGCGCCGCAGACACGGCTGGAGCTGCCGTTCCCCTGTGTGTGGGTCGCACCGTGGAGCCGAGCGGACGACGTGGCCCCGCTGCGCGACACGATCGTGCTCACCGCGCTCACTTCCGATCAGGAACTGATCGATCGTCTGCTCCACGAGCCGACCATCCGCAATCTGCACGTCGGCGATCACCCGACCCATGTGCTGGTGCCGGGACTGCCGCACGACGGCTACCTCGGCGACTTCCTCATGCGCGCCAAGACGTTCACGCGCGGCGCGCCGGCGACGACGTAGCGGAGCCGGCAGAGGGAGGTACGACGGGAAGGGGGCTCGGCACACCGGTGCCGTCGCCGTGGACGACCCCTCGGGGCCTGGCCTCGGCGGCGGCACCGGTACGACCGGACCGGCCCGGACCGGCCGGCCGGCCGGCCGGCCGGCCGCCGCGAGGTCGGCCATGAGGGCGAGGCGCGGGGCGAGCGGTGCTACGACGGCTCCGCCCCGGCCGCCGGGGCCGCGTCGGGCGGGGGCGTCGCGTGGACGACCGGGCAGCCGGGAGTGAGGGTGGGGCGAGGGTCACGAGCGCCACGGCCAAGTGGGAAGGTGCCGAGGTCGGCCAGCGGGTGGCCCTCGGGGTAGCCCCTGATCTGGGAGTTCTGCCGCGCGTAGTGCGGCGTGCGGCGCGGGGGCAGCAGGCGCACCGCCCGGCCGCGCAACCGCAGCGCCCCGCGCACGAGAGCGGTGGCCACGGGAGTGGGCTCCGGATAGCGGAAGGCGCGTCGCAGGGGCGCGTCGAGCAGAGCCAGGCTGGCCGTCCGCGCGAGGGGGGCGAGCGGGCGCGGATACCAGGAGGCCATCAGCGCGCGTGTCGCGTCGGCCACGCTCCTGCCTCCCTCGTCCCAGCCGAAGTGAGCCGCCTCGTACATGTCGAGACAGTGCTCGAACTCCGCGTATGTGGCGGGGATTTCTCTGATGCCCATGTGCCGGCCGAGAGTGCCGAAGTAATACGCCGAGGCTTCTCTTTCCGCTTCGCACAGGGGTCGCCACCCGAATTCGTCCAGCCAGCGTTTGGGGACGACGACAAAGGTGCTCAGTACATAGCGCATGTCGTCGTTGCTGATGTCGTACGAGCCGTGCATCTGGTTCATGCGCCGGATCGCGGTACGGCCGCGGGCGTCGGCGAAGCCGTGTTCGAGCACCGCGTCCAGGAGAAGTGCCGTGTCGTCATAGCGCTTTTGCGCGCGCTCGGTGAGCTCGCCGGTCCGCGCGAGCAGCCGGCCGACGCTCGGGACCGCGTAGGTGCGGAAGAGGGCCAGCTCAAGGGCTCGGCTGAGGTCCCAGGGGAACTCGTGGGTCGCGGTGATGCGGTAGATGCGGAGGAAGTCCCGCTCCGGGTCGAGGCGCTGGATCTCGCGTAGCCAGTCGTATCGCCGCATGTCGCCGGCTTCCCTTCGGTGGTGCCACGGCGCGGTGCCCGGACTTCCACTGTAAAGGCGCCGGAGGGAATGCGGCGGCGGCGTACGGTCGCGACGCGAGGGCGATCGGAACTGACCCCGCGAGCCGTGCCGGGGGCTGATTTCGTGGCGCCGCAGACGGGGCTGAGGGGAAATCAGACAACACGCCCGCCGACGGTGTGCGCGATATTTCCGGTGACCGGTGTGGCGGGGCGTGGCATCCCGCACCGGAAAGAGCGCTGTCCCCCTGACCGTCACACCGCGCGGAGCGCCGCGCCCGATACCGACCGCGCCAGGCCGCTCGCGAGGCGGGCATCGGACGGGTGGTGCGGTGGACTCCTCAGGGGCGACGGGCGGAGTGTCGGACAGGCGAGTCGCGCCCGGGGGGCCGGGGCGTACGGGATCGTGTCGCGGGTATCGACTCAGCGGTTACCCGCTGGTTAAGGTGCGCCGGTCGAGGACGGGCACCAGGGGAGGCCACGGTGGACACGGCGGGCGGGTCGAACGACGAGGCGCTGTACGTGTTGACCGCGGTGTTGCTGACCCCCGCGCGGTTCCCCGGTGTGTTGGGGGACGACTATCCGCAGGTGTGCGCGGTGCTGGGGCTCGCGCCCCGGCCCGACGGCTACGGCCTGGTGCTGGGTCAGGACGGGGCGGGCGCGCGCTGGACCGTGGTCACCGACGACGTCTCACTGGTCGCCTGCGCGCTCGCGGCCTGGGACTGCGGCATGGACTACGACCTGTCGCCCGGTGAGCGCACCGTCGTGGCCGCGCTGCCGGGCTGGCCGCTCGCGGTGGCGGTCGCCGCGCCGGGAGTGCCGGCGCCGCACGATCCCGCGCCGGAGCCCGGTCCCGACGGGGTGGTCCGGCCGCCGCTCAGCCCGCCCGACTGCACCCGATGGGGGCCGGCGCAGCGGCGACTGGGGGCGGACGAGATCGCGTCGCGGTGGGCGGTGTGGCGCGAGCAGATCGGCGACGACGTCACCTTCGCGCAGCCCGATGCGGGCGGGGACACGGCGCGCGAGGCGTCCGGCCCGACCGCGCCCGTGGACAGCGGGGCCGCCACCGCCGGCCCGGCAGCCGCGTCCGGTGCGCTCACACCGGGGCACGCGGGGGTGCGCCGGGTGTTGCGCGAGGCCCACGGCTATGTGCGCACTCCCCCGCCGCCGGGGCGGGTGCGCTCGGCGTACGCGTCGGGGGCGGCGCGCACGCTGCGCGCCGACGGGCCGGGGTGGAGTCTGGTGGCCAGGACCGACGACATCGCGTTCGTGCTGTTGGACGAGGAGCCGGGCGAGGTGTTGCCGGTGGGCCGCGGACGCGAGTTGCCGGGCCTGCTGAGCGCCCTGGACGCGCTGGCCGTACGCCCGGTGTGACCGGAGCGTCGGGGCCGGCGCCCCGAAGGACTGCCCACCGCCGGTCGTTACACGCGCTCCAGTGGGTGGTGCGGGCCGCTCGGCAGTTCCACCCGGATGGCGTCGCCCGGGCAGACCGTGCCGCCCTCGCGCACGATGCTCATGACGCCGGCCTTGCGGACGATGTGTCCGTCGGCGTCACGGCCGACCACATGCCTGAGCAGCCCGTTGGCGAAACCGTCGATCTGTCGACACGGGTTGCGCAGCCCGGTGACCTCGACGACGGCCGTCGCACCGAGGTGGAGCAGGGTGCCCGTCGGGAGGCTGATCAGGTCCACGCCGCTGGTGGTGATGTTCTCGCCGAGGTCACCCGGCCGCACGGAGAAGCCGGCCGTCTCCAGTTCGGTGAGGAGTTCGCACGGGATCAGGTGCACCTGGCGCAGATTGGGCTGGGTGGGGTCCTGGGCGACGCGGGAGCGGTGTTGGACGGTGACTCCCCGATGGGCGTCGCCCGCCACGCCGAGCCCGGCCAGCAGGGTGATCCGCTCGCGGAGGGGCTTGCTGAACGCGTGCTGGTCGTCGCAGCACACCGCTAGGGCCGTCGCGCCCATGCCGGGACGCTCCTCTCGGTACGCCGGTATCTCACCCCGGCATTCTGCCACCGGCCGGCACGCACCCTCCTGGCCCACCGACCGGGTCGGGCGGTCTCGGTGCGGGTCAGCGTCCCAGTTGCTTGCGCGAGGCACGGCGCAGCCGGCTGCGCTGGGAGGGGTCGAGGAGGAGGTAGGCGCCGGCCGGCACGCCGATCATGATCAGCAGCGCGAGCCAGTTCGGCAGCAGCCACAGCAGCAGCACGCCCGCCACCACTCCACCGACGGCGACCTTCGCACGGTTCGACATCGTTTTCCGCCTCCTCGACGCTTGTACCGCTTTCTCCCTCTTCAACGGTAATGCGACACGATGGGTTCCCTCTGTCGCTAGCGCAGTGGGGCGCCGACGTCGTGCATGTGGCGCAGCGCCCAGGCGTAGGAGGCGACGAGTCCGGTCTCGGTGTACGGCAGGCCCAGCCGGGCGCAGTGGGCGCGCACCAGGGGCTGGGCGCGCCGCAGGTGGGGGCGGGCCATGCTGGGGAAGAGGTGGTGTTCGATCTGGTAGTTCAGGCCGCCCAGCAGCCAGTCGGTGGCCCGGCCGCCGCGGATGTTGCGCGAGGTGACGACCTGGCGCCTCAGGTGACCCCAGGGGTCGTGTCGCGGGTCGGGCATCTCCATGCCCTTGTGGCCGGGGGCGAAGGCCATGCCCAGGTAGAGGCCGAAGAGCGCGTGGTGGGTGAGCGCGAAGACGGCGGCCTTGCCCGGCGAGAGGACGGCCAGCAGGAATCCGACGTAGGCCAGGTAGTGCGCGGCCAGCAGGGACGCCTCCACGGCGCGCTCGCGTGGGCTCTGTCGGCGCAGGTCGCGCAGGCCCGAGACCTTCAGGTTGAGACCTTCGAGGAGCAGCATCGGGAAGAAGAGGCCGGCCTGGTGGCGGGTGAGCCAGCGGGTGAAACCCTGACGCAGCGCGGCCTGGTGGCGGGTCCAGACGAGGGCGCCGACGGCGACGTCGGGGTCCTTGTCGATGTGGTTGGGGTTGGCGTGGTGCCGGTTGTGCTTGTCGTTCCACCAGGCCCGGCTCATGCCGAGGAGGAGGTTGCCGTGGACGAGGCCGACTGCCGCGCTGACGCGACGGTTCGAGGTGATCTGGGAGTGCCCGGCGTCGTGGCCGACGAAGGAGGTGCGGGCCCAGAAGACGGCTGCCGGCAGGGCGAGCGCCACCGTCCACCACGAGTCGCCGACCAGCACGATCGCGGTCACGACGGCGGCCAGCGCCGCCAGGTTGAGCGCGATGCCCCGCACGTACCAGCCGGTGCGGCGCTCCAGCAGGCCGGCCGCGCGCACCTCGCGCAGCAGGGGTGCGAAGTCGCTGCCCGTGGCGGGCGCGCGCGGCCCGTCGGGGGGTGCGGGGGGCGCTGCGACGGTGGCCTGGGACATGGCGACTCCGGTGAACCGAGGCGATCCCCGTACGACGCTCGCCGCACGGGGCCTGACCTTTGAGAACGTAGGCGTCGCGGGCCAGGCGGTGCCATGGAGAGGTCCCCCGGGCCGTGCGGGTGCCACGCCCCGTACTCACAAGGGGGGTTAGCACCACCCTCGTGGCGCGCGGGGTCCTCGCGTGGGAGTGCCGGGGGCCGGGCGACCGGTTCACGTGGGCATGCCGCACGGTCGGTGTCGACCGCGACCGGGTGGAGGGGAGGGTGGCATTCCTCACGACGCGTAGCGGCCCGTCGACGCGTCGGGTCGGCTATTCTCGGCCGCCACCGGCGTTCACTAGTCAAATTTGAGGAATGCAGCAGCCTGTGATCCCATCTGCCCCCGCTCGCTCCCTGCCCCCCTCCCAGCTCGCCCAACTCGGCCGTTGCTCGGCCGTCTTCCTGCCCGGCGACCCGGCGCGCACCGGTCGGGTCGCCTTCTGGCAACCGTGGGACCCCACCGTCGCACCGCTCGCCCCCGACACCGGCCCTGCCCCGGAAGCCGACGCCGGCTCCACCGAGGAGGTGACCGTCGTCGTCGCGGAGGGCTCGGGCGTCGCGGCGCTGACCGTGTCGGCCACCGTGCTCCCCGTACGCGACGCGCTGCCGGCGCTCACCCGGGCCAGGGCCGCGCGCACGGACACGGCGGCGGCGTTCTGGGGCTCGGCCTCGGTGCTCGCCCTGCAACTGGCCGCCCGTGGGCGGCTGTTGCCCGGGCTGAGCGCCGGCGACCACGACGCCTGGCGGGTCGGCCCGCTCGACGAGGCGGACCTGCTGCGCGTGCGTGAGCTGGCCGCAGCCATGCCGCCGGCCGCGCACGCCGCGCCGCTCCCCCACTCCGACGACGCCCCCGAGGCACCCGGGGAGGTGGGTGACTGGCTGCTGGCCGAGCCCGAGCACCTGCTGCGCTCCTTCCTGGACGCGGTCGCCGACGGCCTGCCGCGCTCCCCCGCCGCCGCGCTCGCCACGGGTGGGCCGGCCTTCGCCGCACGGCAGCCCGTGCACCTGCCCGAACAGCGCGAGTGGGCCGCGAGCATCGCCGCCGGCCACGACGCCGGCGTACGGCTGTCGCTGCGCGTCGAGGTGCTGGGGCTGACGGCGCACGAGCTCGCCGACGAGACGGACGCCGACGACGACGGGCCTGGAGCGCGCTTTCGTGCCGTGCTCCAGCTCCACAGCGCCACCGACCCCACGTTGGTGGCCGACGCCGCCGAGGTGTGGGGTGGGGACGCGCACCTGGTCGCCGCGCTGGGCCCGCGAGCCCGCATGGACGCGCTGCTCACGCTGCGCCGGGCGGCCCTCGCCTGGGCCCCGCTGGCACCGTTGCTGTCGGCCGCCGTGCCGGACGCGATCGACCTGGCCGACGAGGAGGTGAGCGAGCTGCTCGGGCGGGCCTCGGGGGCGCTGGAGGCCGAGGGCGTACGCGTGCACTGGCCCAGGGAGCTGGCGCGGGAGCTGACCGCACGCGCCGTGGTCGGGCCACCCGACGACGCCACGCAGGACGGTTCCGGGCTACCGACCTTCCTGTCCGCCTCGGCGCTCCTGGACTTCAGCTGGCGGTTCGCCGTCGGCGACCTGGAGCTGACCCGCGCCGAGCTGGACCGTATCGCCGAGGCCAACCGGCCGGTGGTGCGGCTGCGCGACCAGTGGGTGCTCATCGATCCGGCGCTCGCGCGCCGCGCCCGCGAACGGCGCGACCACACGGTCACCCCGGTCGCCGCGCTGAGCGCCGCGCTCACCGGGCACACCGAGGTCGCCGGGGCCGAGGTGGAGGTGGAGGCGACGGGCTGGCTCGCCGCGCTCCGCGACCGCCTGGTGGGCCCGGGGGCCGACGGGGCGGGGGCCGAGCCGGTGCCGCAGCCCGCGGCACTCGCCGCGACGCTGCGCGACTACCAGTCGCGCGGACTGGCCTGGCTGCACCAGATGACCTCGCTCGGGCTCGGCGGTTGTCTCGCCGACGACATGGGCCTGGGCAAGACCATCACCCTGATCGCCCTGCACCTGCACCGGCAGACGGCGCCCGAGGCGGCCGGCCCCACGCTCGTGGTCTGCCCCACCTCGCTGCTCGGCAACTGGGAGCGGGAGATCAACACGTTCGCGCCGGGCACCCCGGTGCGCCGCTTTCACGGCTCCGCGCGGGACCTGGACACGGTGGTGGACGGCACGTTCGTGCTGACCACGTACGGCACGATGCGCCGGGACGCCGCGCGACTGGCCGAGGTGGGCTGGGGCATGGTGGTCGCCGACGAGGCACAGCACGTCAAGAACCCGTACGCGGCCACCGCGCGGGAGCTGCGCACCATCGGCGCCAAGGCACGGGTGGCGCTGACCGGCACACCGGTGGAGAACAACCTCTCCGAGCTGTGGGCCATCCTCGACTGGACCACGCCCGGCCTGCTGGGGCCGCTGGCGCGCTTCCGTACCCGCTACGGGCAGGCCGTGGAGGGCGGGGACACCACGGCGGCCGAGCGCCTGGGCCGGCTCGTCCGCCCCTTCCTGCTGCGCCGCCGCAAGTCCGACCCGGGCATCGCTCCGGAGCTGCCGCCCAAGACCGAGACCGACCGGGCCGTGGCGCTGACCAAGGAGCAGGCCGGCCTGTACGAGGCGGTGGTGCGCGAGACGCTGGCCGAGATCGCGGGCGCGGACGCCTTCGCCCGTCGTGGCCTGGTGATCAAACTGCTGACCGCGCTCAAACAGGTCTGCAACCACCCGGCGCAGTACCTGCGCGAGGACGCGCCGGTGATCGCGGGCCGCTCGGGCAAGCTGGAGCTGCTCGACGAACTGCTGGACACCGTGCTCGCCGAGGGCGCCAGCGTGCTGGTCTTCACCCAGTACGTCGTGATGGCGCGGCTGTTGGAACGGCATCTGGCCGCGCGGGGCGTGCCCACCCAGCTGCTGCACGGCGGCACGCCGGTGGCCCGCCGCGAGGAGATGGTGCGGGACTTCCAGGACGGGCGGGTGCCGGTCTTCCTGCTGTCCCTCAAGGCCGCCGGAACTGGTCTGAACCTCACCCGGGCTGAGCACGTCGTGCACTACGACCGGTGGTGGAACCCGGCGGTCGAGGCGCAGGCCACCGACCGGGCGTACCGCATCGGCCAGACCCAGCCGGTGCAGGTGCACCGCATCATCGCCGAGGGCACCGTGGAGGACCGCATCGCCGCCATGTTGGAGCGCAAGCGGGAACTGGCCGACGCCGTGCTCGGCTCCGGTGAGGTGGCGCTGACCGAGCTGTCCGACGCGGAGTTGACGGAGCTGGTGGCGCTACGCCCGACGAGTGCCAGGGAGGCCAACTGATGTCCCCCATCGACCCGAGCGGCCAGGGCGGGAACCCGACGGACGCGTACGAGGACGCCCCGGAAGCAGCGCGGGAGGCGCCCTCTCGCGCGGGCTCGGCCGGCGTCGAGCGCACCTTCGCGGCGCTGCCGCCCACGCAGGGGCGCGGCTTCGCCCGGACGTGGTGGGGCCAGGCGTGGCTCAAGGCCCTCGAGGACACGGCTCTGGACAACCAGCAGCTCAAGAAGGGTCGCCAACAGGCCCGGCTGGGCGCCGTCGGCGCGGTCAGCGTGCGCCCCGGGCGCATCACCGCCGTGGTGCGGGGTCAGGACGGCACGCCGTACCGCTCGGATGTCCTGCTGCGGGAGCTGACGGACGGCGAGTGGGACCGGTTCCTCGACATGGTCGCCGACCAGGCCGGACACATCGCGGCGCTGCTCGACCGCGACATGCCGCCGCACCTGGTGGAGGACGCCGCGGCGGCCGGCGTGGAGCTGCTGCCCGGCATCGGCGACCTGGAGCCCGAGTGCGGCTGTGAGGCGTGGGACCACTGCCCGCACACGACGGCGCTGTGCTACCAACTCGCCCGGCTGCTCGACCAGGACCCGTTCGTCCTGCTGCTGATGCGCGGGCGGGGCGAGCGCGCGGTGCTCGACGACCTCCAGGCGCGCTCGACGGTACGCGCCGCCGCCCACGCTCCGCAGCGCGCGAGCGCCGCGCCGACCCCGCGTACGGTCACGGCGCGCGCGGCGTTCGCGGAGGCCCTGGCCGTGGCTCCGCTGCCGGCCGCTCCGCCGCCGGTGGCGGAGCCGGGTCGGCCGCCGCGCCTGCGCGGGGACGAGCCAGCCGGCGCCACGGGGGCGGCCGGGCCACCCGCTCCCGACGCCGAGGCGCTGGAGTTCCTGGCCGCCGACGCGGCGGCGCGCGCCCACCACTTGCTGGCGCAGGCGTGCGCGCCGGGCCACGCGGACACGCCCGCGCGCGCGGAGCTGTCGGTGTGGCAGGACGCGGTGCGGCTGGCCGCGGCCGGGCCGGGGCCGCGCATCGCGGCCCGGCTCGCCGCGGGCTGCGGCCGGGAACCCGCCGATCTCGCACGCGCCGTACGGGCCTGGGAACACGGCGGGCGCGCGGCGCTGGACGTGCTCGACGAGCGGTGGACCCCGGACCCCGAGGCGCTGGCGCGCGCCGGCGCGCAGCTCGACCGGGCCTGGGAGGAGGAGGCGGGGCGGCCCGAGCTGGTGGCCGAGGGCAACTGGTGGACGCTGCGCGCGGGCCACGCCCAGCTCCGCTACGGCCGGGACGGCCGCTGGTGGCCGTTCCGGCGGGAGGGCGACCAGTGGCATTCGGCGGGCCCCGCGGCCACCGACCCGGCGGCGGCGCTGGCCGGCGCGCTCCGCGACGACTGACCGGCACGAGGCCCGACCGGGCGGCCGAGCGGCCAGCCGGGGCGCGGAATGTCGCGCGAGAGCGCGCGGGGCGGGTGCGGGGGTGGGGGCACCGTGGGGCGGGATGCTCGGCGCTCCCGCTCCTGGCGGGGCGTCGTCGAACGGGGCAGGGGGCGCGCGGACAGTGGCCAGGCCGATGTCCCCGACGCGTGACCCACCGGTGCTCGCGGAGGCGCGCGGGGACGGTGGGGTGAGCGCGACGGCGCGCCGGTGCGGCGGGGGCGGTCGCGGGGCGGGGCGGAGGCGACGCGAAGGCCGAGGCCGGGGCGCGTGAGGGCGCGGATGGGGTGCGGGTGGGCTGGGCGCGCGGGGGTGCGGGACGGCACGGGTACGGCGGCGTCGGGAGGCTCGCGGTGCCGCCGGCGGTGTCCGCACCCCGGGGCGCACTGGCCGCAGTTGACCGCCTTGTTTGCGATCGTGACGAGGGCTTGTGCTTTCTTGTCCCTTCTGATGACACAATGCGGTGGTCGCCCCTTCAACCACCTACTGCTCCAGAGAGGCCATGGGAATGGCATTTGCCCTACTTCGCCGTCGTCACCGCGTTACGGGGAGGGAGGCCACGCCCCTGCCACCAGGCTCCGGATCGCTGGAATGCGTGGTGCTCGACCCCGTACGGCTGCCGCTGCCCCGCGCCGAGGTTTCCGTTCGCGACGCCGACGGCCGGGAGGTGGTGCGTGGCCAGACCGACCCCAACGGCCGCTTCACCGCCACCGTGCGGCCCGGCTCCTACGGCCTGGCCATCACCTCCGAGGGCTACCAGCCCGTGCGTCGTGACTGCCAGGCCACCGGCGGGATCCGTACCGCCGTCGAGTCGGTGACGATGGACCTCGCCCCGCAGCCGGCACTGCCCGCCCCCGGCGCCTGGCGCATCGATCCCGACCACAGCGCGGTGCGCTTCGTCGCGCGACACATCGGGCTGGCCGCGGTGCACGGCCGGTTCAACCAGTTCGAGGGAACCATGACGGTCGGGGAGCGCATGGAGGACTCCCGGCTGGAGGTGGCGATCGAGACGGCGAGCATCGACACCAACGTGCGCCAGCGGGACGAGCACCTGCGCTCGGCGGAGTTCCTGGACGCGTCCACCTACCCGTACATGCACTTCGCCAGCGACCGCTTCGTCCACCGGGGTGGCTCCCGTTGGTCCGTCCAGGGCGCGCTGAACCTGCACGGCGTCAGCCGCAGCGTCGCGCTCGACACCCGCTACCTAGGTCTGGGCACCGGCATCGCCGGGGAGACCCGCGCCGCGTGCAGCGCGACGGCCGAGCTGCACCGCGAGGACTTCACCCTCGACTGGCGCACCATGCTCTCCCGGGGCATCGCGGTGGTCGGCGCGACCATCCGCGTCGAGCTCGACATCCAGGCCGTTCCCGAGGGCTAGCCGGCCGCCCGACACGGGTCAACGGCCGCCGTACGGGGGTCCGTTGCCACCTGGTGAGCGCGGCCCGCTCCCGTGGTGAGAGCCGGCAGCTACGATGCACGATCGCCCGTAGGGGACGTCGAGGCACCGCCAGGCTGGAGGAGAGCGCATGACCGTGGCCGCCGTACCGGAGGGACCGCTCGTCATCGGAGTGGACAGCTCCACGCAGTCCACCAAGGTGCTCGTGGTCGACACCGCGACGGGCTCCGTCCTGGCGCGCGGGCGAGCCGAACACACCGTCAGCCCGGGCCCGGCCAAGGAGAGTGACCCCCGACAGTGGTGGACGGCGCTGTGCGCGGCGCTGGAGCAGTGCGGTGACCACGCGCGCCAGGCCGCCGCCCTCTCCGTGGGCGCGCAACAGCACGGCCTGGTCACCCTCGACGCGACGGGCGAGCCGGTACGTCCGGCCGTGCTGTGGAACGACGTACGCTCGGCCGACCAACGCGACCGGCTGATCAGCGAGTTGGGCGGACCCGGGGCGTGGGCAAGGCGGCTGGGCAGCGTGCCCGCGCCGGCGTTCACGGTCACCAAGTGGGCGTGGCTACGTGAGAACGAGCCCGCGGCGGCGCGCGCGACGGCGGCGGTGCGGCTGCCGCACGACTACCTGACCGAGCGGCTCACCGGCCGGGCCGTCACCGACCGTGGAGACGCCTCGGGCACCGGCTGGTGGGCCACCGCCCACCGGGAGTACGACCAGCGGGTGCTGGAGCACGTGGGGCTGAGCCCGGACATGCTGCCCACGGTGCTGCGGCCCGGCGAGGCGGCCGGCACCGTGCAGCCCCGGCCCGACCTGCCGCTTCCGGCCGGCATGCTGGTCGCCACCGGCACGGGGGACAACATGGCGGCGGCCCTCGGACTGGGCCTGCCCGCCGAGCAACCCGTGCTCAGCCTGGGCACCTCGGGCACCGTCTACGCGGTCTCCGCCCGGCGCCCCACCGACCCGTCCGGCATCGTCGCGGGATTCGCCGACGCGCGCGACGCCTGGCTGCCGCTGGCCTGCACGCTCAACTGCACCCTGGCCGTGGACCGCTTCGCGACCCTGTTCGGCCGCGACCGCGAGGCGGTGGAACCGGGAGGCGCGGTGACGGTGCTGCCCTTCCTGGACGGCGAGCGCACCCCGCACCTGCCCGCGGCCACCGGCATGCTGCACGGCCTGCGCCACGACACGACCCCGGGCCAGGTGCTCCAGGCGGCGTACGACGGGGCGGTGTACGCGCTGCTCGCCGCGCTGGAGACGGTGGTGGGCCCGGACGCCGATCCGCGGGCCCCGATCCTCCTCATCGGCGGCGGGGCGCGGGGCACCGCGTGGCGCACCACGATCCAGCGGCTCAGCGGCCGACCGGTGCGGGTGCCGCGCGCCACCGACCTGGTGGCCCTGGGCGCCGCCGCCCAGGCCGCGGGGCTGCTGCTCGGCGAGGACCCGGTCGCGGTGGCCCGTCGCTGGGCGACGGCCGAGGGCCCGGCGTACGAGGCCGTGCCGCGCGATGACGCCACGCTGGCGCGCATCGCGGCGACACTCAAGGACGCCGGCACCCTGCTGGGCTCCGGCTGAACCGGGCGCGGACCGAGCCGGTGGGGCGGCCGACCCGGCGAGGCGGTCCGGCCGGGCGGGTCTCTCGCGCACGGGGTGGCCGAGGTCGGCGGAGGTCCGTCACGGGCTCGGGGTGTTGCCACTCCCTCACGCCCGTCGGGTGGCGAGCGCCCCCACGCCCGTCAGGTCCGTACGCCACCGGGGTGCGCGACGGGCAGGGTCCGCGGGGCGGCACCCCGCGCGACCGCGGACAGGCGACCGGGGCGGGCGACCGGGGCCCAGGTCAGAGCCGGCGGTGCATGATGTGCAGCCCGACGTACCCCTTGGTCGGGTGCTGGTAGCCCTCGGGCAGCGTGCCGATGATCTCGAAACCCAGGGACCGCCACAGGGCGACGGCGCGAGTATTGGTCTCGACCACCGCGTTGAACTGCATCGCCCGAAAACCGGCGGAGCGGGCCCAGTCCAGGGCGTAGCCACCCAGGGCCCGGCCCACACCGTGCCCGGAGGCGCGTGGGTCGACCATGAAGCTGGCGCTGGCGATGTGCGCGGCGGGGCCCATGTGGTTCGGGTTCATCTTCGCCGTGCCGAGGACCGTGCCGTCGTCGGCGACGGCGACCACCGTGCGGCTGGGCGGCGCGAGCATCCACATCTCCCGCGCCAGCTCCTCGCCGAGATCCCGGGGGAAGGTGTACGTCTCCCCCGCGACGACGATCTCGCGCAGGAAGGGCCAGATGGCCGGCCAGTGGTCGTCGGTGGCGAGAGTGATCCGCATGGCCGTCAGCATGCGCGAGAGCGGGTCGCGGAGCCAGCGATTTTCCGCCAGCCCCGCGCCGCCCACCGAGCCCGCGCCGGTGGGCGTACGGCGCGTGCCCGGGGGCGGGGGCGTGGCGCGCCGTGTCGGCGGGGCCACGAGCACGCGCGTGCCTGGCGTCGCCCCGCCACCGTCACGGCCATCCCGGGCCGGCCAGGTCGGGGGAGTCAGCGGGGCGCGCGCAGGAACGCCTCGAGGCCGGCCAGGTCGTCCGTGTTGAGGTGGTCGACGCCCGCGGCGAGCTGCTCGCTCCAGACCGCGTCACGCGCCGGCCCGGCCAGGTCCGGGGTGGCCCAGAAGCGCACCCGCTGCCGCCGTGCGTGGGCGGTGTCCACGATCTCCCGCAGCCGCGCCCGCTCGGTGGTGGGCATCGGGCCCACGCCCTGCCAGGTGAAGCTCTGTGACCAGTTACTGCTGATCAGCGGGATGAAGGAAGCGGGGACCCCGGTGTTCAGGTCCTCCAGGCGACCGTCGTAGAAGGCGTGCCGTACGCGCTCGGCCTCCATGGCCGGGCGCGCGGCGCGGTCGCCGGAGATCACCGGGGTGACCGCGCCCTCGAAGACCCGGCCGCCGGCGGCGAAGGTGAGCATCGAGCGGTAGCGGTGCAGCCGCTTGGAGAGCACCCGGTAGGTGGCGTCGCCCTGGTTCTTGATGTCGATGAGCAGTTGCAGCGACTGACGGTGACCCGGGTAGACCCGGCCGCCGCCCGCCCGCACCCGGCGCAGCAGCGGGTCCAGGTAGAGCCGCTCCAGGGTGCGCGTGGGGTCCAGATCCACCTCGTCGTGGGCGACCAGGAGCTGACCGTCCACCAGCCAGATATCGGCCTCAACGCTGGTGAAGCCGTGGCTGAGCGCGTCGTGGAGGGGGCGGGTGTGCTCGTAGTCGTTGTGCGCGTGCGCCTGGCGCAGCGGGGGCTTGCCGTGGCCGCCCGGGCGAGCGCCGTGGGTCCCGGCGTACGCGGGCACGGCGGCCCCGCCCGCCAGGGCGGCTCCGAGGGTGACGACGAACGCTCGGCGGGTGCTGTGGAGCATGGGGCCTCCTGGCTCTCACCCCGACCCGGGGCCGGGTGTGCACGACGGACGCCAGTGAGTATCGGGCGTGTCGGGGCCGTCGGACAGGGACGCGCGGAGAGTTCCGCAGGTGGTCGTCAGCCATTTCCCTGACGTTCTGAGCCTCTGGCGCGCGGTGGGGGGATGCCTGTGTTCGTGACGGGTTCTCAGCGAACGGCGACCGAGAGGCGGAGTGAGGCAGGCATGCGGAGACGGGTGAGTGGCGGGCGCGTGGCGCTGGGCGTGGTGGTGGCCTGGCTGGCGGTGCTCGGGGGCGGTCTGGTCAACGCGCCGGCGGTCAACGCGGCCGAGGCCGGGCCGCACTTCACACGGCGCGCGGCACTCGCGCCCGGGGTGGAGTACCGCGAGTTCTCCGTGGCCTCCGCGCACGGCACGGCGTACGGGCATCTGCTCTCGGTCGACCTGCGGACGCCGGGGCTCTCGCTCGACCTGGTCCACCCGGGTGCTGTGGGGGCGCGCGAGCCGCTGTCTCGGCTGGCGGGCCGGCGGGGCGCGGTGGCGGCGGTCAACGGCGACTTCTTCAACATCACCGAGACCCAGCACCCGGGCGTCGAGGCGACCGGCGCGCCGGTGGGGCCGGCCGTGGCCTCGGGGCAGCGGCTCAAGGGGGCGGTGCCGGTGGGCCAGCGCTTCGGCCCCAAGCTGCCGCCCGGTACGGACACCGAGGACGTCATCGCGATGGGCCGCGACCGCACCGCCCGCCTGGATCGCCTGCGGCTACGGGGCACGGTGCGCACGCCGCGTGGCGCGCTGGCGTTGCGTGGTCTGAACCAGTACGCGCTGGCACAGAACGGCATCGGGGCGTTCACCACGGCGTGGGGCCGGACCTCGCGGGTGCGGGCGACGTGCGGAACCGACACCGACCGCGGGGCGCCGTGCAGCACCGAGACCTACGAGGTGACGGTGCGTAAGGGACGGGTGAGCCAGGTGGCGCGGACGCCCGGGAGCGGGCCGGTGGCCGCGGACTCGGTGGTCCTGGTGGGGCGGGAGGCGGGTGCCACCGCACTGCGGGAGCTGGCCGTGGGCGACCGCGTGGCGGTACGCCACGCGCTGGCGGCCAGCCGTCCGGGACCGCTGGCCTTCGCCGTCGGGGGTTACCCGATCGCGCGCGGACACCAGCCGCTGGACGGCCTGGACGACAACACCTCGGCCGTGCGCTCGGCGGCCGGCATCGGGGCCGGCGGGCACCGGGTGTACCTGCTGTCGCTGGACGGGCGGGCGGAGTACCGCGCGGGGCTGACCATCGCCGAACTGGCCGGGCTGATGCTGACGCTGGGCGCCGACGACGCGGTGAACCTGGACGGCGGAGGCTCGTCCACGATGGTCACGCGCGCGCCGGGCACGCCCGAGCCGACGGTACGCAACAACCCGTCAGGTGGGACCGAACGACCGGTGCCGAATGGGATTGGAGTATTTACCGCGATTTAACTCATAGCTTTATGCCACTCTTTCGAGTGAATGCAACTACTAAAGGTCGCTGATACCTTCGGGACTGCCGCGGGGGTGCCCCCTCCGCATGTCCGTTTCGGGGTTAGGTGACCATTTAATGACAACGTCAGTGGAATCGAGTTCGGCCGGCGCGGGCCAGCAGTCGCAGCTAAGCCTGAGCACGGATGCCGCTCGGAATCTCGCCACGACGACCAAGACGGTTCCGCAGATGCAGGGAATCACCTCGCGGTGGTTGCTGCGCGTCCTGCCGTGGATTCCCGTATCCAGCGGCGCCTACCGGGTGAACCGCCGGCTGAGCTACACGGTGGGCGACGGCCGGGTCACGTTTTCCAGCACCGGCTCCGAAGTACGGGTCATTCCGCCGGAGCTGCGTGAGCTGCCGCTGCTGCGGGACCTGAGCGCGGACGCCGCGCTGACCGCGCTCGCGGATCGTTTCACCCAGCGCGACTTCGCCCCCGGCGACGTACTGGTCGAGGCGGGTCAGCCCGCGGACCAGGTGGTGCTGATCGCGCACGGCAAGCTCAACAAGATCGGCACCGGCAAGTACGGCGACGAGACCGTCCTTGGCGTACTCGCCGACGGCGACCACGTCGGCGACGACGGGCTGGCGGGTCCCGAGCGCGTGTGGCCGTTCACGATCAAGGCGCTGACCAGCGGCACGGCACTCACCCTGACTCGGGAGTCCTTCCAGGGCGTGGCCGACGCGGACGCGGAGCTCGGCGCGCACGTCGAGCGTTTCCTGAGCGAGGGCGAGCGCCCGCGCAACGCGCAGGGTGAGGCCGAGATCTCGGTGGCCGCCGGACACGTGGGCGAGCCCGCGCTCGGCGGGACCTTCGTGGACTACGAGTTGGCGCCCCGGGAGTACGAGCTCAGCGTCGCCCAAACGGTCCTGCGCGTCCACACCCGCGTCGCCGACCTCTACAACGAACCCATGAACCAGGTCGAAGAGCAGCTCCGACTCACCGTCGAAGCACTCCGCGAACGCCAAGAGCACGAAATGATCAACAACCGCGACTTCGGCCTCCTCCACAACGCCGACCTCAGCCAGCGCATCCACACCCGCAGCGGCCCGCCCACCCCCGACGACCTCGACGAACTGCTGGCCACGGTCTGGAAGGACCCGGGCGTTATCCTGGCGCACCCGAAGGCCATCGCGGCCATCGCGCGGCAATTCAACGCCCACGGCATCTATCCGCAAAGCGTTGACTACGGTGGCCACGCGGTGCCGGCCTGGCGGGGTGTTCCCGTGCTCCCCTGCAACAAAATCGGGGTGAGCGAGAGCGGCACGACATCGATCCTCGTGATGCGTACCGGTCAAGAAAACCAGGGCGTGGTCGGTCTGCAGCCGACCGCGCTGCCCGACGAACTCCAGCCGGGCCTTTCGGTTCGCTTCATGGGAATCAGCGAACAAGCCATCATGTCCTACCTCGTCAGCGCCTACTACTCGGCTGCCGTTCTCGTGCCGGACGCCCTCGGCATTCTCGAAGACGTGGAAATCGGCCGCTGATCCCTCCGCCGGCCGCAACATCTCCAGCGGCCACTTCCGGCATCGCAAGGTTTTTAGAAAGGTTGTTTAAAGAATGACGACTTCCGCGGAAACGGGTTCGACCACCGGCGGCGAGCGGCAGCTCAGCCTGGGTACGGCCGCGGCACGCAATCTGGCCACCACCACCAAGACCGTCCCGCAGATGCAGGGCATCTCGACACGGTGGCTGCTCCGGGTGCTGCCCTGGGTGCAGGTCCAGGCCGGCACGTACCGGGTGAACCGGCGGTTGACGTACACGGTCGGAGACGGCCGGGTCGAGTTCGTCACCACGGGCGCCGAGGTGCGGGTGATCCCACCGGAGCTCGGTGAGCTGCCGCTGCTGCGCGGCTTCGCGGACTCCGCCGCGCTGGAGGCGCTGGCGGGCGCCTTCGAGCAGCGGGAGTACGACGCGGGCAGCGTGCTGGTCGAGGCGGGTCAGCCCGCGGACCAGGTGGTGCTGATCGCGCACGGCAAGCTCAACAAGATCGGCACCGGCAAGTACGGCGACGAGACCGTCCTTGGCGTACTCGCCGACGGCGACTACTTCGGCGACCGCGTGCCGGTGGACCAGGACGGCGTGTGGGAGTACACGGTCAAGGCCGTGACCCGGGCCACCGTGCTCACACTCTCCCGGCAGGCGTACCAGACCGTCGCCGAGCGGCACTCCGCGCTCACCGCGCACACCGAGGCGTTCGCGACCCGGCCGGACCTGCCCACCAACCGGCGTGGTGAGGCCGACATCGCGGTGGCCTCCGGCCATGCGGGCGAGCCGGTGCTGGACGGCACCTTCGTGGACTACGAGTTGGCGCCCCGGGAGTACGAGCTCAGCGTCGCCCAAACGGTCCTGCGCGTCCACACCCGCGTCGCCGACCTCTACAACGAACCCATGAACCAGGTCGAAGAGCAGCTCCGACTCACCGTCGAAGCACTCCGCGAACGCCAAGAGCACGAAATGATCAACAACCGCGACTTCGGCCTCCTCCACAACGCCGACCTCAGCCAGCGCATCCACACCCGCAGCGGCCCGCCCACCCCCGACGACCTCGACGAACTGCTGGCGCGTCGGCGCAAGACGCAGTACCTGCTGGCGCACCCGCGCACCATCGCCGCCTTCGGCCGCGAGTGCAACAGCCGGGGTCTGTACCCGACGGGCATCGACTTCATGGGCTCCACGGTGCGGGCCTGGCGCGGGGTGCCGCTGCTGCCCTGCAACAAGATCCCGATCAGCGAGACCGGTACGAGCTCGATCCTCGCCATGCGTACCGGCGAGGCGGACCAGGGTGTCGTCGGCCTGCACCAGACCGGCATCCCGGACGAGTACCAGCCGAGCCTGAACGTCCGCTTCATGGGCATCAGCGAGCAGGCCGTCTCGTCCTACCTGGTCAGCGCCTACTACTCGGCCGCCGTCCTGGTTCCGGACGCGCTGGGCGTACTGGAGGACGTGGAGATCGGTCTCTGAGTTCTCCCCGTTCGCCGAGGTGAGCGAGCGGCCGTGGGGCTCGGGCGGCGTCCCGGGCTCTACGGCCGCTTCCGCGTTCGGGGGGGCGCGGTCGGCGCGGAGTGTGAGGCAATCACCCGGCCATCGCTCTCACTTCGGCCCCCGGGGCGGGTGGCTCGGTTAGCGTCCCTGGCACAGCGGTTCGCCACGGCGCACAGCGCCCGTGACGGGGCCACCGTCGCGTGGTCGCCGCGCCCGCGCCGTCTTCGGCGACGGGCGTGCGGGAGACCACCGCGCCGGTAGGTCGTACGGTCGCGCCCAGCCGCTGACCACTTGGGTCGAGAGAACACGGAGAACCACGGTGAAGGCGATCGCGGTACGGACGTACGGCGCCCCCGAAGGGCTGGCGGTGGTGGAGCTGCCGACACCGGAGCCCGCCGCCGGGCAGGTGCTCATCGCGACGGAGGCGGCGGGGGTCGGCGGGGTCGACGCCGTCATCCGCCGTGGAACGCTGGCCGACCTCGGCTTCGCGCCGGGGCACGTGCTCGGCGGCGAGGTGGCGGGCACCGTCACATCGGTCGGCGACGGCGTCGACGCGTCGTGGGTGGGCCGACGGGTGTGGGGGTTCACCGGCACCGGCGGCGGCTACGTCGAACAGGCGCTGGCCCGCGTCCAGGACGTCCTGCCGCTCCCCGCCGACCTCTCGGCCATACGCGCGGTGACCCTCGGCGGCTCGGGGATCGTCGCCCACTTCGGGCTCGCGCAGGCCCGGTTCGAGCCCGGCAACGCGGTTCTGGTGCGCGGCGCGGCGGGCAGCATCGGCATCGCGGCGGTACAGCTCGCGGCGGGTCGAGGCGCGTCGGCGGTGGCCGTCACCACCTCCTCGGCCGAGCGCGGCGAGCGCCTGCGCCGGCTGGGCGCGAGCCATGTCCTGGACCGCTCCGGGGCCGGCGACCGGGACGCGCCCGAGGGCTACGACGTGATCATCGACGTCGTGGCCGGCCCCGACCTGTCCACGTTCCTCGACCGGCTGCGGCCCAACGGCCGGCTGGTCAGCGTCGGGATCCTCGGCGGCTGGCCGCCGGCCGACCTCGGTGCGAGGATCATGTCCGCCTTCAGCAGGTCGCTGTCCTTCGGGTTCTTCAGCGCGGACTCCATCCCCGCGGCCGACCAGCACGTCGTGCGCGGCGAGCAGTTCGGCGCCGCGGGGCGGGGTGAGCTCCAGACGGTGGTGCACGAGGTGCTGCCGCTGGAGCAGGCCGTACTGGCCCATCGGAAGATGGACGCGGGCGAGGTCTTCGGGCGGATCGTGCTGACGCCCTGACCCGCTCCGGCCGGGCGGCCTCGTGGCTGCCCGTCGGCGCCCCGCCCCGGTCGAGCGCGTCGGCGGGACCAGCCCACGTGGGCCTCGCGAAGGCCACCGGCCCCGGGCCGGCCGGCGTCAGCTCGTCGGGGAGTCGACCAGTTCGGACCAGGCGACCGTGCGATCACACCAGCGGGCGAGGAGCGCGCTGTCGTGCCCCACGGCGAGCAGACCGGCGCCGCTCTCCCGCCGGTACTCCTCGACCACGTGCACCAGCGCGGCGGTCGTGGAGGCGTCGAGCATGGCGGTCATCTCGTCGCAGACCAGCCAGCGCGGGCGCAGCGCGAGCGCGCGGGCCAGGCAGGCCCGTTGCAGCTGACCGTCGCTGACCTCGTGCGGGCGGCGTGCCAACAGGTCGTCGCCCAGTCCCACCCGACGCGCCAGCTCGGCCGTGCGCGAGGCCGCAGCGCTCCCCTGGCCGGTGGCTCGCAGCGGCTCCGCGATCAGGTCGGCGAGCCGCAGCCGCGGGTCGGCGGAGAGCCGAGGTTGCTGGAAGATGACGCCGTACGCGGTGCGTTGGGCGCGGGGGGCGCGGTGGCGCCAGCCACGGGCGGCCTCGCCGTCGAGCAGGACGCGCCCCCGGTCAGGCCGGTGCAGCAGGGCGGCCACGCGGGCCAGGGTCGACTTGCCGCAACCGCTGGGGCCGAGCAGCCCCACGGCCTCGCCGTCCGCGATGCGCAGCGAGACGCCACGGACCACGGGAGAGCGCCGCTCGTATCCGGCCGTGATGTCGCACAGCTCAAGCATGGTGGGCCTCGTCGGTACGCGGCCCGGGGGCCTGGGGTGCGGCCGGAGTCGGCGGGGTCCGCCCCGGCTCCGGCTGGGCCGGGGGGTGCGCGGTCGGCCCGGTCTGGGCCGGGGCGCGAGGTGGCGCGTGGTGGCAGGCCACGTCATCCCGGAGGGCGGGCAGGGCGGCGCACCGCTCGGTCGCCTGGTCGCAGCGGGGTGCGAAGGCGCAGCCGGCCGGCAGGTCGCCGAGTTCGGGGGGCATGCCGGGGATGGGGGTGAACGACCGCTCGGGCAGGGCGTCGAGCAGGCGCCTGGCGTAGGGGTGGCGGGGGCCGGGGGCGCCGAAGAAGGCGCGCGCGTCGGCGATCTCCACGATGCGGCCCGCGTACATCACGGCGACCCGGTCGGCGACGCGCTCCGCGGCGAGCAGGTCGTGAGTGATCATGAGCAGCGCGCGGGCCCTGGGAGCGTCGTCGTCCGACGTGCGGGGTGGGGGTGCCGCGGTGGGCGACTGGCCGGCGCTCGCCCCGATGGGTGCCGCGTCCTGTGGCGTGCCGGTGTCGGGGGCCGGGCGTGGGTCGGGCTCGTCCGGGGCGCGGTGGGCGAGGGTCGAGGCTGGTGCCGGGGTCGGCGTCGGCGAGATGTGGCGGCGTAGCTCATCCACGGTGCGCTCCACCAGGTCACGGTCGAGGCCGGTGGTCGGTTCGTCGGCGAGCAGCAGCGCCGCGTCGCCCACCAGGGCGAGGGCGGTGGCCGCGCGCTGGGCGAGGCCGCCGGAGAGCTGGTGGGGGTAGCGGTCCAGGTGGTCGGCGGGGAACGCGGCCCGCTCGGCCGCCGCCTGGGCCGCGGCCCGCAGCTTCGGCCGGCGGGTCCCGGTCAGCTCCCGCACCGTCTCCTCCAGCTGGGCCCGTATGGTGCGCACCGGTGTGAGGTGGGCGGAGGGGCTCTGCGGTACGAGGCCCACGCGCCTGCCGCGTACGGTGCGCGAGAGCAGGCGTTCGTCGGCGCCCAGCAGTTCGACGGGCTCGGCGTCGGTCGGGCCGGCGAGGTGGGCGGTGCCGGCCGTCTCGGCGTTGCCCGGCAGGAGCCCGAGCAACGCGGAGGCCAGCACGGACTTGCCGCAGCCGCTCTCCCCCACCAGGGCCAGGCACTCGCCGGGTCGCAGGGCGAAGGTGGCGTCGGTGACGGCGGCGACGTAGCGGCCGGCACGCATCCGGAAGCGGACCGAGAGGCCGTCCACGGCGAGGACCGGGGGCTGCCGGTCGGGACCTGTCACAGGGTCAGCTCCGATCGGCGACGGGGGTTGATGCGTTCGCGCCAGGCGCCGGCGAGGCCGGCGATGGCCAGCGTGGGGATGATGATCAGCAGGCCGGGGAAGAGGGTGGGCCACCAGTCGCCGGCCAGCAGCGAGCTGCGCGCGCCCTGCACCATGGCGCCCAGGCTGGCCTTGTGGCTGGGCAGGCCGAGGCCGAGGAAGGAGAGCGCGGACTCGTGCCAGATGGCGTGCGGCACCATCAGCACGGCCGCGAGCCCGGCCTGGGGCGCTACGGCGGGCAGCAGGTGGCGCACCGTCACGCGCAGCCGGGAGGCCCCGCCGGAGATGGCCGCCTCCACGTAGGGGCGGGTGCGCAGCGAGAGGATCTCGGCGCGCACGATGCGGGCGGTGGACAGCCAGTGGGTGAGCCCGACCGAGATCACCACGGGCCAGACACCGGGTTGGAACATGGCCACGATGAAGATGCCGAGCAGCAGGTGCGGCACCGAGGAGAAGACGTCCACGAGCCGCATCACGACGCGGTCGGGCCAGCCACCGAGGGCGCCGGCGAGCGCGCCGACGGTAGTGCCGATCACGGTGGCGGCCAGCGCCGCGACGACGCCGACCAGCAGGGACACCCGCAGTCCGTAGACGCAGCGCAGCAGCAGGTCGCGGCCGACGTCGTCGGTGCCGAAGGGGTGGTCGAGCGAGGGGGCCAGCAGCTTGTCGGCCAGGTGGACGGCCTGTTCGTCCAGCGGGAAGAACAGCGGGACCAGCAGGACGGTGGCCACGATGGCCGCGACGAGCCCGGCGCTGACGCGTGCCCGCAGGGCGTGGCCGCCGCGCCGGGCGCCGGCGGCGCGTGACCGCCAGCGGGGCGCGGTGGTGGTCGGGTCGGTCGCCGCCTCCACCGTCGGCGCGGTGGAGACCTCGGTGGCGGGTGGCGGTGTCGCGGTCCCGGGGGTCGGCGTCTGGGGCTGGTGGGCGTGGTCGGAGCGCGGCTCGACATCGTGGTCGGGTCGCTGGTCGCGGTCGAGGGGGCGGCTCTGCTCAGCCATCGAAGCCCACCCGGGGGTCGGCGAGGCCGTACAGCAGGTCGGAGAGCAGGTTGCCGGCGAGCACCGCCAGGGTGGCCAGCACCGTGAGGGCCGCGAGCAGCGGGAAGTCCACGCTGGTGGCCGCCTCGACGGTGGCGGAGGCGATGCCGGGCCAGCTGAACACGGTCTCGATCAGCAGGGCTCCGGTGATCAGCTCGGGAACCCGGGAGCCCACCAGGGTGAGCACCGGCAGCAGCCCGGACCGCAGGGCGTGGCCGAAGAGGACGGTGCGCTCGCCGAGGCCGCGGGCGCGGGCGCCACGTACGGGGTCCTCCTCCAGCGCGTCGGCCACACCCTGGCGTACGTACAGCACGAACCACGGGAGCTGGGAGACGGCGAGCACGGCGGCCGGCAGGATCAGGTGGTGGGCGACCTGGCCGGTGGTGGCGACCTCGCTGGCGGTGTCGGTCAGTCCGCCGGCGGGCAGCGCGTCCAGCTTGAGGGCGAACAGCCACACGGCCAGCAGCCCGAGCCAGAACGGCGGGGCGGCCTCCAGGGTGTAGCAGACGAAGGTGATCGCGCGGTCGTACAGCCCGCCCCGTCGGCGGGCGGCCAGGACACCGAGGACGGTGCCGCCGAGGAGGGCCAGGGCGAAGGCGACCGCGCACAGCAGCGTGGACCAGCCGATGCGTTCCGTGATGACCTGGGCCACGGGCTGCCGCAGCGCGTTGGAGTCGCCCAGGTCGCCGGTGACGGCCGAGGTCAGCCAGTTCCACCAGCGGACGGCGAACGGGTCGTCCGCGCCCAGGTTCGCGCGCAACTGGTCCAGGTTCTCCTGCGAGGCGGTGAGCCCGGCGGTGCCGGCGTACGCCTTGACGGGGTCGAAGGGCGAGGCGGCGGCGATGGCGAAGACGCCGAAGGTCACGCAGAGCAGCACGGGCACCGCGAACAGCACCCGGCGCCCGACCAGCCGCGCCATCGAGAGCCAGGGCAGGCCCGGACGCCGGGTTCGCGTCACTTCTTCGGCCGCCAGTCCTCGACGTCCCACCACGGGCCGGAGGCCAGGCCGTGGTCGTGCGGCTCGACCTGGGTGGTCAGCGGCGCCCAGCGGTCGGCCAGGACGTAGAGGTGGTCGATGTGGGTGAGGAAGGTGTAGCCGGGGTCCTTGACGAGTTCGCGCTGGACGGTGTCGTACGCGGCCTTGCGCTGGGCCTTGTCACCGCTGCGCCGGCCCTCGGCGAGCGCCTTGTCGACGGCCGGGTTGTCGTAGTACGCCATGTTGTTGAAGCCGTCGCCGGCCAGGGCGGAGTTGAGCAGCGTGTACTGGTCGAAGTCGGGGTCGGCCGGGCTGCCGCCGCCCGCGAGGACCGCGTCCCGCTTCATCCGTGGCTCGATGACCTCCCAGGTGCCGGACTGCACCTTGATCTCGATGCCGGCCTTCTTGGCGTCGGAGGCGTAGGCCAGGGCGTGGTCCTGGCGGAGCTTGTCGCCACTGAGGTACCAGAGGGTGAACGAGGCGCGCTCGCCGTCCTTCGCGCGGACGCCGCCCTTGCCCGGCTTCCACCCCGCCTGGTCCAGGATGCGCTGGGCGGCCGGCAGGTCGTGGCGGCGTTCGGTGCCCCGGGTGAACCACTGGCTGTCGGTGGGGACCGGGCCGTAGGCGGCCTTGCCCGCGCCGTCCAGGATGCCGTCCACCATGGCCTGCCGGTCCACGGCCACGTCGAGCGCGCGGCGCACGGCGCGGTCGCCGGTGACCGCGTTGTCGCTGGGCAGCGTCACGTTGCGGTAGTCGTAGGTCTTGGCGGTCAGGGTGCGCAGGCCCTTGTCGCTCTTGAAGGTGGCGGCGAGGTTGGGCGGCAGGATGGCGCCGTCGAGGTCGCCCGAGCGCAGCCGGGTGGCACGTACGTCGTCGTCCTTGATGATCGCCATCGTGAACTTCTTGATCTTCGGCTCGCCGCCCCAGTAGGTGGGGTTGGCCTTGAAGACCAGCTTCTCGCCCTTGCTCCAGCTGCTGAGGACGTAGGGTCCCGTTCCGACGGGCTTGGTCGTGAAGGAACCGGTGTTCACGTCCTGCTGACCGGCGACGTGCTGGGGCGCGATGGGCAGCACGGTGCGCTCGGCGAACGGCGCGTAGGGGTACTTCAGACGGAAGACGACCGTCTTGCCGTCCTTCTTCTCGACACTTGCGACCGCGTCGAGTTCGGTCTTGGACGCGTTGTTGGTCTTCTTGTCGAGGATGGTGCGGTAGGTGAAGACCACGTCGTCCGCGGTGAAGGGCTCCCCGTCGCTGAAGCGCACCCCGTCACGCAGGGTGTAGGTGTACGTCAGCCCGTCGCCGGAGATGTTCGGCAGCCGGGCGGCGAGGGCGGGCTTGAGCCGCATCGTCGCGTCGTGTGTCAGCAGCCCGTCGAAGATCTTGGAGTTGCCGTCCTTGCCGTAGCCCAGGAGCGGGCTGAGGGTGTCGGGTTCGTACGCGATGCCGACGACCGCCGCGTCCTTGGGGCCACCGCTCTTGCCGTCGTCCGGGGTGGAGCACGCTGCCGCGCCCACTGCCAGGACGCCCGCCGTCGTCGCGGCGGTCAGGGTCCGTATCGTCCGGGCCGTCATGCCCCACCTCTGTTGAAGATCAACCGTTACTGCGAAACGGTCGCAATTAAACAACATGTCGAAGGACAAGCCCAGAGGGGGTGCGGACCCGGTCACGCACGGCTATGAAGTGCCCGTTCGCGGACAGGGGACCTGCTGGCCGGCGGCCCGCCGACACGACGGTTCGGGGTGGCGCCGGGGCGGGTCCCAGGGGCGTCGGACGGGAGCGGGCGAGGTCGAGGCCGGCGACGCGGCGCGCGGGTGCGCCGTCGAGGTCGCCGCGGGCCAGGGTGCGGGGCAGGTCCAGCGGGGTGACCGGGTGCACTCGCCCCCGCGTGGAGACGGTCGGGCCCGGCCGTCTCCACGGCGTACGGCCCGGTGCCGTACGGGCCGCGCGCCGGGGCCGGCGGACGTCGGCGGGAAGCGCGGCGGCGACGCTGGTGACGTGGCCGGTGAGGGTGGCGCGCGTCGACGCGTACGGAGGTGGTCTGGGGCGCGCCGAGGGCGCTGGACAGCGGTATGGCCAGCACTCCGATCCACTCCCCCGCCGCGAGCGCCGCCAGCAGGTCGGCGGCCACCCCCGGTCGGCCTCCCGGGCGTCGCGTAGCGCCCGCCCACCATCCCGTACAGCCCGCCACTCGACGCCTCGACCGCCCCGTCCCGCCCGCCCACCGCCCCGGACGCGGCCCGGCTCACCCCGTCCGGTGGGCCCACCACCTCGTACGTCGTCTCGTCGGCGCGCGCGGCCTGGCCGCGTCGCTGCGTCGCTCCCGGAGCCGCCGTCGGGGACGTGCGCCGGCGCCTGGTCGCACTCGGCCCGCCGCTTTCGCGCACCCGCCGTGCCCGCATGTGCTGGCCTCCCGTGCCCCGTCGAGGTGGCATGGGCGCGGGGGTGCGCCCGGGGCGCACCCTCACCAGTCGGTACGCCGCCAGGACGACAGTTCACCGGGTCGGGTGAAGCCCGTGCGGGGACAGGCGGAGCCGGCTCCGGCGCCGGGCCCGCAGGGCGGCGACCGGGCCAACCGCCTTTGACCTGGGGCGTGTTCGGAGGCGGCGCCCTGTCGCGCCGGCGGTGGCGGGCGCCGTGCGCGGCAGTCGTTCCGGCGGGTGGTGCGCGGCGGGCGCGCGAGGGGGTGGGCGGGGGCGGATGCCCCCTTGTAGGGAGTTCGGCGGCGGCCCTACGCTGTGGCGCGCCGAACACCCGTCCACGGGTGCAGCGAGAGGAACGCGCTATGTCCGTACGTGGCCGCCATCGCCGTCAGCAGCCCAGCCGGGTCTCCCGGGC
Source organism: Streptomyces sp. NPDC057702 (assembly GCF_042799315.1). NCBI lineage: Bacteria > Bacillati > Actinomycetota > Actinomycetes > Kitasatosporales > Streptomycetaceae > Streptomyces > Streptomyces sp. NPDC057702. The sequence goes on along the minus strand of NZ_JBHVJC010000021.1, from coordinate 1,425 downwards.
CTCGCTCACCGTCACCGCCGGCGGTGCGGGGATGGCCCTGCCGCTCGTCGCGGCGGCGGGGGTGAGCGCCGCCTCCCCGGAAGCCTGGGACAAGGTGGCCCGCTGTGAGAGCACCAGCGACTGGGACATCAACACGGGGAACGGCTACTACGGCGGGCTCCAGTTCTCGCAGAGCACCTGGCGGGAGTACGGCGGCGCGGCGTACGCCCCGCGCGCGGACCTGGCCACGCGGGAGCAGCAGATAGCGGTGGCCGAGAAGGTGTTGGCCGCGCAGGGCCCGCGTGCCTGGCCCAACTGCTCCGACGACGGGGCCCTGACCCGGGCCGACGCGCTGCCCCGGACCCACGCCGCCCCCGCTCCGGCGCGCCAGGTCACGCCGGCGGCGCAGGCGCGGTCGAAGGTCGAGACCACGCCCACCTCGCTGCCCGGCCGTGGCCCCAAGGCCGGGCCGTACGTGGTGGTGGGCGGCGACACGCTCTCCGGCATCGCCGACGAGCACGCGGTGCGCGGGGGGTGGCGGGGCCTGTACCAGGCCAACCGGCCCACCGTCGGCGACGATCCGAACCTGATCCTGCCGGGCCAGCGACTGTCGCTTGGGGGCGGCTCGGTCGCGCCGGCCCGGCCGGGAACCGTCCAGCCCGGGAAGCCCCAGGCCAGGACGCCGCGCGCCACGCCAAGACCCCAGCCGAAGGCACCCGAGCGGCCCAGGGCGAAGCCGGTCCCCAAGGACGAGGGCCGCCAGCAGGTCAGCAAGCCCGCGCCCAGGCCGGTCCGCAAGCCGGTGGCCAAGCCCGCTCCACAGCCGACCCAGCGGCAGCGCAGCCGGCCGGCCGCCGAGGCCGGCGGCTACACCGCGCCGGTCAGCGGCGCGAGCGTCACCACCGGGTACCGGGTGGCCGGTTCGAGCTGGTCTCGCGGCTACCACACCGGCATCGACTTCCCGGTGTCCATCGGCACCTCGGTCAAGGCGGTCGGCCCCGGCACGGTCGTCTCCTCCGGCTGGGGCGGCGCGTACGGATACCAGGTCGTGATCCGGCACGCGGACGGCCGCTACAGCCAGTACGCCCACCTGTCGCAGATACTGGTGCGCGAGGGGCAGCCCGTCAGCGGCGGTCAGCGCATCGGCCGTTCGGGCTCCACCGGCAACAGCACCGGGCCGCACCTGCACTTCGAGATCCGCACCGGGCCCGGCTACGGCTCGGATGTGAACCCGCTGGCCTATCTGCGCTCACACGGCGTCAGCATCTAGCCCCCGACGGTCGCCGGGCCCCGGACGCCTGGCGGCGCGGCACCGGCCCGGGGGGGTGGGCGCCCCCCCCCCCCCGGCGCCGGCCTGCCCTAACTGGTGGGGGGGCCCCCCCCCCACCGCCTCCTCCTCGGTACGGAAGGTCTCCACCGTGAGGATGGGCCCGAACGTCTCCTCGC
>NZ_JBHVJC010000020.1:109971-161986 GCF_042799315.1 Streptomyces sp. NPDC057702 | reverse complement strand
TTGGGTGATCCGAGTTTGGCGTTGTGGTGTGTGATGGCGGTGATGGTGTGGAGTAACGTGGGGTTTTATGTGGTGTTGTTCTCGGCGGCGATGAGTACGATTCCGCGTGATTTCTACGAGGCGGCGTTGTTGGATGGGGCGAACCGGTTCACGACGTTCTTCCGGATCACGTTGCCGTTGTTGTGGGACACGGTGCAGACCGGGTGGGTGTATATGGGGATCCTGGCGTTGGACGCGTTCGCGGTGGTGCAGATCATGACGGTGGGCCCGGGAGGTCCTGACTACTCGACCGAGGTCCTGACGTGGTTTGTGTACACGAAGGGCATTCGGGATGGTCAGGCGGGTTACGCGACCGCGTTGGGTGTGGCGTTGCTGATCGTCACGATGGTCTTCGCGGCCGTGGTCATGCGCCTGGGCCGCCGGGAAAGGCTGGAGTTCTGACATGACGCGCCTCTCGCACCCGGAACGCGACCTGAGCGGCGCGCACCGCCGGCGCCCCGTCGCCGACCGACGCCCTGACAGGGGGAGTGAAGCACCGTGACCACACCGCCGCCGTCTCAGCCCACGGGCCCGTCGGACGCGACCATAAAGGGCCAGGAAGACGCAGCAGGAGGAAAAGGGGACGGAGAAAGCGGGACCACCCTCACCAAGGTGCCGCCGTCGGTGTCGGGTGCGCGGGGGGTGGGGGATCGGGCGGGTGGGGTGCTCAACGTGTTCTCGCACGGGATTCTGGCCGTGTGGGGGCTGTTGGTGACGCTGCCGTTGTTGTGGGCGGCGATGAGTTCACTCAAAAGCGACCGGGAGATCTTCACCTCGCCGTGGTCGCTTCCCACCTCGCTGCGTTTCGAGAACTGGTCGGACGCGTGGAACACCGCGAACATGGGCCGGTACTTCCTGAACTCGGCCGTGGTGGTGGCCGGTTCACTCTTCGGCACGATGCTGCTGGGCGCGATGGCCGCCTACGTCCTGGCCCGATTCGAGTTCCGTGGCAACCGGTTCATCTACTACCTGTTCGTGGGCGGGATGAGCTTCCCGATCGTCCTCGCGCTGGTCCCGTTGTACTTCGTGCTGCAGAACATGGAACTGCTCAACACGAAACACGGACTGATCCTGGTCTACATCGCCTACTCCCTGCCCTTCACCGTCTTCTTCCTGACCTCCTTCTTCAGGACCCTGCCGACCTCGGTCGCCGAGGCCGCCATGATCGACGGCGCCTCACACACCCGCACGTTCTTCCAGGTCATGCTCCCCATGGCCAAACCCGGACTCATCAGCATCGGGATCTTCAACTTCCTGGGCCAGTGGAACCAGTACATGCTCCCCTACGTCCTCAACCAAGGCGAGGACAAGGACAAACTCCTGCCCCAGGGACTGGTCGAACTCGCCGTCTCCCAGGGATACAAAGGCAACTGGGCCGTCCTCTTCTCCGGCCTCCTCATCGCCATGATCCCCGTCCTGGCCGTCTACATCATCTTCCAACGCCAGGTCCAAGCCGGACTCACGGCCGGTTCGCTCAAGTAACCGCGCCCCGGCCCAGCACGGCCCCGGCCCCGCCCCGTGGTGGGACCGGGGCCGCTGCCGTGCCCGGGGCGGCGGGCGGGCGGGGGGAGGGGCGACCGTCCCGCCGCCGTGGCGGTGGGGGGCCGAGGGGCGCGGCGGGCCCGACTCGCGTTACGGTGTGCCGCTGCGCGATGTCGCCGCCCGGCCCCGACGGCGCCGGCCTCCACGGACCGCTGTCCGTCGGGCGGTCGTGGTCCGTCGAGGACTTGACGGGCGGCGATCGGTGCGGCTGAGCTTAGAGTTCACATGTTGGAGACAGCGCCGGACCCACCCCCTGCGGTCCGGCCGGCAGCCGGCCGTCGAGCCGTACGCCGAGGCGGGAGTGGATGGGCGTGGAGACTCCGGGATCGCAGTCGTCGCTGCACCGGGCCAACCTTGAGCGGGTCGTACGCGCGGTGCGTATGGCCGGTTCGCTCACGCAGGCGGAGATCGCCCGGACCACGGGACTCTCGGCGGCCACGGTCTCCAACATCGTCCGCGAGCTCAAGGACGGCGGCACCGTCGAGGTGACCCCCACCTCCGCCGGTGGCCGCCGGGCCCGCAGCGTCGCGCTGAGCGGCGACGCCGGAATCGTCGTCGGCGTCGACTTCGGACACGCGCACCTGCGGGTCGCCGTCGGCAACCTGGCACACCGGGTGCTCGCCGAGGAGACCGAGCCGCTGGACGTGGACGCCTCCGCCGCGCAGGGCATGGACCGCGCCGAAACCCTGGTCAAACGCCTGATCGAGGCGACCGGGATCGACCCCGGCAAGGTCATCGGCGTGGGCCTCGGCGTCCCCGGCCCCATCGACGTCGCCACCGGAACCCTCGGCTCCACGGCGATCCTGCCGGGCTGGGCCGGCAGCAACCCGCGCGACGACCTCGCCGCGCGGCTGGGCGTCCCGGTGTACGTGGACAACGACGCCAACCTGGGCGCGCTCGGCGAACTGGTGTGGGGCAGCGGACGCGGCGTCGCCGACCTGGCGTACATCAAGGTGGCCAGTGGCGTCGGCGCGGGCCTGGTGATCAGCGGTCAGATCTACCGTGGCCCCGGGGGCACGGCGGGCGAGATCGGTCACATCACGCTGGACGAGTCGGGCCCGGTCTGCCGCTGCGGCAACCGGGGCTGCCTGGAGACCTTCACCGCCGCCCGGTACGTGCTGCCGCTGCTGCACTCCAGCCACGGCCCCGACCTGACCATGGAGCGCATGGTGACGCTCGCGCGCGAGGGTGATCCCGGGTGCCGTCGGGTGGTCGCCGACGTCGGACGCCATGTCGGCAGCGGCGTGGCCAACCTGTGCAACCTGCTGAACCCGAGCCGGGTCGTGCTCGGCGGCGACCTCGCCGAGGCCGGTGACCTGGTGCTCGACCCGATCCGGGACTCGGTCGCGCGCTACGCCATCCCCAGCGCCGCGCGGCAGCTCTCGGTGCTGCCGGGAGCCCTGGGCAGCCGGGCCGAGGTGCTGGGCGCCCTGGCCCTGGTGCTCAGCGAGATGGGCGACTCCACGCTCCTGGACGCCCCACCGCCCGCCGATTCCTCGGCCCTGCCCGCTGAGTCCCCGGCCCTGACCTGACCCACCCCGCCCTACCCCGACGCTGCCCGGACCCGCTCCCGGACCCACCTCGACCGGCGCCCACCCCGGACCGATCCCGCCCCCACCGGCCGCCCGACCCCGACCCACCCCGGGAGCCAGGCCCCGCCCGTACGCGGCCCGGAGCACGCCGGACCCACCTCGTCAGGCCCGTGCCACCCGTCGGGCCCACCTCGTCAGGCCCGTGCCCCCAGCCGGGCCCACCCCGTCGCCGCACACGGCCCCGCCCCGTACGTCACACGCCCCCGCCCCGTACACCGCGCGGCTCCCGCTCCGTACGCCCGTGCGGCTCCCGCTCCGTACGCCGCGCGCCTCGTCCCGTACGCCGTGCGGCCCGCCCCACGGCGCACCCGAACCACCTCCGCGACGTACCCGCGCCACCCCGTGCACGCACCTCGTGCCCCACGCACCTCGTGCCCCACGCACCTCGTGCCCCACGCACCTCGTGCCCCACGTACCCCGTGCCCGCATCGCCCCGACACCGCTTCCGCTTCGTGCCCGCGCGCCCTCCGCCTCCGCCGCGTCCACCCGGGCTCGGGCGGGCCCCGGGCGCGCCGTCCCCGCCCGCCTGGTGTGCGGCGGGGCCCGGGTCCCGCCCGCTCGGCGTGGCGGCTGCCCGTGGGGTGTGCGACCGTCGCCTGTTCCGACCTGTCGCCGGCCCGGGGCGCGGCGTCACCCGTTCACCTACGTAAGGAATGGCATCGTTGCCATCTCGTTAAGAATTTACTTCTTGACGCACCAGTAACCGCCGAGTTGACTTCCAGCCACCTCGGCCGCAGTGACGGCCGCGTCAGGGAGGTACCCCACATGAACGCGACGCTCCGTCGTGTCGTCATCGCCACCGCCGCGGTCAGCCTGACCGTCGGTCTTGCCGCGTGTGGCAAGGCCAAGGAAGCCGACAGCGACCGGTCCCGGGACCGCGCGAAGGGCGACCCTCTTACCATCGGGCTCCTGTTGCCGGAAGACCAGACCGCGCGCTACGAGAACTTCGACAAGCCCCTGATCACCAAGCGGGTCAAGGAGCTGTGCGCGGCCTGCCACGTCACATACGTGAACGCGAAGTCGGACGCCTCCGTCCAGCAGCAACAGGTCGACTCGATGATCACCAAGAACGTGGACGTGATCATCCTCGACTCGGTGGACTCCAAGTCCATCGCCAGTTCCGTCGACAAGGCCCACGAGGCGGACATCCCCGTCGTCGCCTACGACCGGCTGGCCGAGGGCCCCATCTCCGCCTACACCTCCTTCGACAACGCGGAGGTCGGGAAGGTGCAGGCCAGGTCGCTGCTGGAGAGGATCGGCAGCAAGGCCGGCCGGGGGCAGATCGTCATGCTCAACGGCTGGGAGGCCGACCCCAACGCCGCCATGTACAAGCAGGGCGCGCTCTCCGTGCTCCGGGGCAAGGTCACCATCGGCAAGTCGTACGACGTGGAGAAGTGGCTGCCCAACCTCGCCAACGACGCCATGAACGGCGCGATCTCCTCGCTGGGCAAGGACAGGATCGTCGGTGTCTACGCGGCCAACGACGGCATGGCCGGCGGTGCCATCACCGCGCTCCAGCACGGCGGCTTCGACAAGCTGCCGCCGGTCACCGGGCAGGACGCGGAGCTGGCCGCCGTGCAGCGGATCATCGCCGGTGAACAGTTCATGAGCGTCTACAAGTCGTACAAGATCGAGGCCAGGACCGCGGCCGAGATGGCGGTGGCCCTCGGCTGGGGCGAGGACGTCCCGGCCAGGACCACCGTGGACAGCCCGACCGACCAGGACGTGCCGGCCACCCTGATCCCGCCGGTCGCGCTGACCGTGGACAACATCCGGCAGACGGTGCTCAAGGACGGCCTGTACCCGCTGGGCAAGATCTGCGCGGGCACGTACCGGAGCGCCTGCGAGCGGGCCGGCCTGCGGTAGCCGCCGCTCCCGGCCGTGGTCGCGAGCCCACGGCCGCCCCCGATGTCCTACGTGCCCCGCCCCCGTGGGCGCGGCGCATCCCCCGCCCCCGTGGGCGGTGAAGGAGATGGTTGACGTGACCGCTACGCCCGTACTGGCGTTGCGCGGGATCTCCAAGCGATTCGGTGCCGTCCAGGCGCTCACCGATGTCGAACTGGAGGTCCGGGCCGGCGAGGTGGTCGCCCTGGTGGGCGACAACGGTGCCGGCAAATCCACCCTGGTCAAGACGATCGCCGGGGTCGGCCCCGCCGACGGCGGCGTCATCGAGTGGCGCGGCCGGCGGGTGCGGGTGGAGCGCCCGCACGACGCCCAGGCGCTGGGCATCGCGACCGTGTACCAGGACCTGGCGCTGTGCGACAACATCGACGTCGTCGGCAACCTCTTCCTGGGGCGCGAGCTGACCCGCCTCGGCATCCTCGACGAGGTCGAGATGGAGCGCCGGGCGCGCGAGCTCCTGGAGACGCTCTCGATCCGCATCCCCAGCGTGCGCATCCCCATCGCCTCGCTCTCCGGCGGCCAGCGGCAGACGGTGGCCATCGCCCGCTCGATGCTGGGCGAACCCGGCCTGGTGATCCTGGACGAGCCGACCGCGGCGCTGGGCGTCGAGCAGACGGCGCAGGTGCTCGACCTGGTGGAGCGGCTGCGCGAGCGCGGCCTCGCGGTGATCCTCATCAGTCACAACATGGCCGACGTGAAGGCCGTCGCGGACCGGGTCGCGGTGCTGCGGCTGGGCCGCAACAACGGCACTTTCGACGTCCGGACGACCTCGCAGGAGGACATCGTCTCCGCGATCACCGGCGCCACCGACAACGCTGTCACCCGCCGTAAGGCCCGTACCTCGGACGCGGAGGAGCACGCGTGAGCACCGATCTGAACAAGTCGTCCGACGAGCCGGGCGAGACCACCGGTGGCCCGGACGCCGCCGCCGACTCCCCGGTGGCGAGCGCGCCGGCCGACCCCGCCCCGGCCCTGGCGGGCGGGCCCGCCGCCGCGGGCGCGGTCACCGCCGTCGATCCCCGGCTGCTCGTCCGGGAGGAGGGCCTTCGCGGCTATCTGCGCGAGTTCGGCCGCAGGCTGCGCGGCGGCGAGCTGGGCCCGCTGCCCGTGGTGGTCGGCCTCGCCGTCATCTGGGCGGTCTTCCAGTGGCGGGACTCGGCGTTCCTGTCCCCGAAGAACCTGTCCGACCTCTCCATCTACATCGTCGGCACCGGGATGATCTCGGTGGGCATCGTCCTGGTGCTGCTGCTGGGCGAGATCGACCTGTCGGTCGGCTCGGTCAGTGGCCTGGCCGCCGCCGTCCTGGCCGTGCTCTACGTCAACGAGGGCCTGGCCGAGTGGCAGGCCATCCTGATCGCGCTGGCCTCCGGCGCGCTGGCCGGCGCCGTCCACGGCTTCTTCTTCGCCCGCGTCGGCGTCCCGGCGTTCGTCGTCACCCTGGCCGGGCTGCTGGCGTGGAACGGGCTGATGCTCCAGGTGCTGGGCACCACCGGCACCATCAACCTCGACCGCGACAGCTTCATCGTCCACCTGACCAGCCACTACTTCGTCTACATCGCCGTGGCCTACGGCGTCGCCGGACTCGCCGTCGCGCTCTTCCTCGCCGCCCAGCTCCTGGACGCCAGGCGCCGTCAGGCCGCCGGTGTGCCCTCCCGGCCGCTCGGCGAGATCCTGGTGCGCACCGCCGTCCTGGCCGTCCTGGCCTTCGCGGCGGCCTGGCGGCTGAACGAGTACAAGGGCCTGCCGCTGGCGCTGCTGATCTTCCTGGTGGTGCTCGTCGGCTACGACGTGCTGCTGCGCCGCACCCGCTTCGGCCGCCGGGTCTTCGCCGTGGGCGGCGGCGTGGAGGCCGCGCGGCGGGCGGGGATCAACGTCACCGCCGTACGGATCGCCGTCTTCACGGTCTCCGGTCTCATGGCCTCGGTCGGCGGCCTGTTCATCGCCTCCCGGATCGCCGCCGCCAACCAGGGCGCCGGCACCGGCAACCTGCTGATGGAGGCCATCGCCGCGGCGGTCATCGGCGGCACTAGCCTCTTCGGCGGCCGGGGCAGCGTGTGGTCGGCGCTGCTCGGCATGCTCGTCATCGGCTCCATCGCCTCCGGCATGACGTTGCTGGGCATCGCGGCGTCCGTGCAGTACATGATCACCGGTGGCGTGTTGCTCGCGGCTGTGGTAATTGACTCGGTCTCGCGGCGCACGCAGCGCTCGGCCGGTCGCGGCTAGGACCCCACCTACCCCGGCCGGGGCCCCGCCCGGCCCGGTCGGGGGCGCTAGGGGGCCCGTTCCGGGCGGGCACTACCGTACGCCGGGCGGATCGGGAACCCGGCCCGCCCGGCGTACGCCACGTCTGTGCCGGCGGGCGACCCGGTGGCCGAGAACTGGACCACTCGCGTGAGTTACATCGCATCGGCCCAGCATCACCGTCAAGTGCGGAACATTAGACTCGTTGGATCTGGCAAGGCTCGACAGCTCTACACCAAGGAGGCGCAAGTGCCGAAGGAGCCGCGTGCAGCGCGTGCGGAGGCGGCGGACGGGTGGCGACTGCTGAGCCGTGTGAACCGGCCGCGCGACCTTGACCGGTTGAGCCACGAGCAACTGAACGAGCTAGCGGCAGAGATCCGCTCCTTCCTGGTGGACGCCGTCGCCAAGACCGGCGGTCACCTCGGACCCAACCTCGGTGTGGTCGAGCTCACCATCGCCCTGCACCGCGTCTTCGACTCCCCCAAGGACCGGGTGCTCTGGGACACCGGGCACCAGTCGTACGTGCACAAGCTGCTCACGGGGCGTCAGGACTTCTCCAAGCTCAAGAGCAAGGGCGGCCTCTCCGGCTACCCCTCGCGCGCCGAGTCCGAGCACGACGTCATCGAGAACAGCCACGCCTCCACCGTCCTGGGCTGGGCCGAGGGCATCGCCAAGGCCAACGAGCTGCGCCGGAAGAAGGACCACGTCGTCGCCGTCATCGGGGACGGCGCGCTGACCGGCGGCATGGCCTGGGAGGCGCTGAACAACATCGCGGCGGCCAAGGACCGCCCGCTGGTGATCGTCGTCAACGACAACGAGCGCTCCTACGCGCCGACCATCGGCGGCCTCGCCAACCACCTGGCCACGCTGCGCACCACCGACGGCTACGAGCGCTTCCTGGCCCGTGGCAAGGACCTGCTGGAGCGCACCCCGGTCGTGGGCCGCCCGCTGTACGACACGTTGCATGGCGCGAAGAAGGGCCTGAAGGACTTCATCGCGCCGCAGGGCATGTTCGAGGACCTGGGCCTGAAGTACGTGGGCCCGATCGACGGCCACGACATCGAGGCCCTGGAGTCGGCGCTGGAGCGGGCCAAGCGGTTCGGCGGCCCGGTCATCGTGCACTGCCTGACCGAGAAGGGCCGTGGCTACACGCCCGCCCTGCAGGACGAGGCCGACCGCTTCCACGCCGTCGGCAAGATCCACCCCGACACCGGCCTGCCCATCTCCTCCTCCGGCGCGGACTGGACCTCGGTCTTCGGCGAGGAGATGGTCAAGCTCGGCCAGGAGCGCGAGGACATCGTGGCCATCACGGCCGCCATGCTCCAGCCGGTGGGCCTGGAGAAGTTCGCCAAGGCGTTCCCGGACCGCGTCTTCGATGTCGGCATCGCCGAGCAGCACGGCGCCGTGTCGGCGGCGGGCCTGGCCACCGGCGGGCTGCACCCGGTCTTCGCGGTCTACGCCACCTTCCTCAACCGCGCCTTCGACCAGGTCCTGATGGACGTGGCGCTGCACCGGTGCGGAGTGACCTTCGTGCTGGACCGGGCGGGGATCACCGGCACCGACGGCGCCTCCCACAACGGCATGTGGGACATGTCCATCCTCCAGGTCGTCCCGGGGCTGCGGATCGCCGCGCCGCGCGACGCCGACCAGGTCAGGGCCCAGCTCCGGGAGGCGGTCGAGGTCACCGACGCGCCGACCGTGGTGCGCTACTCCAAGGGCGCGGTGGGCCCGGCGGTCACGGCGGTGGACCGGATCGGCGGGATGGACATCCTGCGCGAGCCGGCCCCCGAGGGCCGGGCCGCCGGCCGCGCCGACGTCCTGATCGTCTCGGTCGGCGCGCTCGCCCCGATGTGCCTGGAGGTCGCCGACCTCCTCGACAAGCAGGGCATCTCGACGACCGTGGTGGACCCGCGCTGGGTCAAGCCGGTCGACGAGGCGATGCCGGCGCTGGCCGAGCGGCACCGGGTGGTCGTGACGGTCGAGGACAACAGCCGCGTGGGCGGCGTCGGCTCCGCCGTCGCCCAGGCGCTGCGCGACGCGGGCGTGGACGTGCCGCTGCGCGACTTCGGCATCCCGCCGCGCTTCCTCGACCACGCCTCCCGCAAGGAACTGCTGGCCGAGATCGGCCTCACCGCGCCGGACATCGCCCGCCAGGTCACCGGCCTGGTGGCGCGCATCGACGGCCGGTACGAGGCGGACGCGGCCGGCGCCCGCACCGGCGCGGCGCAGCCCGCGCGCGACTAGCACCAGCCTCCACGGCCGGGCCGTCACCTCGCGGCGACGCCCCGGCTCCACCGCCGCCCCCGCCGGGCCGGCCTCCCACGGCGCACCACGCCACGGGGGGCCGGCCCGGCGTCGTGGTGCGACCAGACTGCGGGGGCGGGGCGCCGCGCGCGGTGCGGGCGTGGGCCGGGTGGGTGAGCGGGGCGGCCTCGTCCACCTCCCATCGGGTGAACCGCGCGGGCGCCGGCGGTGTGCGCGGCCGGCCGGGCGCCGCGATGCGAGAGCTTGTCGCGAACGCGCGACCCAGCGGCCAGGGCACAGGAGCGGCGATGAGCACGCGGACACCCGGGGGCGGCGCGGGGGGCTACTTCCGCACCAAGAGCGTCGAGCAGTCCCTCCGCGACACCGAGGAGCCCGAGCACGCGCTGAACAAGTCGCTCTCCGCCCTCGACCTGACCGTCTTCGGCGTCGGGGTCGTCATCGGCACCGGCATCTTCGTCCTGACCGGACAGATCGCCAGGGACACCGCGGGCCCCTCGGTCGCGCTCGCGTTCCTCATCTCCGGCGCCGTCTGCGCGCTGGCGGCCCTGTGCTACGCGGAGTTCGCCTCCACCGTCCCGGTCGCCGGCTCCGCGTACACCTTCTCGTACGCCTCCCTCGGCGAGCTGCCGGCCTGGATCATCGGGTGGGACCTGATGCTGGAACTGGCCCTGGGCTGCGCCGTGGTGGCCGTCGGCTGGTCGGGCTACGTGCGCTCGCTCATGGACAACGTCGGCTGGCGGCTGCCGGACTGGCTCTGCGGGGCGGGGCAGGCGGACGGGTTCGGGTTCGACCTGCTGGCCTTCGTGCTGGTGGTGCTCGTGACGGCGGTGCTGGTCGCGGGGATGAAGCTGTCCGCGCGGGTCACCACGCTGGTCGTGGCGATCAAGCTGGGCGTGGTGCTGCTGGTGATCGTGGCCGGGGCGTTCCTGGTCAGGGCCGACAACTACCGGCCGTTCATCCCCCCGGAGCAGGGCAGCGCCGACCGGGGTTCGGGGATGACCGCCCCGCTCATCCAGGTCGTGTTCGGATACGAGGCGACGACCTTCGGTGTGCAGGGCGTCTTCACGGCGGCGGCCGTCGTCTTCTTCGCGTACATCGGCTTCGACATCGTGGCCACCGCCGCCGAGGAGACCCGTGACCCCCAGCGGGACGTGCCGCGCGGCCTGCTCGGCTCGCTGGTCATCTGCACGCTGCTCTACGTCGCCGTCTCGCTGGTGGTCACCGGCATGCGCAAGTACACCGAACTGACCGTGGACGCCCCCCTGGCCGACGCGTTCAAGGCCCGGGGACACCCGTTCTACTCGGGGCTGATCAGTTTCGGCGCGGCGGTCGGGCTGACCACCGTGTGCCTGATCCTGCTGCTCGGCCAGACCCGGGTGTTCTTCGCCATGAGCCGCGACGGGCTGCTGCCCAGAGCCTTCTCCCAGGTCCATCCGCGCTTTGGCACGCCGTACCGCTCCACCGTGCTGCTGGGCACCGTGGTCGCCGTCATCGCGGGGTTCACCAGCCTGCACGAGCTGGCGGAACTGGTGAACATCGGCACGCTGTTCGCCTTCGCCGTGGTCGCCGTCGGGGTGGTCATCCTGCGTCGGACCCGCCCCGATCTGCCGCGCGCCTTCCGGGCCCCGCTGGTGCCCGCGCTGCCGGTGGCCTCCGTGCTGGCCTCGCTGTGGCTGATGCTCAACCTGCCCACCGAGACCTGGTTGCGGTTCGCGGCCTGGATGGCGCTGGGCTGCGTCATCTACCTCGCGTACGGGCGCGCCCACAGCCGGCTGCGCGCCGGCCCCGACCGGACGGACTAGCCCGACGCGGCTCGCCCCGGGTGCCGGGGCAGTCGGCCGGCCACCTCGGCCAGCGCGGCGGCGAGTCGGGAACGGTCGGCCGCGGAATCCCGCACGGAGTGGCTGATCTCCACGTGCAGGAAGGGAACGGCGTGCCGCGCGGCCACCTCGCCCTGCGTATTGGTGGTCCCTTCCAGGGCGCCACAATCGCGGCGCCAGGCGCGGCACACCTCGAACCCCGCGCCGGCGACGGTGCGCGCCGCTTCCTTTATCACGGCCCCCGCGTCGCCAGCCCCCGGGGAAATCACGACATCGCTTTCCGGTGCGCTCTCGTCGGCAAAACCGTGGAGTTGAATGCCCGGAATGCGGCGCATCGTCAACAGCGTGCAGATCGCGTCAAAAGCGGAGTCATTCCGATGTGCCATGTCCGCGATATCACCCTTTCCCGCGTCTCGTCGGGCACCGGCGACGACCAGCACCCCGCCGGGCGCGCGCCGAAACAGCTCGGCGCCCACCCGTTCGCTGCGCAGGTCCGACACCGGGTGCGGGACCTGCGCGCTCCACCACACCGGAGCCCCCAGGTCCACATACGCCTCGCCCCAGCCGCGTCGCGTCGCCCGCTCCTCCGTGACCTGTGCCACCAGCCGCTCCGTACCCGCCAGGCGCACCGTGCGCGCGGTGTAGCCGACGGCCGCCAGTGGCTTTCGCGCCGCCTCGGGCCGCCCGTCGAGCACCAGGGCCACCCCCGCTCGCAGGTGCGCGCGCTCGGCCCGCGTCGGTGGCCGGTATCCGCCCTCCCGGGGGAAGTCGGCGACGTGGGACCGCAGGTGCCGCGCCAGGTCCAGACGTGGCGGAGCCGCCTTTTCCTCGTCCCGGAGCCAGTGCGACAGCGTGAGCGCCGCGGCGACGCAGCAGAGCACGACGAAGACGACGGTGACGATTTCGCGCCGCTTTAGCGACGCGCGGGGAATGGGGCGCACGAGGGGCCAGCGTAGGCCCACGGAACGGCCGTTATCGCCGTTCCCCCCGCCCCACGTGACTCACATCTCAATTTCATGCGACGGTCCGCGTGAACGTCGTAACAACGACCGTAGAGATGGTGAAAAGAGTGAATGTCCGCTCGATGACACCTGATTAATGCGACGTCCGACGTGGGTTACGGTGTTTGCCCATTCGGAATTCCCCGCGTGTTGTACTTCCTGACCAGGAGTCACCCCATGCCCGTAGTCCGGGCCGCGCCACGTCCGCACCGGACGCCTAGACGGCGCGCCGACATGCCCCTGCTCGGAGGCGTCAGGCCGCCCATCGCGGCCCTGCTCGCCCTGCTGACCGGGGTGGCCGCCTTCACCGCGCTGACCGTCGGCGGCTCCGACGACCACGAGGTCTCCCGGGCGATCGTCGAGGCGCAGCGGGACGTGGCCGGCGACGCCGCGGGGTCGCTCGGCTCCTCGCTGGAGCAGAGCTCGGGCGATCTGCGGCGGGCCGCGCGGCTGTTGGACGAGGGCCGGCCCCAGCCCCCGGAGCGGGTCCTGCGCGACCTCGGCCACGCCTACCAGAAGTGGCGCGGCCTGGCGATCGTGCACCCCACCAGCGGGCGACTGCTCGCCGCGCGCGGGGAGAGCGTGCCGCTGGAGCAGGCGTTGCGGGCCGAGGAGGGCGGCCAGCGGCGCGGGTTGGCGCCCCGGCTGGTCACGCTCGGTTCGGGGGAGACCAGGCTGCTGTCGTTCGTCCTGGTGGCCGCGCCGGGCGGTGGACAGCACCTGCTGGTCGCCTCGGGCGCGCTGCGACTGCCCGCCGAACGCGCCGGCCGCACCACGCTGGTCACCGACGCCACCGGGCGCGTCCTGGCCGCCTCCGGCCCGCGCGCCGAGGACCCCGCGATGCGCACGCTCGCCCGCCGCGCGGGCCGCTCCGACACGGACACCGGCCACGCCACGGCCGCCGACGGGCCCGAGCACCGGCTGGCCGTCGGCCACGCGGCGGTACGCGGCGACGCGCGGGTCAGCGACCTCGACCTGACGGTGGTCACCGGCGTCCAGGTGCCCGAGGGGACGGCGGTCGCCAGCGACCGGCGCGGCGGGCTGCTCGCCGCCAGCGCGCTGCTGCTCGTCACGCTCCTGGTCGGCCTCGTCCTGGTCCGGGGCGTCCAACGTCCGCTGCTGGGGCTGCACCTGGCGGCCCGTGGGCTCACCCACGCCCCGCCCGCCACTCCCGACGGCGAGGCCGCCGCCGCCCGCCGCCCGCCCGGCGGCGGCGAACCCGCCCGACTGGCCCGGGTCCTGGAGACGTTGCGCGCCCGCCTCGCGGGCGACCCGGCCCCGTCCGAGGCGCCCCCCGCCGACCCGGCCCCGTCCAAGACGTCTCCCGCCGACCCGGCGCGGCCCCGCCCGACCGGTGCCGTCGCGACCTCGGCCCACGCGGCCGAGCCCACCGTGCCCCGCACCGCCGCGCCGGGCACCACCGCGCCCCGCACCGCCGCCACCGCGCCCCAGCCCCCCGCGCCCCCCACCGACCCGCGTGTCGCGGGGCCGGCCGGTCACCCGCGCCGCCTCGCCTCGCGCGGCGGGCCACGGGTGGCCGCGCTCGGCTGCGCGCTGCTCGTCGCCGGCTGGGCCTGCGCGGTGCCGCTGGCGCACCGGGCCGAGGCGCGGGCGCCCCGGCAGGTCGCCACCGACCAGCGCTACCGGACCGAGGCGACGGCCGACCGGGTACGCCGACTGCTGGGCGAGGGCGTGGCCGACCTCTCGTCGCTCACCCGGCTCACCGGCGGCGACCGGGACCGGTTGGGCGCGGCGCTGGGCGCGGTGCTGGACGGCGGCTCCTGGCGCTCGCTGTATCTGACCGACCACCGGGGCCGCGTGGAGCGCCGGGTGGGGTCCGCGCCGCTGAGCACCCCGGACGCGCGCGATCTCGCGGAGGCCGCCCGGGGCCGCCCCGCCGTACGCCAGCTCAACCACGCGGGGCGGGTTCCCGTCTCGGCCGCACTGGTCCCGGTGCCGGGCCGGGGCGAGGCCGGGAACCTGGTCCTGGTGGGCGAGTTCCGCCCGGAGGCCCTGAACGGCGCGCTGACCCGTACCGGCATCGGCCGGGCCTGGCTCGCCGACGACCGGAGCCAGGTCATCGCGGCCAACCGGGGCTTCACCGCCTTCAGCGCGCTGCCCGGCCGCGCCCATCCGGCGGTGGCCGCCGACGTCGCCGTGGCCGGCGCGAGCGCGGAGGGCCTGGGCTGGCGGGTGGTCACCGAACGCCCGCTGTCCTGGCTGCCCCTGGCCTCGTACGAGACCGAGCGCCGGGCCGAACTGGCCGGCCTGCTGGCCCTCGCCTCGACGGTGCTGTGCCTGGGCTGGCTGCACCTGACGGTGCTGCGCCCGCTGCGCGCCCTGGACCGGTCGGCCGCCGCGCTGGCCGCCGGCGACCTGACCACCGTGCTCTACCCGCGCCACCACGACGAGGTGGGCTCGGTCACCCGCAGCCTGGAGCTGGTCCGCCAGCGCCTGGCGGCCGCCCACCGGGTCGCGCGCACGGCGAGCCCGGAGCGCACGGCGAGCCCGGAGCCCGCCGGCCGCGTGGAGTCCGCCCCCCAGCCGGTCGCCGCCCGACGCTAGCCCGCACCGTGAGACCGCCGCCGTGAGACCCCCACTGCCAGGCCCCCCACCGTCAGACCCCCGACGTGAGACGCGCACCACGGGCCCGCCGCCCGAGAGCCGTCCGGCCCGCCGGGCCGGACCCGTGCCCGACCGACCCTCCCCCCACGACCCGTTGGCGATGGAGCCATGCTCTTCCTTTACACCGTCTTCCTCATCTGCTCCGCCGTCCTGCTCACGGCGGGCATCGTCGAACAGCGCAGACACTTCGCCAATCTCGCCCACATACCCAGCCGGGTGCTGGTCAACGGCATCCGGGGCAAGAGCTCGATCACCCGGCTGTGCGCGGGCGCGCTGCGCGGCGGTGACCTGGTCACCGTGGCCAAGACCACCGGGACCGCCGCCCGGTTCATCCACCCGGACGCCACCGAGGAGCCCGTCTACCGCAAGTTCGGCATCGCCAACGTCGTCGAGCAGATCGGCATCGTGCGGCGCGCGGCCTCCTACCGCCCCGACGCCCTGGTCATCGAGTGCATGGCGGTCATGCCGGCCCTCCAGGAGGTCAACCAGACCAAACTGATCCGCTCCACCATCGGCGTGCTGTGCAACGTACGCGAGGACCACCTGGCCGAGATGGGGCCCACGCTGGACGACGTGGCGCGCTCGCTGTGCCGCTCCATGCCGATCGGCGGGGTGTGCGTGACCGCCGAACGCGACCGGCTGCCCATCCTGCGGGAGGAGGCCGCCGCCCGCGACTGCCACCTGATCCCGGTCGCCCCCGAGTCGGTCACCGACGAGGAGATGCGCGGCTTCAGCTGGTTCACCTTCAAGGAGAACGTCGCCATCGCGCTGGCCGTCGCCGAACTGCTCGGCGTGGACCGGCGGACCGCGCTGCGCGGCATGTGGGACGCGCCGCCGGACCCCGGGGTGCTCTCGGTACGGAAGTACCGCACGCCCCGGGGCCACCGGCTCGGCTTCGCCAACGTCTTCGCCGCCAACGACCCCGCCTCCACCCTGATGAACGTCCGCCAGCTCCTCGCCCTCGGCGCCGTCGAACGGCCGCTGCACCTGGTCGTCAACTGCCGCCCGGACCGCGTCGAGCGCAACGGCCAGATGGGCGCCCTGGTACCCGACCTGGAACCGGACACGGTCTTCCTCATCGGCCACCCCACCCGCAGCGCGAGCGAGGCCATGCCCGCCGCCTGGCGCGATCGCGTGGTGGACCTCGGTGGCGACGGACGCGATCCGGACGCGCTGCTCGCCGAGATCCTCGACCACGTCCGGACGGACGCCTCGCTGGTCGCCGTCGGCAACATCCACGGCCAGGGCGAGCACCTCCTGGAGTGCCTGGCCCGCCTCCCGGAGGCGACCGAGCCCTCCGACGCGGCCGGCCCCCTCGCCCCCGCCCAGCCGTCCGCCCCCGCCCAGCCGTCCGCCGCCCAGCAGCCGTCCGCCGCCCCCGCGGGAGGAGCCCGATGAGCCCCGTGGAACTCACCCCCGAGATGGCCGCCATCGGCATCGCGCTCGGCCTGCTGTTCTCGCTGGTCTGCTACCTGACCACGAACCTCTCACCCGGCGGCATGATCACCCCGGGGTGGCTCGCGCTCACCCTGGTCGAGGACTGGCGCCTGGCCACCATGGTCGTGGGCGTGACCGTGCTGACCTACCTGTCCACGCGGGTGCTCCAGAACCTGGTGATCCTCTACGGGAAGCGGCTGTTCGCCGCCGTGGTGCTGTGCGGCGTGCTGCTCCAAGCCACGCTCTACCTCGTCCTCCAGCACCAGTACCCGATGCTCTTCGGACACCAGACCCTCGGCTACATCGTCCCCGGGCTGATCGCCTACCAGCTCGTACGTCAGCCGCCGCGCGCCACGCTGCTGTCCACCGCGTCGGTCACCCTCGGCGCCTACGTCGTCCTCGCCTCCGGCATGCTCCTGGGCGCCCTGCCCACCGTGTGACCGCGCCCGCCCCCCGTCCGACAGCGCCCCGCCCGGCGCCCC
The DNA here is from genome assembly GCF_042799315.1 of Streptomyces sp. NPDC057702. Lineage (NCBI taxonomy): Bacteria > Bacillati > Actinomycetota > Actinomycetes > Kitasatosporales > Streptomycetaceae > Streptomyces > Streptomyces sp. NPDC057702. The sequence goes on along the minus strand of NZ_JBHVJC010000020.1, from coordinate 145,040 downwards.
GTCATCCGGCGCGCGCTCGCGCGGCCCCGGGGGCGGGCCCGCGCGGAACCGACGCCACCACGAAGGAGACCGCACCGCCATGGCCGCACGCTCCAAGCGCGCCGAACGACTGTCGATCGCCCTGGTCGTGACGCTGGCCATCGCCAGCGCCGGGCTCACCTACCAACTCCGCGAGAGCGAGCGGGGCACGGCCTCCCGCGCGGAGGAGGCCGCCGCGCACGCCCGGCTGCCCGAGCCCTCCCACCAGGACGCCGACGGCTACACCTACGACCGGCTGAGCGGCCCGGCGCGCACCGTGGTCCGCGACGCGGCCGGCGCCGTGGTGGCCACCCTGACCGACGGGGCGCGCACCGCCGTGCTGACCGGGCCGAGCCGCACCTTCGCCGAACCGGCCACCACCGACGCCCGGGTGGTCACCGACGCCTGGGTGCGCCTGCTGCCCCGACCGTGGGCGGCGGACCAGCGCGACGCGCCGTGGTTCCCCGGGTGGCTGGCCGCCCGCCGCGCCGACCGCGACCCGGACATCCTGGCCATGGCCACCCAGTACCTGCGCGGCGCGCCGGACCTGCGGGACGCGTCGGGCCGGCGCTACGCGGGCCAGGCACGCTTCGGACCGCTCAACCCGCGCGGCGCGCCCGGCCGTGACCTGCGCCTGGAACAGTCCGACTTCTACCAGTACCTGGGCCGGTCCTGGACCTTCCCGGACGCCCCGCGCACCGCGCCGGAGCGGGCGCGCTACGGCGCGGTGGACTGCTCGGGCTACATCCGGCTCGTCTACGGCTACCGGGCCGGTTACCCGCTGCTCGGCACCGACCGGCGCGGCGTCGGACTGCCCCGCACCGCCGACGCCATGGCCCGGGTCGGCCCCGGCCGCGCGCTGCTCTCCGACGGCGGTGACCCCCGGTCCGAACTCGGCACCCTGCAACCGGGTGACCTGGTCTTCTTCGACATCGACCGGCGCAGCGGCAGCCGCCTGGACCACATGGGCCTCTATCTCGGCCTCGACACCGAGGGCCATCCACGGTTCCTCTCCAGCCGAGAGGAGAACAACGGGCCCACACTCGGCGACGTCGGCGGCTCCGCGCGCATCGACGGCGGCGGGTTCTACGCGCGCGGGCTGCGCGCGGCCAAACGCCTGTAGCGATCCGACGGTTGGATCACCGGACACCCCGCCGGAGCCGACCCCCGGGGCCCGGGACACGGGGCGCGGAGCCCGGGGCCGGGGTAGCGGGGCGGGTCGGCGGGCGGCAGCGTCACCGCCATCGGCGGCGCGTGGCGTACGGCCGACCGTCAGGGCCCCGACGGGGCGCGAACCGGCGCGGCGGCAGCGCGTACGCGGGCGCCCGCACCGCCGAGGGCCGCTCAGCTTCCACCGGCCCACCGCACACCCACCGCACCCCCGCCGCGCGACCGCCCCGCCCCGCCCCGGACACCGCGTACCTTCCGGCGCCCCGGTGCCCGCGCACCGGCCCGCCGCACACCCACCCGACCCGCCACCGACGCCGCGTGCCTTTCGCTGCCCTGGCGCCCGCGCATCGGCCCGGCGTGCCCCGGCGGTTCGTCAGCGCACGGTACGGGGCCCGGCCACGCCGGCGCCCAACGCCGTCACCCGGCGCCGCAGTTCGCGATCGGCGGTGATCACCAGGCAGGGCCGGTCCGGTGCGCGGCCGGCGACGAGGTCCACGATGTGGTCATCCCCGCTGCCGGGCGCCGCCTCGACCCGCACGTCCGGCGTCGATTCCACGCCACGCGCTCTGCCCTCGACGACGAGCACGATCTCCACGGCCGCCCCGCACGCCCACGCGGGCACGTCGGCGCGTTCGGGCAGCCCCGTGGCGGAGAATGCCGTCAGTGCCTCGCGTAGCCGCTCGGCCGCGCCGCGGCGATCACGCCACCAACCGTCGGGTACGGAGCCGACCACGTTCGCCGCGTCCACGACCACCAGTGCCTTCATGCGCCCAGCCTGGCACGATCGGTCTCTCGGGGCCGTATTGCCCATGGGCGGGCACCCGGTGTGCGCGGCCAGGCAAAATACTATGGTCGGTGTTCCACGAGGGAAGGTTGTCTGCGAACCATGGTGTTGCGGTTGCTGCGCGGAAAGGACGGCAGGCTCTCGGCCTACGCCCCGGCGGCAGGCGGCATCGCCCGCTGGACGGAGACCCGCCCCGGAGGTCCGAAATGGACGGGGCCGGTGTGGCTGGATGTGCCGGGTCTCACTGCCTGTTCCATTGGCCAAGGGTCGGACGGCTACGTCCATCTGGTCGGCCTGCGGGAGAAGCGCGCCCCCGATGATCGGATCGATGTGGACGTGGTGCACGCCACCCAGTACCAGACCGGCCGACCGACCACGGTGTGGCACTCGCTGGGCACTCCGCACCCCAAGGACTGGGAGAAGGCGCGCCGCGTCACGGTGGTGGCCACCGTCGTCGGCAAGGACGGCGCCGTGCACGTCGTGGTCCGCAACGCGGGCGGCGGCATCAGCGCGCGCCGCCAGGACGCCAAGGGCAAGTGGAGCGGCTGGGTCGACTTCAAGGGCAGCAACGTCACCGAAGGGGTGTCGGCGATCGCCACGAAGGAGGGCCGGGTCGAGTTCTTCGCCCCGACCACGGGCGGTGCCCAGCGCTGGTACATGACCGAGCCCGGCGGCGGCCTCAAGCGCGGGGACAACCTCGACGTCGATCCGCTGCCCGGCTCCGCCGCCGGCGCGCAGACCGGCCGCGACACCCTCACGCACTACTGGCGGGACGCGCGCAGCCGCGAGGTGATGGCGCTCAGACCCGGCCAGGACGCCGAGCCGATCTCCCTGGGCGGCGACGCGGGGGAGGGGCCGCCGGTGGTCATCCAGGCGCCGGTGTACGGCTACGACTGCACGGTGCTGGTCCACCGCGAACCGGGCAGCGGGCGGCTGTCCGTGGCGGCCCACCCCACGGAGAACGAGGCGGCCGGCGTGTGGTGGACGCCCACCGGCGATCCGGGGCTGACCGATCCCGCGCTGGCGCTGGACGGGTACGGGCGGGTCGTGCTGGCCGCGCTCGGCCCCGACCGCACGCTGCGGGTCACCCGCCAGAAGACGACGGAGCCGGGGCTCGCGTTGGACGCCTGGACGGCCGTCTAGACGGCTCCCGCCCGGGATCGGCGGGCGCCACGCGCCCCCGGCGCGCGGGCCGGCCACCGGCCGTGCCCGCCACGTCGTCGGCCACCGCCGCCCACCGGCCCGGGCCGGTGCCCCGGGCCACCGACGGGGCCGGGCGTGCCCCGGCCCAGGGCCGCCCGCCCCGCACACGCGGACGGGGAGCACCGCGCGTGGCCGCGCGATGCTCCCCGTCGGTTCCGCGAGGCGGTGCGTCTCAGGCCGGGACGCTCGCCAGCCCCGGGGCCAGGAACGGCTTGCCGGTGACCCGCTCGGAGACGCCCGCGCGGTCCAGGTAGGGCGTGATGCCGCCCAGGTGGAAGGGCCAGCCCGCGCCGGTGATCAGGCACAGATCGATGTCCTGCGCCTCGGCGACCACGCCCTCGCCCAGCATCAGGTCGATCTCCTGCGCGACGGCGTCCAGTACCCGCTCGCGCACCTGCTCCTCGCTCAGCACGCGCTCGCCCTGCTGGAGCAGCGCCAGGACCTCCGGGTCCAGCTCGGGACGGCCCGAGTCGTGGACGTAGAAGCCGCGCTTGCCCGCCTCCACGACGGCCTTGAGGTTCGGCGAGACCGTGAACCGGTCCGGGAAGGCCCGGTTGAGGGTCTGTGAGACGTGCAGGCCGATCGCCGGGCCCACCAGCTCCAGCAGGACCAGCGGGGACATCGGCAGCCCGAGCGGCTCGACGGCGCGCTCGGCGGTGGCCACCGGGGTGCCCTCGTCGATGACGTTCTGGACCTCGCCCAGGAAGCGGGTCAGGATGCGGTTGACGACGAACGCCGGGGCGTCCTTGACCAACACCGCGCTCTTCTTGAGGGACTTGGCGACCGCGAAGGCGGTGGCCAGCGACGCGTCATCGGTCCGCTCGCCGCGCACGATCTCAAGGAGCGGCAGGATCGCCACCGGGTTGAAGAAGTGGAAGCCCACGACCCGCTCGGGGTGGCTGAGCTGGGAGGCCATCTCGCTGACCGACAGCGAGGAGGTGTTGGTGGCCAGGATGGCGTGCGCCGGCACGACCGCCTCGACCTCGGCGAACACCTTCTGCTTGACGCCCATCTCCTCGAAGACGGCCTCGATGACGAAGTCCGCGTCGCCGAAGGCGGCGGCCTTGTCCAGGGAGCCGGTCACCAGGGCCTTGAGCCGGTTGGCCTGGTCCTGGTTGACCCGGCCCTTGAGCAGCAGCTTGTCGACCTCGCCGTGGACGTAGGCCACGCCCTTGTCCACGCGCTCCTGGTCGATGTCGGTGAGCACCACCGGCACCTGGAGGCGGCGTACGAACAGCAGGGCGAGCTGGGAGGCCATCAGCCCCGCGCCGACCACGCCGACCTTGGTGACCGGGCGGGCCAGCGACTTGTCGGGGGCGCCCACGGGCCGCTTGGCGCGCTTTTGCACCAGGTTGAACGCGTACAGACCGGCGCGCAGTTCGCCACCCATGATCAGGTCGGCGAGCGCCTGGTCCTCGGCGTCGAAGCCCTGGCGCAGGTCGCCGTTCCTGGCGGCGGCGATGATGTCCAGCGCCCGGTAGGCGGCCGGGGCCGCGCCGTGGACCTTGGCGTCCGCGAGGGCCCGGCCGCGTGCGACGGCCTGGTCCCACGCCTCGCCCCGGTCCACCTCGGCCCGTACGACCTCGGTCTCGCCCTGGAGGACCGAGGCGGTCCACAGCAGCGACCGCTCCAGGAAGTCGGCGCCCTCGAAGAGCGCGTCGGCGATCTCCAGGTCGAAGACCTGCTGGCCCTTGAGCTGCCGGTTCTGGTTGAGCGAGTTCTCGATGATGACGCTGACCGCGCGGTCGGCGCCGATCAGGTTCGGCAGCAGCGTGCAGCCGCCCCAGCCGGGCACCAGGCCGAGGAAGACCTCGGGCAGCGAGAAGGCGGGCAGCGCCGCCGAGACGGTGCGGTAGGTGCAGTGCAGGCCGACCTCGACGCCACCGCCCATCGCCGCGCCGTTGTAGTACGCGAAGGTCGGCACCGCGAGCTGGGACAGCCGCTTGAAGACGTCGTGTCCGCCCCTGCCGATGGCCAGCGCGTCCTGGTGGCGCTTGAGCAGCTCGACGCCCTTGAGGTCGGCGCCGACGGCGAAGATGAACGGCTTGCCGGTCAGGCCGACGCCCACGATCTCGCCGTCGGCGGCCTCCCGCTCCACCTGGTCGATGGCCGCGTCCAGGTGGGCCAGCGACTGCGGCCCGAACGTGGTCGGCTTGGTGTGGTCGAGCCCGTTGTCCAGCGTGACCAGCGCGAACCGCCCGGCGCCGGGCAGCTCCAGATGGCGTACGTGGGCCTGGGTGACGACCTCGTCGGGGAACAGCTCGGCCGCGCCCCGCAGCAGTTCGGTGGTGGTGCTCACTTGCCCTCCCAGTGGGGGTTCTCCCAGATGACCGTGCCGCCCATGCCGAAGCCGACGCACATGGTGGTGATGCCGTACCGCACCTGCGGCTGCTCCTCGAACTGCCGGGCGAGCTGCGTCATCAGCCGCACGCCGGAGGAGGCCAGCGGGTGACCGTAGGCGATGGCGCCGCCGTACTGGTTCACTCGCGGGTCGTCGTCGGCGATGCCGTAGTGGTCCAGGAACGAGAGCACCTGGACGGCGAACGCCTCGTTGATCTCGAACAGGCCGATGTCGTCGATCGTCAGACCCGCCTGCGCGAGCGCCCTGCGCGTCGCGGGGACCGGCCCGATGCCCATGACCTCGGGCTCCACGCCCGCGAAGGAGTAGGAGACCAGCCGCATCCGCACCGGCAGGTCCAGCTCGCGCGCCACGTCCTCGGCGGCGATCAGCGAGGCGGTGGCGCCGTCGTTGATGCCGGCCGAGTTGCCCGCGGTGACCCGGCCGTGCGGGCGGAAGGGGGTCTTGAGGCCCGCCAGGTTCTCCAGCGTGGTGCCCGGCCGCATCGGCTCGTCCGCGGTCGCCAGGCCCCAGCCCGTCTCGCCGCCCTCGGGGCTGGTGCGCCGGATGGAGATCGGCACCAGGTCCGGCTGGATCTTGCCGTTGGCGTACGCCTTGGCGGCCTTCTCCTGACTGCGGACGGCGTACTCGTCCGCGCGCCGCTTGGACAGGTGCGGCAGCCGGTCGTGCAGGTTCTCCGCCGTCATGCCCATGAACAGCGCCGACTCGTCGACCAGCTTCTCGGACACGAAGCGCGGGTTGGGGTCCACGCCCTCGCCCATCGGGTGCCGCCCCATGTGCTCCACGCCACCGGCGATCACCACGTCGTAGGCGCCGAAGCTGATGGAGCCCGCCGTCGAGGTCACGGCCGTCATGGCGCCCGCGCACATCCGGTCGATGGAGTAGCCGGGCACGCTCTGCGGCAGGCCCGCCAGGATGCCGGCGGTCCGGCCCAGGGTCAGACCCTGGTCACCGATCTGGGTGGTGGCGGCCAACGCCACCTCGTCGATCCGCTCCGGCGGCAGCCCGGGGTTGCGGCGCAGCAGCTCCCGGATGCACTTGACGACCAGGTCGTCCGCGCGGGTCTCGTGGTAGATGCCCTTGGGGCCCGCCTTGCCGAACGGGGTGCGGACGCCGTCGACGAAGACGACTTCCCTAGCGGTACGAGGCACGTTGGCCCTCCCTCTCGTTGTGTTCGCTCGCCACCGGGTGCGGCGCGGCCGGCGCGGCCCGTGGACCGGCCCGCCGGGCCCCGTGGCCACCGGCCGTCGGGCCCTCGCGCGGGCCGGGGCCGACCCGTGGGCCGGCCGCCTGGTACGACACGACACCGGCGTCCGCTGGCTCGCGCGCCTGACGGGGCCGCCGGACGGCCCGGGGCAGGTCACCCGGCAGAGCTCACCGCAGGCGTAGCGGCGGGGCTCACACCGCCATGCTACTTACGGGTAACCAAGCTGCCCACCCCCTACGGGCTAAGCGGCGCAGATCACACCGAGGGGCTTCGCCGCCCGTCACCGGACGCGCGTCACCTCACGCCACGGGCAGCACGGCCGCCGTGAGCGCGGGCGTGACCAGCTCGACCTGCCAGGGCCTGGCCCCGTACCCGGTCAGCACCCGCGCCACGCTCTCGGGCGTGACCTGGGCCGGCGGCTCCCAGCACAGCCGCCGCACCGTGTCGGGGGTGATCAGGTTCTCCTGCGGCAGGTTCAACCGCTCGGCCAGGGTGCTCACCGCGGACCGCGCGGCGGCCAGCCGGGCGGCCGCGGCCGGGTCCTTGTCGGCCCAGGCGCGCGGTGGCGGCGGGCCGTTGAGCGGCTGTCCCGGTTGCGGCAGCTCCGTCTCGGGCAGGGCGCGGGCCCGCTCCACCGCCGCGTGCCACTGCTCCAGCTGACGGCGGCTCATCCGCTGGCCGTAGCCGGGCAGCGCGGCCAGGGCGCGGGCACTGGTCGGCATGGCCAGGGCCGCCTCCACGATCGCGCCGTCGCCCAGCACCTTGCCCGGCGAGACGTCGCGCCGCTGCGCGATCCGGTCACGGGCCTCCCACAGCTCCCGCACCACGGCCATCTGCCGACGCTTGCGCACCTTGTGCATGCCCGAGGTGCGCCGCCACGGGTCCTTGCGGGGGGCGGCCGGCGGCGCGGCGGCGATGGCCGCGAACTCCTGGCGGGCCCACTCCAGCTTGCCCTGCTCGGCCAGCTCGGCCTCCAGCGCGTCCCGCAGGTCCACCAGGAGCTCCACGTCCAGCGCGGCGTAGCGCAGCCAGGGCTCGGGCAGCGGACGGGTGGACCAGTCGACCGCGGAGTGCCCCTTCTCCAGGGCGTAGCCGAGGACGTTCTCCACCATCGCGCCGAGCCCCACCCGGGCGAATCCGGCCAGCCGGCCCGCGAGCTCGGTGTCGAAGAGCCGCTCGGGGACCATGCCTATGTCGCGCAGACAGGGCAGGTCCTGGGTCGCGGCGTGCAACACCCATTCGGCGTCCACGATCGCCGCGCCCAACTCCGACAGGTCGGGGCAGCCGACCGGGTCGATCAGGGCCGTTCCCGCGCCCTCGCGGCGCAACTGGACCAGGTACGCGCGCTGTCCGTACCGGTAGCCCGAGGCGCGCTCGGCGTCCACGGCGACGGGGCCCGAACCGGCCGCGAAGGCCGCGATGACCTCGGCGAGCGCGTCGGCGTCGGCGACGACCGGCGGGATGCCTTCGCGTGGTTCCAGCAACGGGACCGGTGCCGATGGACTGTCCGGGGGGCCGCCCCCGGTGGTTCGCAGTGTCGTCTTAGCTGCGGCTTCTTGGGCGTCGGTCACTCGTCAAGGGTATAGGCCGCGTGGGGCGATGACCTGCCCTGATTCCACGCCTTGGGCGCTGACCTGCGTCGACCACGCTCAGTAGTTCCCATCCCCGCCCATAGGGCCCACATCTGACAGCCCGCGTCGGTTCGGTGACCGTGTGGTGGCGGCCCCGGCGCGTGAGCCGAGCGGGCCGCGAGGGGGTGCCCGCCGGGCGTGACACGCGCCCGCCGGCGGAACGTCTCCGCAGACGGGCGCGGGGTCGCGGGGCGGGTGGGTCAGTGGATGATCCCGGTGCGCAGGGCGACGGCGACCATGCCGGCCCGGTCGCCGGTGCCCAGCTTGCGGGCGATGCGCGCGAGGTGGCTCTTGACGGTGAGCGCGGACAGGCCCATCGAGACGCCGATGGCCTTGTTGGACTGGCCCTCCGCCACCAGCCGCAGCACCTCCACCTCGCGCCCCGACAGTTCCCGGTAGCCCCCGGGGTGGCCGGGCGCGCCCGGTGGGCGGCGGTGCAGTCGGGCGGCGGCGGCGCCCACGGGGGTGGCGCCGGGGCGGCCGGGCAGTCCGAGGTTGGTCCGGGTGCCGGTGACCACGTACCCCTTGACGCCCCCCGCGAGGGCGTTGCGCACGGCCCCGATGTCGTCGGCGGCGGAGAGGGCCAGGCCGTTGGGCCAGCCGGCGGCGCGGGTCTCGGAGAGCAGGGTGAGCCCCGAACCGTCGGGGAGGTGCACGTCGGCGACGCAGATGTCGCGCGGGTTTCCGACTCGGGGGCGGGCCTCCGCGATGGACGACGCCTCGATGACATCCCGTACCCCGAGCGCCCACAGGTGGCGGGTCACGGTGGAACGGACTCGGGGGTCGGCCACGACGACCATGGCGGTCGGCTTGTTCGGGCGGTAGGCGACCAGGCTCGAAGGTTGCTCAAGAAGAACAGACACCAGGCCTCCTGGGGGGAGTGGCGAGAACGGACGCCGGGCTGGGGGGATGCGGGGCGTTCCGTGCGGGAAGGGTCATGTGATCCTTCGGCAGGTCCCGTGCCCGGCTTTAGGGATTGATCACGAAATACTGATCGGCAATTCGGTTGCTACTCGGACATTACGGTCCGATGTGGGGAGGGCTCGCCACCTCTCGTGGGGCGCTGGCGGGCCGCCGCGCGACGGCGTGCCGACACCCCCACCCGAGCGAACGCCGGCCGACGGCGACCCGACGGCGGGGCGCGGCGCCGGGCCGCGCGCGACGCGGGGCCCGGCCGCCCCCCTCGCCCCGTCCCGCGAGCCGGCTTCCCCTCCCATCGTGGCCGTACGCGGCGCGCCCCTTCCCGTCGTGGCCGCGCTGGGCGCGCCGCGCGGGCCCGGGGCGGCCCCGAGGCCCTCGCGAGGCCGCTGGCGGCGGCTGGCGGGCGCTGTGGGGCGGCGCACCGGCCCGCCGGGACCCGTCGGGCGGGGCGGGGTCGCGCGGGGGCGGCTGGCGTCCGTCGTGGCCGCGTGCGGCCTGGCCCGCCCACGACGGTCTGGGCGGCGGGCGAGGGAGGGCGCCCCCGGGTGCCGGAGCGGGGCGCGGGCGCCCGCGTCGCCGCGGCGGGGCCGTACGCGTGCGGAGCCGTGCGCCCGCCACGGGGCCGGGCCGCCGCGTGAGGGGGCGTGCCGTCGCGCCGTGCCCCGCGTCGCCGTAGCGTGCGCCGCCCCGCGCCGTCGGGTGGTCGGCGCGGGGCGAGGTGGCCGTACGCGCCCGGGAGCGGGGTCGTCCGCGTGCGGCGCCGGGGCGCCCGGCACGAGCGCCGGCGGCCGCTCGGGGCTGGGGCGCCCGGGGGTGAGGTTCCCCGGGGGGTGCTCGGGGCCGGGGCGGAGGTGGGCCACCGTCAGGGCACGTACATGGGGCGGGAGTTGAGGGAGGCGCGGGCGCCGCCGCGCGGGCGTGCCCTCCCGCCGCCGTACCGCGCGCCGGCGCGGCACAGGCGGCAGCGCGGCCTGGGCACCAGCGGGGGCGGGGCTCAGCGGGAGAGCGGGCCCCGGCGCTGGGGGAGGGTGACCACGCTCGGGTCGCCGGTGCCCACCGGGGGCAGGCCGGCCACCTGGCAGAGCAGGTCGCCCCACGCGGACAGGTGCGCGGCGGTGTCGGGCACCGGGCCCAGGCCGCCGCGCCGGTCCGGGTCGCCGCCCTCGGTCGGGGTCCAGGACGCGCGGATCTCGATCTTGGTCGTGGGGGCGCGGTCGGCGAGCCCGCCGAAGTAGTGCGATCCGGCCCGGGTGACGGTGCCACTCGGCTCGGCGTAGCCGACGCCGCGCGCCGACAGCGCTCCGGTCAGCCACGACCAGCACACCTCGGGCAGCAGCGGGTCGGCCGCCATCTCGGGTTCGAGGTCCGCGTGGACGAGCGTGACCATGCGGAACGAGCCGTGCCAGGCGTCGTGCCCCGCCGGGTCGTGCAGCAGGATCAGTCGGCCCTCGGCGAGTTCCTCGTCGTCGACGACGACCGCCGCCTCCAGCGCGTAGGAGAACGGCGCCAGGCGCCGGGGTGGTGGCGTCGAGTCGATCTCCAGCTCGGGCCGCAGCCGCGCGTCGCGCAGTCCGGCGACCGCATGCCGGAACACGAGCGGGGTGCCCTCCCCGTCCGCGCCGTCCGCACCGTCAGCGAGGTGTCCGTGAGCCGCAGCCATGCGGGGAAGACTAGGCGGAGAACGGGGCTGGTTCGGGTAGGAACACCCGCATGGGCGGGTCACTCGTTCGGCCCGTGCGAAGATTTGGGACATGAGCGCCAACTCCCAGCCGACGAGCCAGCAGCAGACCGGCCGCACCGCGGCCCACGACTCCGCGTTCCTGCGGGCGTGTCGCCGGGAGCCGGTGCCGCACACCCCGGTGTGGTTCATGCGGCAGGCGGGGCGCTCGCTGCCGGAGTACCGCAAGGTGCGTGAGGGCACGGCCATGCTGGAGTCCTGCATGCGGCCCGACCTGGTCACGGAGATCACGTTGCAGCCGGTGCGGCGGCACGGTGTGGACGCCGCGATCTACTTCAGCGACATCGTGGTGCCGCTGAAGGCCATCGGGATCGACCTCGACATCAAGCCGGGTGTCGGCCCCGTCGTCGAGAAGCCCATCCGCTCCCGGGCCGATCTCGATCAACTTCGGCCACTCACGCCCGACGATGTGAAGTACGTCACGGAGGCGATGGGCCTGCTCGTCGGCGAGCTCGGCGCCACCCCGCTCATCGGCTTCGCGGGCGCCCCGTTCACGCTCGCCAGCTACCTCGTGGAGGGCGGCCCCTCCCGTCACCACGAGCACACCAAGGCGCTCATGTACGGCGACCCCGAGCTGTGGGCCGACCTGCTGGACCGGCTCGCCGACATCACGGCCGCGTTCCTGACCGTGCAGATCGAGGCCGGCGCCAGCGCCGTGCAGCTCTTCGACTCCTGGGTGGGCGCCCTGGCCCCGGCCGACTACCGCCGCTCGGTGCTGCCCGCCTCGGCCAAGGTCTTCGACGCGGTCGCCGGGTACGACGTGCCCCGTATCCACTTCGGCGTGGGCACCGGCGAACTGCTGCCGCTGCTGGGCGAGGCGGGCGCCGACGTGGTGGGCGTGGACTGGCGGGTCCCGCTGGACGAGGCCCGCCGCCGGGTCGGCCCGGGCAAGGCGCTCCAGGGCAACCTGGACCCCGCCGTCCTGTTCGCCCCGCGAGCCGCCGTCGAGGCCGCGGCGGACGAGGTGCTGGCGGCCGCGAGCGACCTGGAGGGCCACGTGTTCAACCTGGGCCACGGCGTCCTGCCGACCACCGACCCGGACGCCCTGACCCGCCTGGTCGCCCACGTCCACGAGCGCACCAGCCGCTAGCCGCACCAGCCGCCAGCCGCGCGGAGCCGCCGGTCGCTCGGTCCGCCGGCCGCCGCGCGGGCCCGGCTGTCGTACGCCCCGCCGGCGGGGCGGCGCCGAGGCCACCAGGGACACGCGGCGCGCGGCCCCGGCACCGCGCGTCCCCCGGCCGCCGCGCGGCCCCGCCCGTCGGTCCCGGCGGGCGGCGGGCCCGGCGGGCTTTCAGCGTCCGCCGCCGGCCGCGTCCCGGGCCACCGCCGCCACCGCCTTGCGGGCCGCCACCAGGACCGGGTCCCAGACCGGGGAGAACGGCGGCGCGTACCCGAGGTCCAGGGCGGTCATCTGCTCCACCGTCATCCTCGCGGTCAGCGCGACCGCGGCGATGTCCACCCGCTTGGCCGCTCCCTCGCGGCCGACGATCTGCACGCCCAGCAGTCGCCCCGTGCGCCGCTCGGCGAGCATCTTCACGTGCATCGGGCGGGCGCCGGGGTAGTAGCCGGCCCGGCTCGCGGACTCGATGGTGGTCGTGACGAACTGGAGCCCCACCGCCCGCGCCTGCCGCTCCAGCAGCCCGGTGCGGGCGATCTCCAGGTCGCAGACCTTGCTCACCGCCGTACCGACCACGCCGGGGAAGGTGGCGTAACCGCCGCCGACGCCCGAGCCGATGACCTGGCCGTGCTTGTTGGCGTGGGTGCCCAGCGCGATGTGCCGGGTGCGACCCGAGACCAGGTCCAGCACCTCCACGCAGTCGCCGCCCGCCCACACGTTGCCCTGGCCGCGCACCCGCATCGACAGGTCGGTCAGCAGGCCGCCGGACTCGCCGAGCGGCAGCCCCGCCTCTCGCGCCAGCGTCGTCTCGGGGCGTACGCCGAGGCCCAGGACGACGATGTCGGCCGGGTACGTGGCGTCCTCGGTGACCACGGCGTCGGCCCGGCCGTCGGGGCCGGTGCGGATCTCGGTGACCGTCGCACCGCGCACCGTCTCGATGCCCATGCCGCACATCGCCTCGTGCACCAGACGCCCCATGTCCGGGTCGAGCGTGGACATGGGCTGCTCGCCCCGGTCCACGACCGTGACCCGGTAGCCGCGCTGGACGAGCGCCTCGGCCATCTCCACGCCGATGTACCCCGCGCCCACCACCACGGCCCGGGGCGGCTGCCCGCCCTCGACCGCGCGCAGCGCGTCGAGCAGCGCCTGACCGTCGTCCAGGTTCTGCACGCCGTACACGCCCGGCGCGTCGATGCCCGGCAGCGGGGGCCGGACCGGTCGCGCGCCGGTCGCGATCACCAGGTCGTCGTAGCCCGTCCACTCCTCGGTGGCACCGGGTGCCGCGACGTCGCGGGTGCGCACCCGCTGCCGGTCAAGGTCGATCTCGGTGACCTCGGTCCGCATCCGCAGGTCGATGGAGCGCTCGCGGTGCTCCTGCGGCGTGCGGGCGACCAGCGCGTCGGGACCGTCCACGCTGCCTCCCACCCAGTACGGGATGCCGCACGCGGAGTACGAGGTGAAGTGGCCCCGCTCGAAGGCCACGATCTCCAGTTCGTCGGGCTTCCTGAGCCTGCGCGCCTGGGACGCGGCGGACATGCCCGTCGCGTCCCCTCCGATGACCACCAGCCGCCTAGCTGCCATGCCGCGTGCTCCCTCTGCCGTTGCTGGATGTGCCGCCCACGCTACGTCGCGGCCGGCGCCACCCCGACCGCAGGTCCCGTGGCCGGGGCGGGCTGGACGTTCCCGGTCGGCGGCGTGGTCGGGAGCGCTCGTGACCTGGTCAGCGGGCGGCGGGTCGATGCTGGGGCCCTCGTCGTGGGCCAGGTGGATCGCGCGGGTCGCCCACCCCGGGCGTGCCCCGGCAGCGGGTGGTGCGCCCGCCTTCCGTGGCCTCGGCGCCCCCTCGCGCTCGTGGTCGAGGCCGGTGCGCGTCATCGCGACGCGCGCCCGGTGGTCATGCGGTCCCGCGCGGTCCAGGGCCCGGCACCGGTCACCCGCACCCAGGGCCTGCCCCCGCCGCGCGGAGTCCCGCGCGTCGCCCCTCGCTCGGGTGCGGGCTCCCGTTCGTGGAGCGCGTCGCCGTCCTGCGGGGCGTTGGTCGGGCTCGTACATCGTCGCGCTGACGCCGAAGGGGCGGGAGACCGTGGCCGTCTCGGCCGGCACGAGCCCGCGTTCGGGGTGTCGGATCGTCGCCCGCGCGGCGAGGTGCCTCCCGGAGCCATCGCGACGCCTGCCGCGCGGTCTCGGTCGGGCTCGGGCGCGCCGCGCCGGCCGGTACGCGCACGGCCGGGGCCGGCCCGGGGGGCGTGCCCCGGGCCCGCCCCGTCGCCCGGGGGCCGCGTCGGGCGCGGCCTCAGCGCTCCAGGACCAGGGCCTGGCCCTGGCCGACGCCGATGCACAGGGCGGCTAGCCCCACGCCCGAGCCCGCGGCGGCGAGTTGGTGGGCCACCGAGCCCGCCAGTCGGGCGCCGGAGCAGCCCAGCGGGTGGCCGATGGCGATCGAGCCGCCGCGCGGGTTGACGATCGCCGGGTCCAGGTCGGGCCACTCGACCAGGCAGCCCAGAGCCTGGGCCGCGAACGCCTCGTTCAGCTCGAAGGTGGCCAGGTCGGCGAAGGAGTGGCCGCTGCGCTCCAGCGCCTGGCCCACCGCCCGTACCGGCCCCAGGCCGTAGTACTGCGGCTCGATGCCGGTCACCGCCGTCGCCCGCACGCGCGCCAGCGGCTCGCGCCCGCTGGCCCGCAGCCCCTCCTCGTCGCACAGCAGGAGCGCCGCCGCCCCGTCGTTGAGCGGCGAGGAGTTGCCGGCCGTGACCGTGCCGTCCGTGCGGAAGGCCGGCCGCAGTCGGGCCAGCGCGTCCAGCGAGGTGTTCTGGCGGATGGTCTCGTCGCGGTCCAGGGAGGCCGCCGGATAGGTCACCACCTCCGCCTTGTACGCCCCGTCCTTCCACGCGCGGGCCGCCTTGTCGTGGCTGGCCAGCGCGAACGCGTCCTGCTCCTGCCGGCTGATCCCGTACCGGTCGGCGATCAACTCGGCGCCCTCGCCCAGCGAGACCGTCCACTGCGGGGGCATCTTCGGGTTGACCATCCGCCAGCCCAGCGTGGTGTTGAGCAACTCCTGGTTGCCGGGCGGGAAGGGCCGCTCCGGCTTGGGCAGCACGTAGGGCGCGCGGCTCATCGACTCGACGCCGCCGGCGATCACCACCTCCGCGTCGCCCACGGCCACGGCGCGCACCGCCTGGATGACCGCCTCAAGGCCCGAGCCGCACAGCCGGTTGACGGTCGCGCCCGGCACCGTCACCGGCAGCCCGGCCAACAGCACCGCCATCCGGGCCACGTCGCGGTTCTCCTCGCCCGCCCCGTTGGCGTTGCCGAGGTACACGTCGTCGATCCGGGCCGGGTCGAGGGCGGGGGAGCGCTCCACGAGCGCCCCCAGAACGTGGGCGGCGAGGTCGTCCGGCCGTACGCCGGACAACGCGCCGCCGTACTTGCCGATCGGCGTGCGAACTGCGTCGACGATGTACACGTCGCGGAGGCGGTCATTCATGCGGTGGTGATCCCTCGTCTGAAGGTGTGCCGATAGATGACGGTCGTGCCGAAGACTGTGCGGGATTCCGGGCGGCCCGAAGGGGCGGCGGTCCGGGTCGAGCGGTGGGGCGTTTCGGCCGGCTGCCACGGCCGGCTGGCGGCATCGCCCGGCCGGCTCCGTGGCGCAGCACCCCGCTCCACCGACCGACCGATCGTCCGTTCGGTCGGTGAGGACACCTGTCCGTGCCGCTCGCCCCGGGGCTGAGTCTCCGCACCCTGGCACGCAGTGTCAATGGGGCCCGCCCACCCGTCGACCACCCGCCCGGCCCAGGGTGGGGGCGCGGCGGCGGGGCCGGGGCGCGGTGAGAGAGTGGGGGCATGAGCGAAACCCACGTTCCCGCACCTCGGGTGGTCGTCATCGGCGGCGGGATCTCCGGCCTGGCCGCCGCGCACCGGCTCGTCGACGGCGGCGCGCGGGTGACCGTCCTGGAGGCCAGCGGGCGCCTGGGCGGCAAGCTGTACGCGGGGCGGATCGCGGGCGTGCCCGTGGACCTGGGCGCCGAGTCGATGCTGGCCCGCCGCCCCGAGGCGGTGGACCTGGCCCGCGCCGTGGGGCTCGCCGACCAGCTGTGCCCGCCCGCGGCCGCGGCCGCCGGCCTGTACACGCGCGGCGCGCTGCGCCCCATGCCCGCCGGCCACCTGATGGGCGTGCCGGGCGACCTGGCCCCGCTCGCCGCCTCCGGCGTCCTGACCGACGCGGGGCTGGCCCGGGTGCGCGAGGGCGCCACGCCGCCGCCGCTCGAAGCGGGCGAGGACGTCGGCATCGGCGAGTACGTCGCGGCCCGGCTCGGCCGCGAGGTCGTCGACCGGCTGGTGGAACCGCTGCTCGGCGGCGTGTACGCGGGCGACGCCTACCGGATCTCGCTGCGCGCCGCCGTGCCGCAGCTCCACGAGGCGGCCCGCACCCCGGGGCCGCTGACCGAGAGCGTGCGCGGCCTGCTGCGGCGGGCGGCGGCCGGCCCGGCCGCGGGCGGCCCCGTCTTCCTGGGCATCGAGGGTGGTGTGGGGCGGCTTCCGCTGGCCGTCGCCGAGGTGGTGCGCGCCCGTGGCGGTGACGTACGCACCCACGCCCCCGTGCGCGCCCTCACGCGCGCCGGGGCGGGTTGGCGCGTGGTCACCGAGGGCGGGGCGGCGCTGAGCGCCGACGCCGTGGTCCTGGCCCTGCCCGCGCCCGCCGCGGCCCGGCTGCTGGCCGCCGAGGCGCCGGCCGCCGCCACCGATCTGGCCGGGGTCGAGTACGCCTCGATGGCCCTGGTGACCATGGCCTTCCGGCGCGCCGAGGTGGCCGCGCTGCCGCCCGGCCGGGGGTTCCTGGTGCCCTCCGTGGACGGGCTGACCATCAAGGCGTCCACGTTCTCCAGCAACAAGTGGGGCTGGGTCGACGCCGGGGACCCCGACCTGTTCGTCCTGCGCACCTCGGTGGGCCGGCACGGCGCCGAGGCGGACCTGGAGCGTGAGGACGCGGACCTGGTCGAGCGGTCGCTGACCGACCTGCGCACCACGGTCGGGCTGACCGCCCGCCCGGTGGCCTCCCGTGTCGAGCGCTGGGCGGGCGGTCTGCCGCAGTACCCCGTCGGCCACCTCGACCGGGTCGCCCGGGTGCGCGAGCAGGTCGCCAAGCTGCCGGGGCTGCGGGTGTGCGGCGCGGTCTACGACGGCGTGGGCATCCCGGCGTGCGTGGCCAGCGCGCACACCGCGGCCGACGAACTGCTGGCGACCGCGCTCCCCGGGCCGCCCGGGTGAGAGCTCCGGCGCGCGCGACGACGTACGAACGACGCCGTGTGAGGACTCCCGACCCCCGACGCGCCGTGGGCACCGGCCCCGCCGCCGGACCCAGCCGGGCGTAAGTGAAGAGTTGAGAAGAGGAACGATGACTGCTGCTCCAGACAAGACGCCGAACGCGGGCAAGCGGGCCAAGGACCTGAACGAGGTCATCCGCTACACGCTGTGGTCGGTGTTCAAGCTGCGCGACGTGCTGCCCGAGGACCGTGACGGTTACGCGGAGGAGGTGGAGGAGCTGTACGCCCAACTCGCCGCCGACGACGTCACGGTGCGCGGCACGTACGACGTGTCGGGGTTGCGCGCGGACGCGGACCTGATGATCTGGTGGCACGCGGAGACGGCCGAGGCCCTCCAGGACGCGTACAACCGGTTCCGTCGCACGCGGCTCGGCCGCGCGCTGGAGCCGGTCTGGTCGAACATGGCGCTGCACCGCCCCGCCGAGTTCAACAAGTCGCACATCCCCGCCTTCCTCGCCGACGAGGAGCCCCGGCAGTGGGTGAGCGTCTACCCGTTCGTGCGCTCCTACGACTGGTACCTGCTGCCGGACGAGGACCGTCGCCGGATGCTCGCCGACCACGGCAAGATGGCGCGCGGCTTCCCCGACGTGCGGGCCAACACGGTGCCGGCGTTCTCGCTGGGCGACTACGAGTGGCTGCTGGCCTTCGAGGCGGACGAGCTGTACCGGATCGTGGACCTGATGCGCCATCTGCGCGCTTCCGAGGCGCGGTTGCACGTCCGCGAGGAGGTGCCGTTCTTCACCGGGCGCCGTCGCCCGCTGGCGGACCTGGTCGCCGGCCTGGCCTGACCGACCGGCCCCGGGCCAACCGCCCGGGGCCGGGGCCGGGAGTCGGGTGCTGGGCGACTGCGGGGCCGCGGCCCGCCGCCCGCCCCCCCCGCGCGGGCCTACGTGGGGGAGCGGCGTCGCCCGCCGCGCAGCGCGGCGCGCAGCGCGGGGTCCGACAGGCCGGCGGCCCCGTGGATGGCCAGCACGGTGAGCGCGGCGCGGGCGGCCCGCTCGTCCGGGTCGAGCCGGCCCGGGCCGCCGGCCACCGCGTCCCGCGTGGCCTGGCCGTCCGCCCCGGCCGGGGCCGCCCCGTCGCCGCCGGCGTCGCGTGCCGTGGGCGGGTCCTCCCCGGGGTGGCCGTCCCGGTCGTCGTGGCCCGCGTCGTCACGCCCGGCTGGCCGGGGCGCGGGCCCCTCGGCCGGTCGGCGCGCGCCGGGCAGCCGATCCTCGCGCGGCGGCACGAGGATCTGCCCGAGCCGCTCCTGACCGGCCGGCGAGGCCCAGCGGGTGTACGGGTGGACCTCGACGCGGGCTATGGCCAGGCAGCCGAGGGTCAGCACCAGGGGGAGCGCGAACCACGCCGCGACCGGCCCGGTGCCGGTCTCCGGCGGCACCATCACCAGCGCGGCTCCCGCCGTCACCAGGACCAGCGCGCAGGCGCCGCGCACGTGCGAGACGGCCGACGCGATCCCGACACGGGCCGCGTCGGGCATCGCCAGGCCGGCGGCGACCAGCCGGTCGGCGAGCGCCCGCACCGCGTCGGCGGCGGCCACCGCCGCGCGCACCGGCGGGACGGGTGCCTGCCCGGCCGCGCCGATGGCCAGGATCAGCGAGCGCTCCATCTCGTCCCGACCCACCGGGTCCACCACCGTGACCCAGCCGGTGTGGGCGAGCAGCAGCCGACGCTCGCGGTGCATGGCGACCAGGGCGAGATCGCTCACCCGGTACGGGCCGCCCGAGAGGAACGCCGCCTCGTACAACGTCAGCGCACGGTCACGCCCCACGGTCGAGGCGACGTCGGGATCTTGGGCGGCGGCGAAGGCCGCCTGACACAGCCGGGCGCAGGTGACGAACGCCGCGCCCCAGGCGATCACGAGAAACAGGACCCACAGCATGGCCGATTCTTACGCGCCCTATTCCGGCTCCGCCATGCTGTGTTCACGATGCGGACCAGTGGTGTCCGACCGGTGACCGATCGTGGCCGTCACAGCGGGCGGCCGGACCTGGCGGCACGCGGTGCCGGGCCCGGGACCTGCGAGGCTCCCAGCTGGCGCCCCCGTGCCTAGCCGCCGCCCCCTCCGCCACACCCGCCTCCGCCGCCACCACAACCCCCGCCTCCGCCGCAGCCACCCCCGCCTCCGCCACCGCCGCCACAACTGCTGCCGCCTCCGCCGCAGCCGCCTCCGCCGTCGGACGAGCCCGCGCCACACGAGGCCGTCCCGCACCCACCGCCGCCACCGCGACCCCCGTCCGTGCTCAGCCCCCTGGCCGCGCCGGCCCGCGCCGACTGGCCCGGCACCGTGCCGCACCAGGTGACCTCCGCGGCCAGCGGGGAGACCGCGGCGGCACCGGTCGCGGCGCCGACCACCAGTGGCGCGCGTCCGGGCGCGGTGCGCGCGGCCTCCCGCAACAGGGTGTGCAGGTTTCCCTTGATCTCCTGTGGCCCCAGGAACGCGACGGTGCTCAGGGCGGTCAGTCCCTTGCGCGGGGGCCGCGCGTTCCGGGTGCGGCCGTACGAGGCGAGCGCCGCGCGCCCGGCCGGGGTGACCCGCCCCTTGATCAGCCTCCTCCGGCACACCAGGGCGCCGACACCGCCGACGGCCAACGGCGGCAACCCCGCGACGAACAGCGACGCTACGGAGCCATCGACGCCGAGGACGGCGGCCAGCACCACCAGGACGACGCCCGCGACGCAGGCGAGCGCCAGCCGGCGGGCCCGGCGCCGCCAGTACCGACCCGGACCGGGAACGGCCATCAGACCGCGCTGCGCGAGATGGTCACCGATCGCCTGGACGGTGGGGCTGCGCATCACCTCGCCGCGCAGCCAGCTCAGGCCACCGTGCGGCGAGCGGGCGAGCGCCGCCAGGACCTCGGCCTCCACCGGATGCCGCTTGCGGGTCCGCAAGACGGTGATCACCCCCGGGCCGCCGATCCTGACCCGGCCGTCCTGGTGCAGGGCGTACAGCGCCAGGTCCGCGACCCGGCCCGGCCCGCCCGCCAGGAACGCGGCCTCCCACATGGTGTCGACCCGTGGCGTGGCGCTCGCCCGGGGCAGCGACCGTCGGTACCGCGCGGTGCCGACGGCCAGGGACACCAGGGCGGTGCCGACCACCGCGTACAGCACCACGGCGAGCACGATGGCGATCACGCGCGCCCCCAGCCCAGTCGGACGGCCCGCAGCAGCCGTGCCGCCGGGCGGGACGACAGCGGCGCGGGCCCCGAACGCTCCCGCCACCAGGCCGTCAGGCGTCGGCGCACCACGGGGTCCGCGAACTCGTCCACGGCCAGCAGACGTTCGGCGAAGGCGAGCGCGTCCCGCCGGTAGCCGCCGCCGAGCGGACGGTGCCGGGCGTACGCCAGGAACGCGGGCCGGTACGCGCTGCCGAGGATCTCCGGCAGCTCGGGCGCGACCTTGGCCACCACCTCGGCGCGCTTGGCGACCAGCGCCCGGCTCTGCACGCGCAGCCGGCGCCGGTCGAAGCCCTCCGGGGCCGGGGTGCCCGCCACCAGTGCGGACAACAGGGCGGTCTGCGCCAGCGCGAGGCGCTGCCGCTCCGGCTCGCCCCTCCCGCGCCCGCCGGCCCGGGGCGCCGCGCCCGCCGCAGCCGTGGCGTCCGGGCGGGTCGCCGCCCCCGCGCCGGGTGCCGAGGCCACCGCCCGGTGTGCCGCCGGCCGTTCCACGGTGAGGGTGACGGGGGAGCGGGGCGGGGGAACCCTCGCGCCGCGCGCCGGGGCGAGGGCCCGGGAGGGGGGCGGGGCCACCGCCGTGGCGGTGGCCGCCGGGCGGCCGGGCGCCACCTTGGGCCCGGTCGACGCCGGCCCGGAACCGGCGGCCAGCACGGCCCGGATCGCGTCGAGTTCGCCCGCCAGCTCGTCGGCCTCGGGGAACGCGTCGTCGCGCTCCAGCAGCACGCCCGCCGGCGCCGTGCGCGCGCGCAACTCGGCCAGGACGTCCAGCACCGGCTGACTGACCGGGTGGGCGTGGCTGTCGTGCCAGACGCCGTCGCGCTCGACGCCACCGGCCACGTGCACGTACGCGATGGCCCAGGTCGGCAGCGAGTCCAGCGTCGCGGCCGGGTCCTCGCCCCGGTTGACGTGGTTGGTGTGGAGGTTGGCCACGTCGATGAGCAGGTGGACCCCGGTGCGCTCCACGAGCTCGGTCAGGAACTGGCCCTCGGTCAGCTCCTCGCCCGGCCAGGAGATCAGCGCGGCGATGTTCTCCAGGGCCAGCGGCACCGGCAGCGCCTCCTGCGCGATGCGCACGTTCTCGCACAGCACCGCCAGCGCCTCCCGGGTGCGCGGCACCGGCAGCAGGTGCCCGGCCTCGATCGGCGGTGACGCGGTCAGCGGCCCCCCGCCGCGTACGAACGCGATGTGCTCGCTGACCAGGGGCGCGCCGAGGGTCTCGGCGCGCGCGGCCAGGGCGGCCAACCGCCCCTCGTCGGGCCGCGCGGCGTCGCCCAGTCCGAGCGAGACCCCGTGCGGCACGACGGTCGTGCCGCGCTCGCGCAGCGCGCGCAGGGCCTCGGGCAGGTGGCCGGGGCAGATGTTCTCCGCCACCACTTCCACCCAGTCGATGTCCGGTAGTCGTGCGATGTCGTCGGCGATCTCAGGCCGCCACCCGATTCCGATCCCCAGCCGTTCCATGGTCGCCCCCCTGAAGGAATCCGTGCGAAGGAATCCGCGTCCATCCGCGTGGGGAGAGTCTTGGCCCCCCGTGTGGGGGACGAACCCCGTCCGCGTTCGGTTCAGAGCTTCTTTTGAGGTTGCGCCACCGCTGATCTTCACGCGGTGCGGGGGCCGTTGACCGGGCGGCGGCACGGTGGTGCGCCGGCGTACACGGGCGCGGTCTCCGAGGGTGCGCGAACCCCGTGGACAGGCCGTGGATTCGGTTTTCCCGCGACCGGGGGCGGTTTGAGTGATGATAGGCACGCGCACCTGGATGCGTAGATTGCGCTCGTGTGGGTCCGCTAATGTCGGCACTGCTACGAACTTGTGCGGTTCTCTTGCGAAAGCTGTTCACAAGGCGCCATAGAGTCGGACGGTTGTGGGCGGTGCGGATCGGTGCGAGTGCGCGCCGTGTTCGCCGCGTCGCCTTCGGGACGTAGGAGAGACGTGCGTATCGGGAAGCTGTTCGCCGCGCCCAGGGCGCGACGGTCCGGGGAGCCGGCCGGCGCGGGCGGAGCCCACCAGCCGGGCCCGACGCCCGCCGTGCCCGACCCGTCCACCGGGCCCCACCAGCCCACCAGGCCCCGCCAGTCCACCGGGGCCGACGACGACCACACCATGGCCCTGGGCGTCGTCACCCCCGGCGCGGCCCGTCCCGAGGGCTCCCGCCTCCCGCCCCGCCCCCCGACGGCCCCCGCCGTGCCGGACTCGGCGCCCGACGCCACCGGGGCGGGCGCCACCGCCGGCGCGGCCACGCCGGCCGGACGCGCCGCGAGCGGTCGGGGACGCCGACGCAAGGCCCGACCCCGGCGCGGCCTGCCGCTACGCCGCCCGCGCGTCGACTACCCGCGCGCGGGCCGGCGCGGGGTGCGCCGCTGGGTGCCCTCCTGGCGGCTGTCGCTCGGGCTGTTCCTCTTCGTCTTCGCCACGCTGAGCTGCGTGGTCGGCTACGCGTACTCGCAGACCGAGATACCCGACGACCTCAACGACTTCGCCACCCAGCAGGACAACGTCTACTACTGGGCGGACGGCACCGAGATGGGCCGCACCGGGCAGGTCAGTCGGCAGGCCACGGCCCTCAAACGGGTGCCCGAGTCCGTGCGCTGGGCCGTGCTCGCGGCCGAGAACGCCTCGTTCTACTCCGACAGCGGGGTCTCCCCCTCCGGCATGTTCCGGGCCGTGACCCGCATGGTCACCGGGGGCGATACGCAGGGTGGTTCCACCATCACCCAGCAGTACGTCAAGAACGCCTATCTGAACCAGCGCCAGGACCTCTCGCGCAAAGTCACCGAGATGTTCATCGCCATCAAGCTGGACAAGAAGATGAGCAAGGACGAAATCCTGGAGGGATATCTCAACACCAGTTGGTTCGGACGCGGCACCTACGGAATTCAGCGGGCCTCCTACGCGTATTACCGCAAGGACGTGTCCGAGCTGACCGTGAGCGAGGGCGCCTTCCTGGCGACGTTGCTCAAGGGCGCCGGAATGTACGACCCGCACGTGAGCGAGGCCAACCGCCGCCGGGCGGTGGAGCGCTGGGAATGGGTGCTCGACCGTATGGTGGAGATCGGCAAGCTCTCCCGCGCCGAGCGCGAGAAGATCACCCAGTTCCCGGAGCCGCGCCAGCCCCCCAAGCCGGTGGGCCTCGACGGCCAGACGGGATATCTGGTGGAGACCGCGCGCGCCTATGTCGCCGCTCACACCGACATCGAGCCCGCCGACTTCGACCTTGGCGGGTACCAGATACGCACCACGTTCGAGAAGCCGAAGGTACGGGCGCTGACCACCTCGGTGGAGAAGGTGCGCGACGGGCTGCGCCCCAAGGACCGGGAGGCCGACCGGCAACTCCACATCGGCGCCGCCTCGGTGGAGGCCGACGGGCGCATCGTGGCCCTGTACGGCGGCCCCGACTACGTCAAACAGGGCTTCAACGACGCCAACGCCTCCAACGTGCCGGCCGGCACCTCCTTCTCGCCCTTCGTCTACGCGGCGGGACTCCAGGAAGGCGTGCTCAAGGAACGCGGCAAGAGCAGGAAGCCGATCACCCCGGCCGCCGTGTACGACGGCGACGACAAGGTCGCCCTCCAGACGCCGGAGGGCCCGTACTGGGATCGCGGCGGCAAGATCGTGCGCGCCCGCAACGACGGCGGCAAGTCCTGGGGCGACATCAGCCTGCACCAGGCGGTGGTGAACTCGGTGAACACCCCGATCATGCAGCTCGGCATGGACGTGGGCCTGGACCGCGTCCGCCGCACCGCCACCGCCACCGGCCTGCTGCCCAGCAGTTTCGGCGAGCAGGTGCCCGGGCTCTCGCTCGGCACGGCCAAGCCCAGCGCCATCCGCATGGCCAGCGCGTACGGCACCTTCGCCGCCCAGGGCGTACACACCGAGCCGTACTCGGTGACGCACCTGACCCGCAACGGGGACGCCGTGTCGCTGGACGTGCCCAGTGGCAGGCGGGCGCTGCGCGCGGACGTGGCCGAGGCGGTGGACGGGGCGCTCAAGGACTCGCTGCGCACCGGCGCGGCGAGCGCGGCGGGCGGGGTCGGCAACAACGCGGCCGGGAAGGCCGGCACGGCGCAGGACCGCACCTCCGCGTGGTTCGTCGGCTACCGGGACGTACTGGCCACCGCCGTCGCGGTCAGCCGGCTCGACCCCAAGACGCACGAGCTGCTGCCGCTGGACGGCGTGGGCGGCGACCCCACGGGAGCCAAGGGGACCGGCTATCCGCTCACCATCTGGCGCGACTACCTGCGGGCCGCGCCCTGACCCGGACGCGCGACGGGCGGCCCCGCTCCCCGCGCGGTCGCGGGACGCGGGGCCGCCCGCACGCTCACCCGGGGCCCGTCGGCCGCGCTACTTCAGGAAGGACTTCCAGTCCGGCGACTGCGCCGGGTCCAGTCCACGGAGCTTGGCGAGCACCTTCGGGTCCTGGGCGTCGAGCCAGTCGGCGAGCTGCTTGAAGGACACGCAGCGCACCTCCTTTCGCACACACGCCTCCCGCATCACGTTCTCGATGGCCTGCATGTAGATGCCGCCGTTCCAGTCCTCGAAGTGGTTGCCGATGAACAGCGGCGCGCGGCTTCCGTTGTAGACGCGCTCGAAGCCGTTCATGTAGCCGCCCGTGGTCAGCGCGAGCCACTCGTCGTACTTCTTCGGATCACCCTCGGTGCTGTCCCCGGACTGGTTGTAGAGGAAGTTGAAGTCCATCGAGAGGACCTGCTTCTCGCTCTGGGGGTAGGGCAGGAGCTGCAACGGGAAGTTCCACACGCCGTCGATCTTCGTCGGCCAGATCTGGAAGTCGCCCGGCGAGCTCGCGTCGTAGCGCCAACCGAACGACTTGGCCGCCGGTATCAGCGTCTTCTGTCCCTCCAGGCACGGGGCCCGACCGCCCACCAGCTCCTTCGTGTAGTCGAAGGGCAACGGGTCGATGTCGGTGAATCCCGTGTTGGTCTTCCAGTTCTGTACGAACGAGTACTGCTGCTTGATCTCGCTCTTCCACTCGTCGGTGCTCCAGTCGTCGCCGCCCTTGGCGCCGCAGAAGTGCCCGTTGAAGTGGCTGCCGATCTCGTGCCCGTCCCGCCACGCGCCGCTGAGCTGACCCAGCGTGTCGCGGATGTGCGGGTCGGTCGCGAAGGATATCGCCGCGTTGCCCGGCTTGTGCTGCGGCGGTCGGTACAGGTCGCGCTTGGATTTCGGCAGCAGGTACATCCCGCTCAGGAAGAACGTCATCTTCGCGTTGCTGTCCCGCGCGACCTGCCGGAAGTGCGAGAACAGCCGGTCGTCCCCCTGGAGCGCGCCGTCCCAGGAGAACACCACGAACTGCGGGGGCCGCTGCCCCGGCTTGAGCTTGTCCGGCTTGGGCTGGTGCGGCTGCGGCCCGGTGTAGGAGGTGGAACCGTCGCCGAGCACCTTGACCTTCCCGTCCCAGGGCTCCTCCGTCGGCTTCGGCTTGCCGTCCTTGTCCTTTCCTCCCCCGCCGCCCGAACCGAGCGGCCCCGGAAGCGTGGGCCGGGCGCCGGTGGCGGTGGCGGACTCCTTCTTCCCGTCGTCGGAGTCACCCCCGGAAAGGCCGATCGCCGTCGCGGTCACGGCACACGCCGCGACGACCGCGATCGCGGTGTAAAGGACCTTCCTCGACGGCTTCGACGCCTCCCGCGACGTGCGCGCTCTACGTGACTTCTTCCGGGACGTGCTCAACTTCGCCCCCCTGGGCACCAGTACAAATGTTCTCGTGCCTAAGTATCACAGTTCCCTGGGGCGTTTCCGAAGGGCCGGGTGGTCTGCGACGATCGTGCACGAACCGGGAGCGATCTCCGTGAATCCCGCATCGCGCACCACCGGCAGCCCGTTGCCGGTCAGGTCCGCCCAGCGCTCCCGTGGCGCCGTCCGCACCGCGAGCGCGAACCCCGACCGGCGCCAGGCCGCCCGCTCCTGGCCGGTCAGCTCCCACCAGGCGAGCTGCGCCCCGTGGCCGGCCTGGGCCATCGCCTTGCCGGCCGACATCTCCAGGTCGGGGTTGAGCCACAGCACGGGCTGGCCCGCCGGTGCGGCGGCGGGCTCCCGCGGATCGGCCAGCTCGGTGCCCGAGACCTGGAGCTTGGCCAGGTCCCGGGGCCAGCCGTCCAGCGGCACCGGCGGGAAGACCCGCACCTCGGCCCGCGCGCCGGTCACCGTGATCCCGGGCAGCTCGGCCGCCCGTCGCCACTCGGCGCCCCGCGCCCGCCGCACCACCTTGCGGATGCGGGCGTCCTCCCAGTCGCGGACCAGTCGCGTCCACGGCCCGTCCTCGGCGTTCGCCCGCTCGTCGCCGAGCAGCGTGAGCACGGCGCGCGCGGCGGTCTCCAACGCGTCGGTGCGCTCCGGCGGGTCCGCCTTCTCCACCCGCACCACCAGCGGCAGCACGAACTCGACGGCGACCGGTCGCGCGGCCCGAGCCGGGTCGGCGGCGCCGGCCTCGGGCGTGGCCGGCCGGTGGGCGGCGTCGGGGGAGCGGTCGGTGTCGGGGCCCGGGGCGGGCGCGGAGCGGTCGGCGGTGGGGGCGTGGTCGGGGGCGGCGGCCGGCGAGCCCTCGCGGGCGCCGGAGTCGGAGCTGGTCACCCGCCCCAGTCTGCCAGCCCCACCCAGAACGCCCCGGGCCCGACCGGAGGTCCTCGCGGGCCGGGCACGGCGGCCCGGACCGTGACACAGACGGGTCGGCTAGGGTCGGGCCGCATGAGAGTGCCGCCGCCCACCTCCGGAACGCCCGTGATGTTGGAGGGTGTTGGGCGCCGCTACGGGCTGCGCGGCCCGTGGGTGCTGCGCGGCGTCGACCTCGCCGTGCCGGCCGGGGCGCTGCTGCGGATCGTGGGGACGAACGGCACCGGCAAGTCCACCCTGCTGCGGCTCCTCGCGGGCATCGACCGGCCCACCGCCGGCCGGGTACGCGGCCGGCCCCGTACCGCCTACGTGCCCGAGCGCTTCCCCGCCGAGCTGCCCTTCACGGCCGCCGGATACCTCACCCACCTGGGCCGGGCGCACGGACTGGACCGGCGGCGTGCCGCGCGGGAGGCGACGCGGTGGTTGGAGTACCTGGACGCGGCCGAGCACGCCCGCACACCGCTGAGCGACCTGTCCAAGGGCAGCGCCCAGAAGGTCGCCGTCGCCCAGGCGCTGCTGGCCGACCCCGAGCTGCTGGTGCTGGACGAGGCGTGGACGGGGCTGGACCAGCGGGCCCGCGCCGCACTCGACCGGGCGGTGGCGGACCGGGTCGCCGACGGCGGCGCGGTGGTCTTCGTCGACCACGACCCGCGACGCCTCGCCGGCGCGGTGGACGCGGCCTACCACCTGCGCGGCAGCACGCTGGTCCCGGCCGGACAGGCGCCGCCGGACCCCGCCGCCCCGCCCGACCGGGCGGCCGGCGGTCCGCGCGTGCGCGTCGTGGCCGAGGGCCCGCCGGGCGCCGCACCCCCGGCGGGGCTGCCCGGTGCCCCCGCCGCGTCCGAGGCCCCCGACGGCGCGACCGCGCTGACGGTGCCCGCCGCGTACTCCGACGCGCTGCTGCGCGCCCTGCTCGCGGCCCGCCCGCCCTGGCACATCCGGGCCGTGACCCCCGCGCCCGCGCCGCACCCGCCCACGGCCGCGCCCGAGGGCGCGCCGTACGCCTCGGAGGCCGACGACCGCCCGTGAGTGCCCTGCTGCGCTACCAGACGGAGCTGCTGATCCGCTCCCACCGCCTGCTGCCGCCGCTGCTGCTGTACGGCGTCTTCCTGGTCATCGGCGTCCAGTCGGGGCAGCCGATCCTCGACTCGCTCGGCTACACGGCGGCCGGCCTGCTGCCGGTGGCCGCGTGGCTGGTGCGGGTGTGTGTCACCGGCGACCCGCCGTCCGCCCGGCACATCGCCTCGGCGGCGACCAGCCCGGCCCGCGCCCATCTGGCCTGCCTGCTCACCGCGCTGCTGTGCTCGACCACGCTCGGCGTGCTGGCCACCGTGGCCGTCGCGCGGATCAGCGGGCCGCACAGCTCCGATCGCCGGGTGTCGGTTCCGGTGGCCGAGGCCACCGCCGGCGGGCTGCTGGCCACCGTCGCCTGCGCCCTGCTGGGGACGGCGGTCGGCGCGCTGTGCGCCTGGCCGCTGCTGCGCCGCCCCGGCTGGGCGCTGCTGGCCACGTCGCTGGCCGCGCTGGCGGCCCTGGTCCAGGCGCCCTCGCCGGCGTACGCCGCCGTCCACGACCTGGTCGCCGGCTCGCACACCGGCGCGGTGCCGATGCCGGTCCTGCCGTGCGTCGCCGCCGCGCTGGTCTGCGCCGCCGCGTGCGCCGTGGCCTGCGCGCTCAGCTCCCGTCGGAGCTGAGCGCGCGCGAGGCTAGCGCCAGGGCCCGGTCACGGCGAACGTGGTGCCCGGTGTGTAGCAGTTGACGTACATCGTGCGCCGGTCGGGAGCGAAGGTGACCCCCGCGAACTCGCCCCAGGACGGCTCCCGTGGCGTGCCCAGGTTCTGCCGGCCGCGCGCCACCGGGTAGACCTCGCCGCGCCGGGTCAGGCCGAAGACGTGCTGGGCGCCGTCGCCGTCCTCACACACCATCA
Organism: Streptomyces sp. NPDC057702; assembly: GCF_042799315.1. Lineage (NCBI taxonomy): Bacteria > Bacillati > Actinomycetota > Actinomycetes > Kitasatosporales > Streptomycetaceae > Streptomyces > Streptomyces sp. NPDC057702. Next base: position 115,847 of record NZ_JBHVJC010000020.1, on the reverse strand, counting down.
GGCCGCCACCGGGGGTGAGGGCGATGTTGTCGGGGGACTCGCCGGGCAGCCGTACGTCCGTGTCGGGGCCGAAGACGACCACCAGGGTCAGCCGCGCGCGCTCCGGGTCGTACCGCCACACCTGGCCGAAGTGGTCGGCGGCCGAGCCCTCCGCGCCCCGGGCGTAGCTGGAGACGAAGTACACGCACGAGCCGCCCCAGTAGCAGCCTTCGAGCTTCTGCGCGTGGGTGACGCCGCCCTTGCCGAAGTCCTGGAAACGCACGGGGGTCCGGCGGGCCAGCGGGTCGGGCACCGGCACCCAGGTGACGCGGTCGAAGGCGGTGCCCGGCTCCCGGATCGCCGACAGGTCCGGTACGTCCGGCACCCGCATGGCCTCCAGCACGCCGCCCGCGCGCAGCGCACCGCGCCCGCCGCGCGGCCGGTGCGGCAGGAAGCGGTAGAAGAGGCCGAAGGGGTGCTCGAAGGCGTCCTCGGTCTCGTAGACGACGCCCCGGCGCGGGTCCACGGCGATCGCCTCGTGCTGGAAGCGGCCCAGCGCCGTGAGCGGTACGGCGCCGGTGCGCGACGGGTTGTACGGGTCGACCTCGAAGACGAAGCCGTGGTCCTTGGTGTAGCCGTTGGTCCCGGCCTGGTCCTCGGTCTCCTCGCAGGTCAGCCAGGTGTGCCAGGGGGTCGGGCCGCCCGCGCAGTTGACGGCCGTGCCGGCGATGGCCACCCGCTCGGAGAGCACCCGGTTCTCCTGGTCGAGCGCGAGGGTCGTACAGCCGCCCAGGCCCGCCGGGTCGTAGGTCAGGCCCGGGACGGCGGGGACGCGCAGGGGCGCGTCGGGCCGGTTCTCGTGGTTGCGCACGAGCCGGGTGTGCGCGCGGCCGAAGGCGGCGGGTCCGGGGTGGCCGGGGGAGCCGGGGAAGGCCGCCATGCCGTCGTGGTGGCTGGGCACCGGGCCCTCGCCCGAGCGCAGCGGGTCACCCTCGCGGGAGAGCACGCGGTAGCGGAAGCCCTCGGGCAGGTCGAGCAGCCCGTCCGGGTCGGGGACCAGCGGGCCGTAGCCGCCGGGCCCGTCGGCCGTGGGCGCGGCGGCGGCTGTGCCGGCGAAGAGCTCGGAGAGGGCCCCGGTGAAGGCGAGGCCGGCCCCCAGCGCCCCGCTACGGGCCAGCACCTGACGTCGTGTCGTGGACATACGGTGACTCCCTGGTGGCGGACAGGTGACGTAATTCGCCCGTGTGTACCACGCACCTGACCGAACGGGAACCAGCCGCGCGCACTGCCGCCGCGACCTGGCGCCAGATCCGTCACCCGCCCACACCCTCCGCCCGGCGCGCCGACCATCCACCGATCCAGGCGCGTCCGCTCGGCCCGGCGCCGGGCACCCGCGCCGGGCTCACGCCTCGATGAGGCCCTTCGCGTCCCGGGCCAGGGCCGTCAGCCGGGATATCGCCCGGAAGTACTTCTTCCGGTAGCCGCCCTGCAGCATCTCCTCGCTGAAGAGCTGGTCGAACGGTACGCCGGAGGCCAGGACCGGGACCTCCCGGTCGTAGAGCCGGTCGGCCAGCACGACCAGGCGCAGCGCCGTCGACTGGTCGGGCACGGGGGTCACGCCGGTCAGGCACACGGCGTGCAGGCCGTCGGTCATCGCGCCGTACCGGCTCGGGTGGACCGTGGACAGATGGCCGAGCAGCGCGCCGAAGTCGTCCAGGGTGGCACCGGGGGTGCGCTGGGCGACGGCGGTGACGGTCGCGTCGGAGTGGGGCGCCGGCGCGGTGGGCAGGCCACGGTGGCGGTAGTCCTCGCCGTCGATGCGCAGCGGACGGAAGTGCGCCGAGAGGCCCTGGATCTCGCGGAGGAAGTCGGCCGCCGCGAACCGGCCCTCGCCCAGCTTGCCGGGCAGCGTGTTCGAGGTGGCGGCCAGCGCCACACCCGCCTCGACTAGCCGGGACAGCAGGCTGGAGACCAGCACCGTGTCGCCCGGGTCGTCCAGCTCGAACTCGTCGATACACAGCAGCCGGTGTCCGCTCAGCGTACGCACGGTCTCCTGGAAGCCGAGCGCGCCGACCAGGTTGGTCAGCTCCACGAAGGTGCCGAACGCCTTCCGCTCGGCCGGCGCCGGCGTCGCGTGCCACAGGGAGGCCAGCAGGTGGGTCTTGCCGACGCCGTACCCGCCGTCCAGGTACACCCCGCGCGGGCCGCCGGCCGTCGCGGACTTGGTCGACCGGCGGAACCAGCGCCGGCGCCCGTCGGCCGACGCGCCGGCCCCCTCGCCCAGGCCCCGGGCGAAGTCGCGCAGCACGCGCACGGCCTCGGCCTGGCTCGGCTGGTTCGGGTCGGGCAGGTAGTTGTCGAAGCTCACGACACCGAAGCGCGGCGGCGGCACCATCTCGGCGACGAGCTGGTCGGCGGGGACACGCGGGGCGCGGGAGGTCAGCGCGAGCGGGCCCTGGTGCGTCGCCGCGCTCCCTATTCGGGAGGCGGGCTGAGAGCTGGCGGCCGAGTCGGCGGTGGAGGACACAGCCGTCCAGCCTAGTCGCTGCCCGCCGGGGTCCTGCCGGGCGAGGGACCCATGTCACACTGCGGCCATGCGACGCCTGTTCCCCCCGCCATCCGATCTGACGGACCTCGACGCGCGCACCTGGTCGCTGGACGAGCTGGCCGACGCGTACGCCTATCCGGGTGAGGCCGGCGCCGGCGACGCCGCTCCGGGCCGCTTGGGGGCGGGCCCCGGCACCGCGTCCAGGGCCTGGCTGCGGGCGAACATGGTCACCTCGCTGGACGGGGCGGCCCACCACGAGGGCCGCTCGCAGCCGCTGTCCTCCGACGCCGACATGCGCGTCTTCGGGGTGCTGCGCGGGCTGGCCGACGTGATCGTGGTGGGCGCGCGGACGGTACGGCAGGAGGGGTACCGGCCGGCGAAGGCGCGGGAGGCGTTCGCGGCCCGGCGGGCGGCCCTCGGCCAGCCGCCGGCGCCCGCCGTCGCCGTCGTCAGCGCCAGCCTTGACCTGGACTTCTCGCTGCCGCTGTTCACCGCGCCCCACACCCCCACCCTCGTGCTGACCGGGGCCGAGGCGCCCGCCGGGCGGGTGGCGGCGGCCGAGGCCGCCGGGGTCGTGGTGGTGCGCGCGGGCCGGGGCGCCCTGGTCGACGCGGGGCTGGTCAAGGAGGCCCTGGCCGAGCGCGGGATGACCCGGCTGCTCACCGAGGGTGGGCCCAGCCTGCTGGGGCAGCTGGTGGGGGCCGGGGCGCTGGACGAGCTGTGTCTGTCGGTGGCGCCGGTGGTGGCCTCGGGCGCGGCGGAGCGCATCGTCAACGGGCCGCCGCTCGCGGTGCCGGAACGATTCTCCATGGCCTCGCTCCTGGAGGAGGACGGCTTCCTGTTCACCCGCTACCGTCGGTTCTGACAATCAGCGGAATTTACCGTTCCGGTTAACTTCTGCTGGGCAGACTGGTGTCACGCGGCCCCGGGCGGGCACGCGCAGGATGGTTTCTGTGGGGCCTTGTGGGTCCAGGGAGAAGAAGGGCGTCCGTCGTGTTCACGAGCGTTTTGATGATCGAGCAGCCCCTGACACCAGCGGACGTGGACTTCGTTGCCTCGCTGCACGACGACGAGGTCTCCTTCGTCGTCCTGATGCAGCCGCGCGGCGACCAGGACCGGCTGCTGCGCGCGATCGACGACGTGGCACTGGGGGAACTGGAACGGGCCGTCCGGGAGGCCGAGACGTCCGAGGGGCAGGCCGACGGCCAGCCCGCCGAGCGCGCCCTGGCCCACTCGCTGGACGCGCTGCGGGCCACCGGCAGCGAGGCCGTGGGCCAGATCGTGGAACGCCACCCGCTGGACCTGTTGCGCTCGGTGGTGGAGGAGACCGGGGCCGACGAGGTGATCGTGCTGACCGCGCCGCACTTCGTCGAGGAGTTCTTCCACCGCGACTGGGCCTCCCGCGCCCGCCACAAGGTCGGCGTCCCCGTCCTCAAGCTCTTCTCGCACGCGGCGGACGAGCCCCCCGAGACCCGCTAGGGCCGGGGCCCGTCCGCCACGGGCCCGCGCGCGCCCCGTCCCGACGCGGGGCGCGCGGCGCGCGGGCGCGGGGCGCGGGCGCGGGGCGGGTGCGCGCGGCCGGGGCCGGGGGTGTCGGTGAGGAGTGCGAGAATCTTGGCCGGGGGCCGGCGGCAGCGGCGGCCCCGGACCAGATCGGCGGCCCCACCGGGCCGCCCACGGCTACCACCAGGGAGAACCGCGATGGCACCGGCGGGCCTCGGCTCCGAGAACGCAGCGCGGCGCGAAGCGGCGGCCCCCGTGGCCCCGGCCGCGGCGCCGAGTGGGGCCGGCGCCCCGGACACCACCGGTGCGTCGGCGGCGGGGGACGCGCTGACGCGTCCGCACTTCATCGGGATCGGCGGCGCCGGCATGTCCGGCATCGCCCGCATCCTGGCCATGCGCGGCGCGAAGGTCGCCGGCAGCGACGCGCGCGAGTCCGACACGGCGCGCTCGCTGCGCGCGCTCGGCGCCGCCGTGCACATCGGGCACGCCGCCGAGCACCTGGCGACGGACGCCACCGGGGTCGTGGTCTCCAGCGCCATCCGGCCGGACAACCCGGAGCTGCGGGCGGCGGCCGAGCGCGGCATCCCGGTGGTGCACCGCTCCGACGCGCTCGCCGCGCTGATGACCGACCGCCGCGCCATCGCCGTGGCCGGCACCCACGGCAAGACCACCACCACCTCGATGCTCGCGGTCTCCCTGACCACCCTCGGCGTCGACCCCTCGTACGCCATCGGCGGCGACCTGGACGCGCCCGGCTCCAACGCGCGGCACGGCGCCGGCGAGATCTTCGTCGCCGAGGCGGACGAGAGCGACCGCAGCTTCCACAAGTACGCGCCCGAGGTCGCCGTCATCCTCAACGTGGAGCTGGACCACCACGCCAACTACGCCTCGATGGACGAGATCTACGAGTCCTTCGAGACCTTCGTGGGCCGTATCCGCCCCGGCGGCACGCTCGTCATCGCGGCCGACCAGCCCGGCGCCCGCGAGCTGACCAGCCGGGTGCGGGGTCGCGCGGGCCTGACTGTCGTCACCTACGGCGAGGCCGAGGACGCCGACCTGCGCGTCGTGGACGTCACCCCGCACGGCCTGACCAGCGAGGTCACCGTGGTCCTGGCCGACGGCGAGCGGCTGACCTTCACCGTCTCGGTGCCCGGCCGGCACTACGCGCACAACGCGGTCGCGGCCCTGGCCGCGGGCACCGCCATGGGTCTGCCCCCGCGCGAGCTGGCCACCGCGCTGGCCTCCTACACCGGTGTCAACCGCCGCCTCCAGCTCCGTGGCACCGCCGGCGGCGTGCAGGTCATCGACTCCTACGCGCACCACCCCACCGAGATCGCCGCCGACCTGGAGGCGATCCGTGGCGGCGCCGGGGACGGCCGGGTGCTGGTGGTCTTCCAGCCGCACCTGTTCAGCCGCACCCAGGAGCTGGGCGCCGAGATGGGTCAGGCGCTCGCACTGGCCGACGCGGCCCTGGTGCTGGACATCTACCCGGCCCGGGAGGACCCGGTCGAGGGCGTGACCAGCGCGCTGGTCATCGACGCGGCCACCGCCCGGGGCGCCCGGGTGCGGGCCGCGGGTGACCGGGAGGCGATCCCCGAGCTGATCGCGGGAATGGCCGGACCCGGTGATCTGGTTCTCACCATGGGCGCGGGCGACGTCACGGACCTCGGTCCGCGGATCGTGGCCCACCTGGAAGGCTGACCTGCGGCCGGGCCCCCCCCCCCCGGCGGGGGGCCGGGGGCGGTGAAGGGGGGGGGTGGGCGGCCCCCGCCCGGGGGAGTTAGGCCCCCCCGGCCGTGGCGTCGGGGGGCTCCCCCACCCCCCCCCCCCCCCCCCCGCCGGCCAC